>MGDZ01000001.1 GCA_001791115.1 Candidatus Uhrbacteria bacterium RIFCSPHIGHO2_02_FULL_57_19
TAATTCTTATGAAGAATGGATTTTTTCGATTAAATAAAAAACTCCCCCGCTGGGGGAGTTTTTAACATTATTGTTGCGGCGGCTGTGGCGGTTTTTTTCCAAACCGTGTTTTAATTTTATCCCAAAATATCATAAGAAGTCCTATTACTACAATGAGCCCCATGGAAATTGGCGCCATTGCTTTGTAAGGACCCTCGTAGCCCAAACTACCGCCAACCATAATTATGCCGAAGATGACGATGAAAATACCGAAAATTTTCCTTTTGTTCATAATGATAATTATTACTTTATCAATTAATAATGCTGTGACTATTGCCGACCTTTAGAATTAATTGTGGTTAAGCGTATCGATGCTTCACGCATCTATGCTAACGGGACCTTTGGCGCGGTCCGCGGCGGAAGCGGGATCCTCCTCCGCCCGGTCGTCCGCCTCCGCGCGAAGGTCCGCCGTATCCGCCCCCGCGGCCTTCGCGCCGGGGGCCGCCGAACTCGCGCGGAGGCAGGGCCCGTGCCGGCGGCAATCCGGGGAGCGGCGCGCGGCGGAGTTGCATGCGCACCAGTCTTTCGATGTCGCGGATATCCCTCTGTTGATCTGGTGTTGCAAAGGAGATGGCCTTTCCGGCTCGGCCAGCCCGGCCGGTGCGGCCGATGCGGTGCACGTAGTCCTCGGCCCGGTCCGGCAGGTCGTAGTTGACTACCAGTTCGATGCCGGTCACATCAATTCCGCGGGCGGCGATGTCGGTAGCAACGAGCACGCGATATTTGCCGGACTTGAACCCGGCCAGAGCCTCTTTGCGCTGGGCCAGCGAGCGGTTGGAGTGGATCTCGGCCGCTCGGTGCCCCATCACTGATACCGCGCGCGTGAGTTTCTTCGCGCCGTGTTTCGTGCGGCTGAAGACCAGCACGGTTCCCTTGTATTCCTCCAAAATTTTTTCCAGGAGCCGGGGCTTGTCGTTTTTTCCGACAACGAAAACCTCGTGGTCGACGCGTTCGGCCGCGGTTCCGGATGGCGCGACCTCGATGCGGAAAGGGAGACGCAGATACTCGGCGGCAAGCTTGGAGATCTCGGGCGGCATGGTCGCCGAGAAAAGCATGGTCTGCCGGTCGCGGGGCAAGCGCGCAAGTATTTTTCTGATCTGCGGCGCGAAGCCCATGTCGAACATCCGATCGGCTTCGTCCAACACAAGGATTCGGACATCCTGGAGCGAGAGCGTCCTCTGGTCGAGGTGATCAATGAGGCGCCCAGGAGTGGCGACGATGACGTGGGGATTTCGTCGGAGCGCCGCGACTTGATTACCCATGGACGCGCCGCCGATGACCACCACGGTCCGGAGTCCGAGCGGCCTCCCGACCCGAACTAGCACCTCGTCCACCTGGAGCGCCAGCTCGCGGGTGGGGAGGAGAATGAGCCCCCGGCCTTTGATGGCCTCGAGGCGCTGGATCAGGGGAACGGCAAAGGCCAGTGTTTTTCCAGTTCCAGTCTGAGCGATCCCCACCAGATCTTTTCCCTGGATGGCCACTGGAATCGCTTTACTCTGAATCGGTGTCGGGATAGTGAATCTGCTTTTCTGCAGAATATCAAGCAGACTCGGCGCGATCCCCAGACCGTAGAACGATGCGGTGCCTCCCTTGGACGTGTTTGGCATGCCATGGATGGTATCACGATTCACACCTTCTTCACGAACCCTCCCTCGGGATGCGGTTCTTTTCATGATGACAAGGTCGGGCTGTCGAATTGTCCGAAAAACGGGTACACTGAACGCGCATGGCTCAACAGAAAACTAGTCTTGAGAAAGCTACGTTTGCCGCCGGCTGTTTCTGGGGTGTTGAGGAGGCGTTCCGGCATCTTGCGGGGGTCAAAGAGACCGTCGTCGGATACGCCGGCGGCACGACGGAACATCCGACCTACGAACAGGTGTGCTCCGGAACCACGGGTCACGCGGAGTCAGTCCGGGCGACGTACGATCCCAAAGTGATATCCTACGAGAAACTTCTCGAGGCGTTCTGGAATACCCATGATCCGACGATCTTGAACCGCCAGGGTCCGGATGTGGGAGAGCAGTACCGCTCCGCGATTTTTTTTCACACGCCGGAGCAAGAGGCGGCGGCTCGGAAATCAAAAGCCGCGCTCGAGAAATCCGGGAAGCATACAAGGAAGATCGTCACCGACATCGTGCCCGCCGGTCCGTTTTACACAGCGGAGGAATACCATCAGCAGTATCTGGAGAAACGGGGAATGAGCACATGCCGAATATAGTATGACCGAAGAGAAGATGCAGAAAACCGACGAGGAGTGGAAGAAGGAGCTCACCCCCGAGCAGTTTGAGGTTTTGCGGAAGAAGGGGACGGAGCCGCCGTTTTCGGGGAAATACGTTCACGAAAAAGGAAAAGGGATGTATGCGTGTGCCGCGTGCGGGCAGGAACTCTTCAGCTCGGAGACGAAATACGACTCCGCTTCCGGCTGGCCGAGCTTCTGGCAGGCAGCGGATCCGGATGCCGTGGAACTCCGGCCAGACACCTCCAATGGGATGGTCCGGACCGAGGTGGTCTGCAAGAAATGCGGCGGGCACCTGGGCCACCTCTTCGAGGACGGACCGAAGCCGACCGGGAAGCGGTTCTGCATCAATTCCGCGGCTCTGAAACTCAAAGACGGCGAGAAGTGACACATAAAGACAGGGGGGATTCGTACAATTATTGCATGGGTCGGCGCCGGGCTGTTTTATGAAACGTCTTATCCTATCTCTGGGATTGATACTTGCCGGCGGTCTTGTTCTTGGCGCGGGTTGTGAGAGGCCCGGGGGGATAACTTCTTCGACGCCCGGAGGAATTCTTAAGGGCGTAACTTTGACGCCCAGGAGTTTTGAGGCCGCTGATTTCAACGATTTTTTCGACAAAGCCAAGCAGGCGGGAGAGATCGTCTCCTGGTCCGGCGACTGGAATGAGCTTTCTAACCTTTCCGGCGGCGGCCCGACGGTGACCGCCGGACTGGCCAAAACCAAGGGCTATGTCCCGATGATCATTGCTCAGTTTTTTACTCAGTCGTCCGGCAAGCTTCTCCGTCCGCTTAACGAGGAAAACAAAAAAAATTACAAGTCAGGTGCTGTCGCCTTTGTCCAAAAAAACAAGCCGCCCTATCTCGGGTTGGGCATCGAGGTCAACATGCTCTACGAAAAATCCCCGGCCGATTTCGAGGCCTTTGTCCGGCTGTTCGACGAGGTTTACGACGCGGTCAAAGCCGCCTCCCCCGGGACCAAGGTCTTTACCGTCTTTCAGCTGGAAAGAATGAAGGGGCTCCTCGGCGGGCTTTTTGGCGGCAAGAATGACCCGTCAAAATCAAACTGGGAGCTCGTTGACAAGTTCCCTAAGGCGGATTTCCTGGCTTTCACCACTTATCCCGGACTGATCTACAAAAGCCCGGCCGAGATTCCCGCGGATTACTACTCGGAAATCAAATCGCGTATCAATAAACCGATTGTTTTCACCGAGATCGGCTGGCATAGCGTGGCCGCGCCCGTTGGTTGGGAGTCGAGCGGAGCCGAGCAGGCCGAGTTTGTCCGCAGATTTTTTGAGCTGACTAAGGAACTGAAACCGGAAATGGCCGTCTGGAGCTTCCTTTACGACCAAGAGACCATTCAGCCCTTCAACAGCATGGGGCTTTTCGACGCGGCTGGACCCAAGCCGGCTTGGGATGCGTGGTTGGCCGGAAAGTGATAGTATTCCAAAAGATCTATAAGAAAACTTATTTTTTTTATTTTCGTATGGACGCGTCCAAAAAGGCGCAGTGGGCGCTGCGCATTGCCGTGGCCGGGGAGTTTGTCGGACACGGAGTTTTCGCCCTGCAAGGCAAAAAAGATTGGATTAGCTGGGTCCAACAACTTACAGGCGTCGAAGCCGCCTTGGCCGGTCAGCTGATATTTCTAATCGGTCTGTTTGATCTAATAGTTGCCTTGATTGTTCTGATTCGGCCGATCCGCGCTGTGCTTCTCTGGGCCGCGTTTTGGGGCGCCTGGACCGCGCTTGTCCGTCCTTTGGTCGGTTTTCCAGTCTGGGATTTCATCGAGCGCTGGGCCAATTGGGGCGCTCCCTTGGCTTTGCTCTTTCTCCTTGGCTGGCCAAAGAGCGGGAAAGAGTGGTTTCGCTAAACATCAGAGACCTCTGCAAAACCCTGATTCCACTGCCCCGCCGGTGGCGGGGCATAAGCTCCTCCGCTTACACTCTGTAAGCATCTAAACTTCGGAGGTTGGACCTCCGAAGAACATATGCGTGAGGTGTCTTTCGTCGATGGAAATTTTTATCACATCTATAACCGCGGGGTGGCGCGGCTGCCGATTTTTTTGGACGAGTCGGACTACGCACGTTTCGTTCACGACCTTTATGAATTCAACGACGTGCATCCAGCGCTGGATGCACGGGTAAAGGCCCGCATTTCGGAGGTTGGACCTCCGAGATTGCGGCGGGAGCCCGTGGTCGCGATTCTCGCCTGGTGCCTTATGCCGAACCACTTCCATTTGTTGCTGCAGCAGCGCATCGACAATGGCGTCAGTTTTTTTATGAAAAAACTAGGGACCGGCTTCACTATGTATATGAACCAGAAGTATGAACGGAGCGGCCATGTTTTCCAGGGCAAATTCCGGGCGAAGCACATTGATACTCAAGGATACCTCCTTCACATTTCGCGATACATACATCTGAACTCGATCGATTTGGTCGATCCAAATTGGAAAGAGCAGGGGATCAGGGACTGGGGGAGCGTTCAGAAGTTTTTAGAGGAATTTCGCTGGTCTAGTTACCAGGACTGGATCGGAAAGAAAAATTTCCCGTCCGTCTTGAATCGTTCCGGGATAGATGGCCTTTTTAAGGGCTCGGAGGACTACAAGCGATTTATTTCTGAATGGGCGGCCCGGGATTACCACACCATTCGCGAAATGCTCGCGGATTCATTTCGGAGGTCCAACCTCCGAAATATATTATGAAAGATAATAGAAAAATTATCGGTTTGGCTGGATGGCTGGGCGTCGGTTTAATTTTTGTCGGTTTGACTTTTTTAATTTCTTACGGCAGTTCATTCTTCTTTCAAAGAAGCGTTCTTTTGGAAGCGGCGGCGGTTGATGTCGCGCCTCCGCCCGCGGCGCCAAAGGCCGACGGGCGGCCGGAACTGCGGGTGATCATCGCCTCCAGGTATTCGCCGTCAGCCGGGGCGGTTTACTACAACGATCTTCTAAAATATCTGGGAGAGCGCCTGGAGCGGCGGATTACCCTGCTCACCCGCTCGAGCTACGCGGAAGCCATGAAACTGATCGAAGAGGGAGGGGCGGACATCGGTTTCATTTGCTCCGGATCTTACGTCCTACTGCGCGAGAAGGTTCCGGTCGAGGTTATTGCCGCTCCGGAGATGTACGGCCGGGCGGAGTACCGCTCCTACATCATCGTCCCGGCAGACAGCTCCGCGGCATCCCTCGAAGATTTGCGGGGCAAGTCCTTCGCTTTTACCGACCCCCTGTCCTTTTCCGGGGCGTTTTATCCCAGTCAACGGGCCCTGCAGTTAGGGGACTCTCCGGAAAAATTCTGGAGCAAGGTGCTTTATACTCACTCCGCGGATAAATCCATCTCGGCCGTGGCTTACGGGCTGGTAGATGGAGCAGCCGTGGACGGATTGATTTGGGATAATCTGTCGGCGGCCAATCCCGACATCATTGCCAGAACCAAAGTGATCGAGCGTTCGCCGTGGTTCGGAATTCCGCCGATCGTCGCCGGTCCTGGCCAGGATCCGGCGCTGGTCGCAGGGATAAGGAAAGTGTTTCTCGGAATGCGCGACGACCCCCAAGGCGCGGTGATCCTCGACGGGATGCGCATTGATCGTTTCAACGTCCCTCCTGCTGATTGGTACGACGGCCTGGCCTCGGTAGTTTCTCTTTTAAGGGACAAGGGACTCAAAATAACCTTCTGAACAAATGCGTCTCGGCCAAAAAATCACCTTTGCCTCCGCCGCCTTCGGCCTTGTCCTGGTCGCCACCTTTTCGGTCGCCGGCAACTTTTATGTAAGCGGGCTGGTCAGGCACGACTTCGACAATCGCAGCCGGCTTCTCGAACAGCTGGTCGTCCATTCGATTTCCGAGGCACTGCTAAACGAAGACCGGCTCACCGCGGGGATCGCCCTCTCTTCCATTGCTGGGTCGGTTCCGGAACTGGCCTATCTGGTGGTTTCCGACGCCGACCGGAGGGTGGTGATCAAAGCTGGTCCTTCCGCCGACCGGTTCGCGGATGTTATAGCCGAAAATTCTTTAGAGAACGGAGGGGTCTTCTTAGAGCACCAGGAAGGATTCGTCGTTATGGTTGGCCGCAAATTTTTTGACGCGGACCACCGGCTCCTCGACGGAAGATACTCGTTGCACACCGGTCTCACCACCGAGCTTGTGGACGACGCTTATCGTTCGTTTCTGGCGACAACGCTGATCGTCGACGTTATGATCGCCCTTGGCGTTTTGTTCATAATTCTGTATTCCCGACGGACAGTTCTTTCGCCGATAGTCGAACTCGGCCGGCGGACGAGAGAGATCAGCCAGGGGAAATTTGAAACAGCCCTGCCGGCGGCATCCAAAGACGAGGTCGGGGACTTGGTGCGCGATTTCTCGGTCATGGCCGGCGACCTCAAGGAAATGCGCCAGGGCTTGGAGGAGAAGGTCAGGACCAGGACCAAAAATCTGGAAGAAACCAAAGAACAGTACCGCCAGCTTTTTGAGACCGCGCCCCTGTGCGTCAAAATCATCGATCGTCAGGGAAAAGTAATTCTGATGAACCGAACGGGGCGCGAGGAACATTTTATAAAAGATGACGCCGAACTGGAACGGTGGGACTGGCTGGAGAGCATCGACTCAAAATTTCGTCCCAAAGCGAAAGAACGGATTAAGAGAGCCCTGGCCGGCGAATTCGGGCAAATCGAAATCAAGCACACGCCGAGCGGTTCCAAACGCGAGTGGTGTCTGTCCTTTTTTGTTCCGATAAACGGGGATGATGGAAAGGTTAAGCAAATTCTGGCTTATTCGCTGGATGTTTCTGATCGCAAAACTTCGGAAGCCAAGGTCAAAGACCTGAACGAACTTCGTGTCAAATTCATCCAGATCATCTCCCACCAGCTGCGTACGCCGCTAAATGCCATTCGCTGGAATCTGGAGGCCCTGCTCGGCGAGGAGATGGGACGGCTGCGACCCGAGCAAAAGGAGTTTGTCCGTCTGACTCATGACGCCGACGTGGAAGTGATCAGGCGCATCCACGATTTGCTCACCGCCACGGACATCGAGGAGGGGCGGGCGATTCTGGAGAAAGAGCTGATATCCCTGGAAAGTTTGTGGTCGTCCGCGGTTGCCGGTTTTACGGCGCGCGTTAAAACCAAAAACCTGATTTGCAAATTTACTCCTTCAAAAACTCCGCTTCCGGAAATCGAGATTGACACCGAAAAGATTCGACAGGTTTTCGGGGCGCTTTTGGACAATGCCGTGAGTTACACGTCCGAAGGGGGAAGAATTGGGATTAGTTTTTCCATGGACAAGGAAAACGTCCGTTTCGAGATCAGCGATACCGGCATCGGCATTCCCAAAGCCGAACAGCGGCGCATCTTCACCAGGTTTTTTCGCGCCTCCAACGCCTCGACCATGAAGCCCGACGCTTCGGGACTGGGGCTGTCCATCGCTAAGTACTACGTCGAACAGCACGGCGGCAAGATGGGCTTTGAAAGCACGGAAGGAAAGGGGAGCACCTTCTGGTTCAAGATACCCAGTGCGTGATAAACTTGAATTATGGCCATTGGTCCGATCAAGGCGGAGGTCGAAAAAATTTGCGTGGGATGCGACCAACAGCCGGAACTTCGCCGGATTTTGTTTGATTCCTCTCCCATACCCATCTGGGAGGAGGATTTTTCCGAGGTAAAAAAGTTTCTTGACGGCCTGAAGCGGAAAGGCGTCAAAGATTTCAGGGATTACTTCAAGAGCCATCCCCAAGCAGTAGCCCGTTGTTCCGCCTTGATCAAGATTATTGACGTCAACAAGGCCGCTCAAAAGCTTTACGGAGCCAAAAGCAAAGAACAACTGTTCAAAAACTTGCCGCAAATTTTCACGCCCCAGTCCTACGATGTTTTTCGCGAAGAATTAATCGCCTTGGCCCAAGGCAAGAAAAAATTCCAATCCGAGGCCGAAAACAAAACCCTCCAAGGCCGGCTGATTCGCATCGATCTTATTCTTTGGGTCGTTCCCCGACACGAGGATAAACTCTCCCGTGTTTTCGTTTTCACCTCGGACTTGAGCCGTAGGGCGGCGGTTGAGGAAGAACTGAAGCGGGAACAAAGCTGGATGCGGCTTATCGTTGAACGGGTTCCCTGCGTCTTCTGGGCCATTGACAGTAATTTCATTATCACCCGCTCAATGGGCATGGCCACCAAGGATTTGGGTTTGGATCCTAAAAAGATGATTGGTCAGAATCTTCGGAAATATCTTGATGTCCAAGGCGTGGATCGGCTACCCCTTGAGATGCATCAAGCCGCGCTTTCCGGAAAGTCGGTTGATTATGAGCATGTTTATAAGGGGCGGAATTTCAAAATCCACATTGAACCGATTCGGGATGTGGGTGCGGTGGCAGGCGCGGCTGGTTTTGCTTATGACGTGACCGACGTCAAGCTAGCGCAGGAGGATCTGCGTCAGAAAAACGAAGATTTAATAAAGATGAATAGCGCTTTGGTCGGACGGGAAATGAAGATGGTCGAGCTCAAAGAGGAGATGGACGGTCTCAAGGCCAAACTGGCCGAGTTGGAGAAAGGGCGGAGGAAGTGATACAATCGCGTCAGTCTCATTATTAATCCATTTTTTATGATGGGAGGAATGAAAATGTGCCCGATGCACAAGGCGGCCTGGTGGCTCTTGTGGGTTGGCGGCATCAATTGGGGCCTGGTCGGGGTCCTCAACTTTAACTTGGTGAACACCGTGTTCGGAACGGTGCCGCTTCTGGAGCGGGCGGTCTACATACTGGTCGGGCTGGCGGCCCTCTCGTTCTTGCTGACCGGCAAGTGCAAGGGGTGCGGCGCCATGGGTGAGATGAAGAAGATGTAGTTTCTGGAGAAACCGCCCCGCCAAACGGGGCGGTTTGTGGTATCATTAGTGCCATGCTTGGAACGATTGTCGTCCTCTTGGGATTGGTGGTCTTTGAGATTGTCAATTCCATTGACAACGCCATCGTCAACGCCCACGTGCTGCGCACGGTTTCGGCGCGGGCCAGGAGGTGGTTTTTGATTTGGGGGATCCTCACCGCGGTAGTGGTCATCCGCGGGGTTTTGCCTTTTTTAATCGTTTGGCTCTCGGCCTCGGAACTGTCGTTTGTCGAGGCACTGCGGGCCACTTTCGGCGGGGACGCGGAGATAGGACATATCATCGAGGAGAAGAAATTCATTATTCTCATGGGCGGGGGCATTTTTCTCGCTCTGCTCTATCTCCACTGGCTGTTTTTGGAGAAGAAGGAGCCGTTTTTTATTCCGGACAAACTCATCAAGCCGCACTACGGCATCTGGTTTTTCGGATTCACCGCGGTATTGCTGGTGGTCCTGTTGTATCTTTCCCGGGCCAGCCCACTGATGATGCTCTCGGCGGCCATTGGCAACGCTGTATTTTTCATCCTCTACGGGTTTAAAGAGCAGGCCGAGAAGAAGGAGCACGAGCTCCACGGCGCGCATCTTTCGGACATCTCCAAATTGATGTACCTGGAGATCCTGGACACCACCTTTTCCTTCGATGGAGTGCTGGGCGCTTTCGCTTTCACCACCAATGTCATGCTGATCCTTATCGGCAATGGCATCGGCGCCTTGGTGGTCCGCGACCTGACCATTCGGGGCATTGACCGGGTGGCCCGCTACAAGTGGCTAAAAAACGGAGCCATGACCTCAATTGGATTTTTGGGCGTTTTTATGATGGTCGAGGCCTTTGGTATCGAGCTTCCGGAGTGGATACCCACGGTCATCACCCTGGCCCTGGTTGGCGTGGCTTTCTTCGCCAGCCATCGTCTTCTCAAAAAAGAGGGCGTGGTCCATCTTCATGTCTAATATGGTAAGATGATGACATCAGTATGACTGATTTTCTCACTCCACAGGTGCTGCTGATTATCGGCGGCATGGCTCTCTTGGCCGTGACCGTTGCCCTGGCTTTGGCCGCGGCCGTCGAGCTTTTCGGCGGATTGGCCGGTTGGGCCTGGCTCTTCGTCGCTCTCTCGGCCCTGGCCGGATTGGGGGAGCGGGGAGCGGCTTTTCTCGGTCCGATTTACAATTTTCAAAAAACCGCCGAGATCTCCCGGATTCTGGACGGGCTCTCGGTCGTCTTTCTGGCGGCCGCGGCCGTCCTGATGCTTCTGGCCGTGCGGCGTTTTCTGCCGCCGGCTCGCCGTGGGCCATCAATGTACAAAAAAATTCTGACCGGCGAAGCTCATGAAAAGGGAAAGTAATCGCCGCCAGGCGACCGCCTCGGAGGAGGTTCTCGAGGCGGCTTTAGGATTGCTGGGAGAAGGAGACAGCATGGTTCGGCTGTTTCAAGAGAGGATTGAAAAGGCCCCCACCGACGATTTGCGAGCCAGGGAAAACGTCCTGGCCTCGATTTTCGAGGACATTGTCCGGGAGTTGACCGACATCCGGAAGAATTTGGACCGAACCGCTGTTTCCGGGCGGCTCCAAGAAACGTTTTCCGGCAGGGAGCCGGGCGGAGTGCTGGTTTTGACCTTGTCCGAGTCCGAGCAGACTTTGGTCGTGGTCCGGACGGCGATCTCCGCCGCCACCGATGCCTTACGGCCGGTGCTCGGATCACGATCGCTCCAGGAAGCGGCAGGAACCATTGACTGGCAGGCCCTTCGCGCTTTGACTTCCTCGACGATTTTGGATGAAGCCGGAGGATTTTTTTCAGTTCTGTACAGGCGTTTGCCGCCAGTTCTCGGTCGTCGTGCCGTCGCCGTAATCGAGAACGCTTACCGGACGGCCGCCTGGCTATATCCCTATCTTCCGGCCACCCGCTATCTGCTCTCAGTCATGCCGGCCGGTTTGCTTCTGCCGGAACGCGCCGAACGATTGAGCCAGCTCGAGAGACTGGTTGATCGCGGCGCTCAGGATCTATCCTCGGCCAATGACCGTCTCCAAGCCCAGACCAAGGAACTGATTAAGACCGTCGGAGAACTGAAAGAGGCCAATGTCAAACTCCAGTCCGTGGACGCCGCCCGATCGAGCTTTATCGGAGTGGTCTCCCACCAGTTCCGTACCCCGCTCTCGGCCATCCGCTGGACGGTGAACAGTCTAGAGGACGGCGGCGAGACCATGTCTGCCGAGGAACGGGCCGAGGCCCTGGCCATCGTAGATCAGAAGGCCAAATTTCTGATCGGCGCCTTGAACAAGATTTTCCACACCCTGGCCATTGACACTGATTCAGCCAAGCTCGATTTGCGGCCGGCATTCCTTTGGGAAATCGTCCAGGAGCAAGTAGAGAAGATAAAAAAGGAAGCCCAGGCCAAGGGACTAGTTTTGACTTTCGATCGGTCAGACGACACCTTGGTACAGCAAAATTTTGATTCTCAGAAAATTTCCGAGGTGGTGGAGATAATCCTGACTAACGCCGTCAATTTCACCCCAGAGGGCAAAGTGGAAGCGCACATCCTTCCGGTCGAGCGCGAAGGGCGACGTTTTCTGGCGTTGGAAGTAGCTGACACCGGGATCGGAATACCCAAAGGGGAGCTGGAGAAAGTTTTTGAGAAGTTTTTCCGCGGAAAGGAGGCCATCAAAACCGTGGCTGACGGAACCGGACTGGGAATGTACATCGTCAAACACTTCGCCGAAATGCACGGCGGGGCGGTGGAAGTGGTCTCCGGGCCGGAAGGCGGGACAAAGGTAACGGTATTTTTGCCTCTTTTGGAGTCAGAGGAAGTCCAGAAGAGAGGATAAGATATTTTTGGTTTATGCTGCCGCCAAAAGATTTAGAAACCATCCTGATTTCCAAAAAACTCCTCGCGGAGGAGGAGATTAAGGAAGCCAAACGGCAGGCGCGAGAAGAAAAGCTGCCGCTCGAAGAGTATCTGATTTCAGTCAAGGGGGTAAAAGAAGCCGATCTCTACCGGGCGGCGGCCGAGCATTACGGTCTGCCTTTCGAGGACCTGGAAAACCGGCTGATTCCCGGGGACATTTTGAACATCATTCCCCAGAACCTGGCGGTCAAGCATCAGATGGTGGCTTTCGATCGCCGGGAGGGACGGATCTACCTGGCCACGGCC
>MGDZ01000002.1 GCA_001791115.1 Candidatus Uhrbacteria bacterium RIFCSPHIGHO2_02_FULL_57_19
GCCACTTCCGGCACCACGCCCCCATACTTGGCGTGGATCTTTATTTGCGAGGCCACGGCGTCCCGAATCACGCGGACATTCTCGCCGCGCCCCTCAACAATCGCCACCGCCGTCTCATCGCATGATGTTTCGATTCCGAGGATCTTCATGGAATTGAAATCAGTATTTTGATACTATCAATCAAACAAAATAATGTCACTGATTCAAACATTATGAACAAGGGCACTCTGGAAGTCATTGTCGGCTGCATGTCTTCCGGCAAAAGTGAAGAGCTGATACGCCGACTCAAGCGGGCGAACATTGCCGATCAGACAATCGCGGTTTTCAAACCGGCCATGGACATCAGAAACGATCAGGGCCGCATCGCTTCACGCGACGGCAAACTTCATGATGCAGTGGCCCTGCAATCGCCATCGGAAGCGCTGGCGTACATAAACGGAGTCCATGTTGTTGCTTTTGACGAAGTCCAATTTTTTGACTCCACCTTGAGACCGCTTATCCGAGACTTGGTCTCACGGAGCATTAGGGTAATTGCGGCTGGGCTGGACACCGATTTCCGAGGGGAACCATTCGACCAGGTGGCCTGGCTGATGGCCGAGGCGGACAGCGTCACCAAACTTACGGCGATCTGTGTCCGCTGTGGAGAGCCGGCCATCCGCACCCAGCGGCTAATTGCTGGGGACCCTGCACCCTACGACTCACCGCGCATCGTCGTGGGCGGGGACGAATTATACGAGGCCCGTTGCCGAACCTGCCACGAAGTGCCAGCAACTTTAAACATCAACCGATCAGAACACAGCCAGATTCCAACTTTCACTGGTGATTATTATTGAACCGTTCCCGACCCTTCCCTGTTCGAATCCCCTCAACCAAAAATAAAACTTCCCAATAGAGTTGAGAAGTTTTATTTACCGCCAACGGGATTCGAACCCGTGTTCCCGCCTTGAAGGGGCGGTGTCCTAGGCCGGGCTAGACGATGGCGGCATAGTGGCAGAATGATACAAAAAAATTCGCGCCTCTGTCAATCGCCAACTCCTCGCCTTGCGAGGATTTTTTGGTTATACTATTTCCATATGGAATCCTTCCCTTGGCTCACTCCCCAGGACGCGCCTTACCGGTTTCAGGTGCGCGCCGCCGAAACCGACCCCCTACCCTCGGCCGACGAGGGCCAGCTGGCCTTGGACGTGCTGGAAACCGCCGGCGAAATCATCGTCACCGCGCCCATTGCCGGGGTCAAACCCGAGGATCTTGCCATTTCCCTGCACCATGATGTGCTCACCGTCCGCGGCGAACGGAAACCGGCCATAGATGAAAAAGGCCGCTACCTCTGCCGCGAATGTCATTGGGGCAAGTTTTCTCGAATGATCATCCTTCCCGAAACGGTCAATCCCGACACGGTCGAAGCAACCTTCCGCTCCGGCATCATGATCATCCGGCTCCAAAAATCCAAACTCAACGGATCAATACCAGTGCAAATTATAAAAGAATAGATATGGATCCCAAAGAACTCCGGCTGAATCTTCCCAACATCCCCCGGGCCGCGCTTGTCGGTGCCGGGATTTTTGTCATTCTGGCCGGGACGCTTGTCGGCGCCGTGGCCGCCAGAGCGGCGAAATTCCAAAATAAAATTCTTCCGGGTGTAACCATTCTTGAAATCCCGATCGGCGGCCTCACTCCGGAGGAAGCCCGTGCCGCCGTCCAAAAACGCGCCGATGAAATTCTTGGCCGCGGCATTATTTTCTCCGCCGACGGCCAAATGACCACCCTCTCTCCCACTACCATCTCACCCAACGATCCGGACCTATCGGTCGAGCTGGTCAAGTATGATATCGCCGGCATGGTGGAGCGCGGCCTGGCTTTTGGGCGGCGAAAAAATTCTCTGGAGAGCTGGCTGGAAATGACCGCGACCTTTGTCTCCCGCAAAATCCCGGTGACACCTCAATATCAAGTGAACAAGGAAGCGCTCCTGCTGTTCCTCAAAAACGAATTCGGAGATCTGGAAACTCCGGTGAAAGAGGCGGGATTGTCGGCGACCGCCGGCGAGGAGGGCCTGCGCTACACCGCCACTGATCCCCGACCGGGGCGGACCCTGTTCTACGAAGCGGCCGTCAATGCCCTAACCGAACAGATCAAGAGAGGATCCCTCGCTCCCATCGCCATCGCCTTGACACCCGTCGAACCAAACATTACCCGATCCGAGGCCGCGGCCCTTATCCCCGAAGCCGAGCGTTTCGTCAGAACCGCGGCAACGACCACCGTCGCCGTGGGCCGAAATGAATGGACGGTGAAAAACGAAGAACTATCCCTCTGGGTGACCGTCGAGGAATCGGACGGGCGGGCGCGCCTGGCCTTCGACCGGACTAAGATAGACGCTTTCCTTGATCCCATCGCCAAAGAGGTCGAGGTTCTGCCGCGCGACGCCAAGTTCAAAATCCAGAACGGAAAGGTCGTCGAGTTCCAGGGCAGCCGCCAGGGCCTGCGCATCGATCGAGAGGCAACGCGTCGGGCCTTAGAGGAGACCTGGATCATGCGGGGTGGCGGAAAAGTGGAACTGGTCACGGAAAAAACCGAACCGAATGTGGCCACCGGCGACGTCAATGATCTGGGCATCAAGGAAATCCTGGGCGTGGGCCGCTCCAATTTCTCCGGCAGTCCCAGGAATCGCGTCAAGAATATCAGGAACGGGATGACCAAACTTAACGGCATCCTGATCAAACCCGGAGAAGAATTTTCGCTCCTGAACGCCCTAAAGCCGTTCACTGTCGAAGGCGGTTACTTGCCGGAGCTGGTCATCAAGGGTGATAAAATCATCCCCGAACTTGGCGGCGGTCTGTGCCAGATCGGCACCACGACTTTCCGCATGGCCATGAACGCCGGCATGTCCATCACCGAGCGGCAGAACCATTCGCTGGTGGTGCGCTACTACAACGACAAGAATGGCAACCCGGGCACCGATGCCACCATCTATGAACCCAGTCCGGATTTCAAATTCGTCAACGACACCGGCGCGCATCTCCTCATCACCACCGAGATGAACGAGACGACCGGGGATTTGGCCTTTACGCTCTGGGGCACTTCTGATGGCCGAGTCGGGTCGTATTCAAAGCCCGTGGTGCTCCGTTGGATCAAAGCGCCCGATCCCAAGGAGACGCCGACCACCGACCTGCCGCCCGGCGAGCGCAAATGCGACGTCCCCCACCCGGGCGCGGACGCGAGCTTCACCTACACCGTGGAGCTGCCCGACGGAAGCAAAAAGGAAACCGTCTACACCTCTCACTATAGGGCCCTGGCCCAGGTGTGTCTGGTAGGCGTGCCGCCGGACCAAATACCGCCAACTCCTGACAGCAATCCAGTCGCTGTGGATACAGGCGTCACCGCGAACGCCAACGTGCCGGCACAATAATCCAAAAACAAACCACCCCGCAAAAACGCGGGGTGATTTGTTTATGACTGAAGCCTTAGGTACCAGACCTCAAGTTCGCGCTCAAGAAGACTCACAAGAGGAGAAGTCGAGTCCGGAGACCCGAGCTGCCCTTAAGCGAGGCCCCATGCTTGTCGTGAGCGCGAACTTGAGGTCTGCACCGTCCGACCTGTCTGCCAACGGGCGGATTCGAAATAACTCGCCATCCTACATGACCTTAAAAAACCTGTCAAGTAGCTGTACAAATTAGGACAAAAACCCCGCCTCATGGGCGGGGCCCTTTGTTTCTACAGTTGGAAGGATGAGGGGTTACGCTGCCTCAATAATCTTATCCGCCAATCCGTACCCGACCGCTTCTTTCGGATCCATGAAGTAATCGCGATCCGTATCCTTCTCCACCTTAGAGAACTGCTGTCCGGTGTGTTTGGCAATGAGTTTGTTCAGCCGATCCTTGAGTTTGAGGATCCGTTCAGCGCGGATTTTGATGTCCGCGGCCTGCCCCTCGGTGCCGCCCATGATCTGGTGGATCATGACCTCGGAGTTGGGAAGAACAAACCGTTTCCCCTTAGCGCCGGCAGCCAGCAGGATGGCCGCCATGGAGGCCGCCATGCCGATGCAAATGGTCTGCACGTCGGGCTTGATGTACTGCATGGTGTCGTAGATGGCCAGACCCGAAGTCACTGAACCGCCCGGGGAATTGATGTATAGTTTGATGTCTTTGGTCTTGTCTTGGCTCTCCAGAAAAAGAAGCTGGGCGACCACCGTATTGGCGATTCCGTCATCAATCGAATCGCCCAAAAAAATGATGCGATCCTTGAGCAGTCGCGAGTATATGTCGTAGGCCCGCTCGCCGTAGGTGGACTTCTCGATCACGGTCGGGATGAGATAGTTCCCCCGCGGGGCTTCGGATCGGACCTGCCTGCCGGCAAGGCAGGTTTCGTAGGGGTTGGTCATAAGGTCGCTTACTGACTACGGACTACAGACTACTGCTTTTCCGGATAAAAAACAAGCCCCCGACAAGATCCGTCAGATCTATCCGAGAGCTTCGAAGGCCGCGTTGATGTCCGTGCATCTCATGTTGAGATGCACGGCGAAGGCGACGATGGCGAATATCTCATCGACCTTCGGCGTTCTCTTGGCCGCCTCCAGGATGTCCTTTTCATCCGTCGGCTTCCGAAGATCGTATTCTTTCACCAGAAATTCCACCAGTTCCCTCGGTCCAAAGACGACCATTCCCGAGGCCTCGTTCATCTTGCTCCCTCCTTTGCCGCGAGATTAGATGATTTTCCACGTTCCGTCAACCTCCGCGAGCCGGCCGCGCACCGTGAACCCCGCCGCCTTCTTGTGCCCGCCGCCACCCAGAGCGACCGCCAGCTTTGAAACATCTCGCTCCTCCACTGTCCGGAGCGACCCGCGGACCAACCCGCCCGGCGCCTCGCGGAGTACCATGATGGTCGGCGCATCGAGCACCGCGGCCAAGAAATTGGAAATCCCCTCGGTGGACTCCTCATCCACGCCGCAATCTTCAAAATCTTTAATGGTCAATGCCGTCGTTGCCATCTGGTGGGTGTTGTTATAACGAAGCCGCTCAAGCGCGATCCCCCACAGACGCAAAATCCCGACGGATTTATTTTTCACCAAATGCCGCTGGATATCTGAAAACTTCCCGCCGGCGGCAAGAAGCTCTGCTCCGAGACGGAGCGCCGAGGCGCTCGTCGCCGGATTAGAAAAATTCGAGGTGTCGGTGCACAGTCCGGTCAAGATGCAGGTGGCCATGTCGCGATTGATCCGCGCGCCGATCCCGGACAGAAAGCGATGGACCACCTCGGTCGTGGAGGCAGCGTCAGTAATGAGCACGTTCACATCCCCGTAGCGGGTATTGGAGGCATGGTGATCGAAATTGACGACGGACGGCTTCGTCGGAAGCGCCCGGACGAACTCCTCCATCACCGCGTGCTTCAAATCCCCGGCATCAAAGACGAAAACCGCATCCGGCTCCCGCCGCTGGGCCTCATCGAAATCCGAAATCACCCGCTCGATCCCCGGCAGGAAGGCATAACCCGGCCCCGGCCGGTCGGCGCAAAACCGCGTGTGTTCCTTGCCAATGGCGTCGAGATACCCCCCAAAAGCCAGCATCCCGCCCAATGTGTCCCCGTCAGGATTGCGATGAGAAACGAGGAGCGGATGCCGCGAGGCGCGGGCAACAGCGTCGGCCTGATGAAAAACATGCATAAGTAGGCCATCCTATCTTCCACACGATTGATTGTCAAAGGTAGTCCACTGTGGGAAAATACTCGCGATATGTATTTGCAAAAGCTTGAACTCCAAGGATTCAAATCGTTCGCCAACCGCACGGAGCTGGAATTCCTCGGGCCCAAAGCCGGAACCAAAGGAATCACGGCCATCGTCGGCCCCAACGGCTCGGGCAAGTCCAACGTCGCCGACGGCATCCGCTGGGTGCTGGGCGAGCAGTCCATGAAACTCCTCCGCGGCAAAAAGTCGGAGGACGTTATTTTTTCCGGATCTGAAAAGCGAGCCCGTTCAGGGTTCGCCGAGGTTTCGATGCTGCTCAATAACGAGGATCGCAAGGCGGATATTGAGTACCCCGAGCTCCTCATCACCCGCCGCCTCTACCGCGACGGGACATCCGAGTATCTGGTAAACAAACAGAAGACGCGGCTCACCGACATCCAGCTCTTGCTGGCCCGCGCCTCCTTCGGTGAGCGGCACTACTCGGTGATCGGCCAAGGGATGATCGAACAGCTCCTTCAGCTCTCCCCGGAAGAACGGCGCGAATTTTTCGAGGAAGCGTCGGGCGTCAAGCCCCTTGAACTCAAAAAAGACCAGGCCTTGGGCAAGCTGGAGTCCGCCGAGGAGAACCTGCGCACCGCCGAAGGACTCATCCGCGAAATCGAGCCCAGAATGCGCTCGCTCTCCCGCCAGGCCAAACGGCTCGAGGATCGCGGGACCATCGAGGAGGAACTGCACGGCCTCCAGCACGCCTACTACGGATCGCTGTGGAAAGAGAGTAATGCAAAATGCAAAGTGCAAAGTGAAAAATTGCGGGAGATCGAGGGGCGGCTCGCGAAGAAGAGGGCGGAAGCCGCGGCGATCGAAACGGAATTTTCCAAACTGGAAAAGGAGGAGACGCGCTCGGACGCGTTCCTGAAACTCCAGCTCGAGTACCAGAAACTCGTCGAGGAGCGGAGCGCGCTCCGCGAGAAGGAATTCGAGGCGCGCGGGGCAATTGACCGCGCACGGAGCGGCACGGTCGCTGTTCCTCTTCCGATTTCCAGGATCATCTCAGAACTTCAGGCAATCTCGGCGCTCCAGGATGAAACGATCGAACGGCTTACAAAAGCAACGTCAATGGACGACGTCCGCGGCATCCTGAATGAAACTAAGGATCTCGCCAAACGCACTCGTGATCTCCTCGACCGCCTCGAGCGTCCCGCGCCCGGGAAGACGGATACGAGCAAGACAGAACGCGAACTCTCCGGCATCACGGAGAAAATGAAAGACCTCGCGGGAAAACTCGCGGACATCCAGAAGCGGATTGAGGCCGCCGGCAAAGAGGAAGCCGGTCGCAAGGGCGCCTTCTTCGAGGCCCAGCGGCGGCTTCAGGGAAAACAAGAGGAACTCTACGCGGTGGATCGCGAACTCTCGGAGGCCAGGATCGAACTGGCCCGGCTGGAAACGCGGCGCGAGGCGCTGGAAAATGAGATGGCGACCGAACTCAAGGAGCGGCTGGAGCGGGTAAAACACGAGGTCGAGAGCCGCGAGGCGCCGTCTCCCACTGCCAAAGGCCCGCTCCCGCAGGAGGAGATCCAGGCCAAGATCCAGAAACTCAAATACCAGCTGGAACTGATCGGCGGCATCGACCCGGAGGTGATCAAGGAATACACCGAGACCAACGAGCGCTGGACCTTCTTGACCACCCAGGTTGATGATCTGCGAAAATCCATCACCGATCTTGAGACGGTGATCGTTGAACTCAACCGCCTGATCGAAATTCAGTTCTCGGAAACCTTTGAGCGCATCAACGAGGCCTTCGGCCGCTATTTCAAAATTCTGTTCAACGGCGGTCAGGCCAAACTGGAACGGAAGCGGGTGGCCCCGACTCACAAACGCGAGGAGGAAGAATTGGAAGAGGGGGTGGAGCCAACCAAAGCCGAGGAGCGACCGCCGTCCATCGCCGAAAAATTCGCCGCCGAGGAATTTGAAATCGAAATCCACGCCTCTCCCCCAGGAAAGCGGATCAAGTCGCTGGCCATGCTCTCCGGCGGCGAGCGGTCGCTCTCAGCCATCGCCCTTATCTCGGCTATCATCGCGGTGAACCCCAGCCCGTTCGTGGTCTTGGACGAGGTGGACGCGGCGTTGGACGAATCCAACTCCATCCGCTTTGCCCAAATCGTCCGCGAGCTTTCCTCCCAAACCCAGTTCATCGTCATCACCCACAACCGCTACACCATGGAACACGCCTCCACCCTCTACGGGGTGACCATGCGCGACGACGGCACCAGCCAGCTCCTCTCCGTGAAGCTGGAGGATATCAAGCGGTAGTTCTCGACAAGCTCGAACAATATATTCTTCGAGCGACCCCGAGTGTTCGGGGGAGTCGAGAAGTTCCTATATCTGGTTGACATCCAACCGCCGTTTATCTATTATCAACCAGCTGCACCTGCCTGCCGGCAGGCAGGTTCGGATCGCGGCGCACTCCGCGATCCCCAATACCTCGAACTAGAAACTAGAACCTCGCACCTAGAACCTATGTTGTCGATCCGCTTAACCCGCGTGGGTAAGAAGAAAAAGCCCTCCTTCCGCCTGGTCATCATGGACAAGCGCCGCGATCCCTGGGGCAAATCCCTGGAAAACCTCGGCGTCTACAATCCGCAGGCCAAGCCCAAAGTGATCCAGTTCAAGGCCGACCGGATCAATTTCTGGATGTCCAAGGGCGCCAAACCGACGCCCACCGTCTGGAACCTGCTGGTTGAACAAAAAATCATCGAAGGCAAAAAAACGAAAGCCCATCCCACGCACAAAAAAGCAGCCGCGGAAGCCAAACCAGCCGAAAAGAAAGAAGCGGCGCCTGCCGCATAATCGGAACAAGAGCCCGCATTTGACATCAAAAGCGGGTTTTTGTTATTCTTTTCATCGAACCAGGACTGGCTGCGCTCGCGGCAATTTGGTCCGTGGAGGCACGGAAGGTCGACAGAACTGGCAACTTGTTACTTCCAAATACAAGACAAACTATGGCTATCGAGAAGGATCAGGAGTTTGTCGAATACGTGGCCAGGGCCATCGTCAACCATCCCGAGGACGTCAAAACCGAACGGACGGTGGACGAACGCGGCGTGCTCATTACCCTCCACATCAATCAGGAGGACATGGGGTACGTCATCGGCCGCCAAGGCCAGACCGCGCGGGCCATGCGCACGCTCCTGCGCATCGTCGGAGCCAAGTCGAACGCCCGGGTAAACCTCAAGATCTTCGAACCCGAGGAAGCCCGCCGCGCCCGCTTCGGCAGCGCCGCGACCGAAGAGGTCGACACCAGCGCCGTCGACGATCTCAAGCTCTAGGAAACAAAACGAAAATCGTGGTACCCTCAAGGTGCCGCGATTTTTGAATCTATGAAATTCGATATCATAACGATCTTCCCTCACATTTTTGACTGTTACCTGGGTGAGTCAATTCTGGGACGGGCACAGAATAAAAAACTTATCACCCTTGCGACGCACGATCTACGAAAGTGGACGTCGGACCGACATAAGACGGTCGACGGCAAGCCGTACGGCGGCGGGGCGGGAATGGTGTTCATGGCAGAACCAATATTGAAGGCTGTGGATTCGATCAAAAAAAAGAAAAAATCAAAGGTGGTCGTCTTTTCAGCCAAGGGGAAACCGTTCGATCAGAAGATGGCCTATGAGTGGACGAGGAAATACGACCATCTAGTTTTTGTCACCGGCCGCTATGAGGGAATTGATGAACGAGTCGTCGCTGCCCTCAAGGCCGAGGAAATTTCTATCGGCCCGTATGTGCTCACGGACGGCGACGTCGCGGCTATGGTCGTGATCTCCTCCGTCGCGCGGCTCATTCCCGGCGTGATCAGATTGGAATCACTCCAGGAGGAATCACACTGGAATCTGTTGGTCAAAGGCGAACCCGCGGGCAAGGGTCTCGAGTATCCTCACTACACCCGACCCGAGGTACTGACCTTCAAAGGGAAGCGCTATCGCGTTCCCAACATTCTGCTCTCCGGCAACCACAAAAAAATCGCCGAGTGGCGGGCGAAGAAGTCGAAAAGATAAAAAAACCACCGGGCGGTGGTTGTGCTTCCGGGGCCGTCACGCTTTTTGCGTGATGGCTTTTTCGAATAGTCCGGCTTCGTCGGAGCCGAACTCCGTGAGGGCGATCGTGAGCTCCCTCGCTACCTGCCGCTGGTTCTGCGCCTCGAGGGCGATCGTGGCGCAACGATGAAGGCCCTCAAAAACGGCCAGCTCTTCACCCTGTCGGATTCCGATGATCGTCGTTGGACCGGGGAAGGACTTACGCAGGCCGATGACTTTGCTGTTGGCGGGAAGATCGGGATGCCGTGCGATGTCCGCAAGCTGGGCCTTCCCAGCGCCGACCGGATAGTACCGCTTCCACCCGCTGTAGGCGACCGCCCACATCTTCGGGATGAGCACCGCGGGTTCATCTACTCGATACATCTCCCATGTGCGCTCCTGGAACTGGAGCGGCGCGGTGTACGTCGCGCGCCACGCATCCCACGACTCAAAGCCGCGCGAGCGCCAGACTTCTTCCCACCCCCACTCGGCCTCGCGATCGCGCCACTCGGAAAGAACCTCGGCCCATGACGCCGGACGAACGAACGAAAGATGCTCCATAGAACCTTCGCGGCAAGAATAGCACAACGAGTTTCCGGGGTCAAAAAAAAAGACGGTGACCTCGCGATAGGAATCACCGTGTTCAGCCCTCGATCTCGGCCATGATCCGGATGTCTTCCGGATCCATCGTTTCCCGGTTGTAGGCGAACTGACGCTGTCCCGCGCCGGCAAACGGCTCGTAGAAAACCTGCACCTCGTCGCCGGCGCCAACACGCAGACGATGCGACAGGATTCCCCGCTGATCGAGCGGATCAGCGCCGTTGATCTCGAAAAAAAAGTTGCCCACCGTTTCCGCCATCTCGATGATGAAGGGCCCGTTGCGTTTCGGAATGTAACCCACCCGAAACCGCTGATCAAGAAAGGCGTAGAGTCGCAGGCCGTCTTCGCCGGACGCCACGGTCTGCGATGGGCCGAACGGTTCGCCGTAACCGCCACCGACGCATCCCGGCAGAATCCGCGTCATGGCCGCGCCGCCAATCGCGGTGAGCCCTAGACGGATCACCTCTCTCCGCGCAAGGACGGCTGCTCCACTCAACTTGACGATCATTTCTCCCTCCTTTGATATCGCTATTGTACGGGGGCGGCTCATCAGCGTCAAAAGTGAAAAAAATAGCTTAACTGAGGGGTTTTTTCGGCCGTGTGGATAAACTGTGGCGAACGGGTCTTCCCCATCCTTGACAGGCCCTGGTCCCTCCGGTAAACTTTCGGCGCGACCTGATATGACGGGTCGAACAGAACTTTGACAACTGAACCAGACAACCAAAACAATATATCGCAAAACACATCGGTGGGAAAAACAGCGTCGAAGAGACGGTGTTTTTGTTCTCTTCAGATCAAAAACCGATGATGCCTTTTGCGGTTGCAACGTCTATCAAGTAGAAAATTCAACTCCGGACAACAAAGTCCGGATCTACTCATCTGATTGAATCCGAACTTCGGTTTGGATTTTTACTGAGAGTTTGATCCTGGCTCAGGATGAACGCTGGCGGCGTGTCTAAGGCATGCAAGTCGAACGGGTACGGGGAGCAATCCTCGTGCCAGTGGCAAACGGGTGCGTAACACATTGGTAACCTGCCTCGAAGACGGGCACAACCCTTCGAAAGAGGGGCTAATTCCCGATACGGATGCGGGGGCGCGAGCCATTCGCATTGAAACGTCCAAAAGACGCTTCGAGAGGGGCCTATGCCCTATCAGCTAGTTGGTGAGGTAACGGCTCACCAAGGCTACGACGGGTAGCAGGCGTGAGAGCGCGACCTGCCTCAGTGGGACTGAGACACTGCCCACACTCCTACGGGAGGCTGCAGTCAAGAATCTTCCCCAATGGGCGAAAGCCTGAGGGAGCGACGCCGCGTGCGGGATGAAGCCCTTCGGGGTGTAAACCGCTTTTGCACGGGACGAAGCCGCAAGGCTGACGGTACCGTGAGAATAAGAGGTTGCTAACTCTGTGCCAGCAGCAGCGGTAATACAGAGACCTCAAGCGTTATCCGGATTTATTGGGCGTAAAGGGTCCGCAGGTGGCTTGATGCGTCCTTCGTCAAATTCCGGGGCTCAACCCCGTAACTGCGAAGGATACGATCGAGCTAGAGGCCGGGAGAGGCGAGCGGAATTGCCGGTGTAGTAGTAAAATGCGTTCATATCGGCAAGAACACCAAAGGCGAAGGCAGCTCGCTGGAACGGTCCTGACACTCAGGGACGAAAGCGTGGGTAGCGAATGAGATTAGATACCTCAGTAGTCCACGCCCTAAACGATGAGTGCTAGGTATTGGAAGTATCGACCCTTCCAGTGCCGTCGAACCAAGCTAACGCGTTAAGCACTCCGCCTGGGGAGTACGGCCGCAAGGCTAAAACTCAAAGGAATAGACGGGGACCCGCACAAGCGGTGGAGCATGTGGTTCAATTCGACGATAAGCGAGGAACCTTACCAGGGTTTGACATGTCGCTGCAAGCGCACGGAAACGTGTGACCTTCGAGGGTGCGACACAGGTGCTGCATGGTTGTCGTCAGCTCGTGCCGTGAGGTGTACCGTTAAGTCGGGAAACGAGCGCAACCCCTGTGCCGTGTTCAATGGACACGGCAGACTGCCCGCGTCAAGCGGGAGGAAGGAGGGGACGACGTCAAATCAGCATGGCCCTTATATCCTGGGCTACACACGTGCTACAATGGCCGGTACAATGGGTTGCCAAGCGGTAACGCGGAGCTAATCCCATCAAAGCCGGTCTCAGTTCGGATTGAGGTCTGAAATTCGACCTCATGAAGCTGGAATCGCTAGTAACCGCAGATCAGCCTCGCTGCGGTGAATACGTTCTCGGGTCTTGTACTCGGGTGCCTGGCAGTGAAGGAAAAAAACGGGTGCGAATCCCGTGCGGTGCGTTGGAACACCGAAAGCAGACGGGCAGGCGCGCAGCCGTGAGGTTGGCGCTGAAGGGCTCTGAAGCATTCCGCAGCTTGAGTTCACATACAGGCGATGGTGACCGGCGACCCGCCGAGTACGCGGGGAAGCCTTCCAATCTATGGCGCTATCGTGATCGGTTGAACCGAGACGCGGAAAAAAGTTTTCTTTCATGACCCAGGGAGATCTTACATAGTCCTCTTTGTTTTCCACAAGAAATAAACTTATTTCTGTGGTAAACTAACACCGAGGTAAGGCTGGGGAGCAATCTCTAACCGATGCTATGCAAGAAGTCAGCAGAGTCCGTAGTACTCATGGGAACCGCAATCCAAAACTCGCGGAACCTGTGAGGAAGGGACAAATCCAACGAAAAAAACTTCACCCGCACTACGTGGTTGGGTTTATTGACGGCGAAGGATCATTCTCTGTCAGCGTCAATAAACACCGAACGATGAAAAGCGGGATTGAAGTGAAGCCGGAATTCGAGATCGAGCTTCGTGCAGACGATCGTGAGATTCTTGAACGAGTCATGGAAACGATCGGCTGCGGAATCCTCTACGACTGTTCATACGAACGGTATGGATGGTTTCCGCACGTGAAATACAAAATCACGAGTACGAAAGACATGGAAAAATATCTCTTTCCATTCCTCGATCGCTATCCGTTGCAAGCCAAGAAGAGACAAGTGTACAAATTGTTCCGCACAATCATTCTCCTGATGCGAAGCGGAGAACATCGTACCGAGCGAGGAATCAGCCAAATCCTCGAGCTCAGGAATGAAATGCGGAAACTCGGCAAAAAACACAATCACAATTCGACACTTGATCCATCGTTGGAAACCGCCAGGATACGGGAAAACCGTTCGTCCGGTGGTGTGGAACAGTGAAACTCATTGATTCCGATACCGCCCGTCAAGCCAAGAGAGTCGGGAGTACCTAATGCCTCGCAAGGGGTTAGGGTAAGCTCGATGATAGGGGCTAAGTCGTAACAAGGCATCCGTAGCGGAAGCTGTGGATGGATCACCTCCTTTCTAGGGAGTTATCACCATCGCAAGATGGCTGACACCTAGGTCGACCCCGCCGATGGCGGGGGGACGTTGCAACCGCAAAGGGCATTCGATAGACTACTGTCTACTGACAACGGTCTACAGAACTGTAGTCTGTAGCCTGCCTGCCGGCAGGCAGGTCAGTCGGCGGTAGTCTTTTCGTATCCGGGCGTGTATCTTCGTTTACTCGATACATGCCCTCGTCACTCGGGAAACCAAACTTCGTTCGGTTTCCGCTCATTCCTCGGGCGTGTAGCTCAGTTGGTTAGAGCGTCACACTGATAATGTGAAGGTCGATGGTTCGACTCCATCCACGCCCACCAGAGAAAGACGCTTCCCATCACAGGAGGCGTTTTTCTCTTGATCGGATGGGGATGGAGTCGAACGGGAAGGGGCCGGGAAACGGGAGTTTCCCGTGGCGGAAATACTAAAACCGAGGGGTTTTAGAAGCCCCGCCCCGCTTAGCGGGGCGGGGCGCGTGAGATTCCATCCACGCCCACCAAAAAACCGGTCCTCGGACCGGTTTTTTGATTTCAGAATACTTAGAACATCCGGTTCTGCGCCGGGCGCATGGTCTTCCGTTCCTCGTCGGTGAAAATCTTCACGGTTCCGTATTCGCTCCGGCCTCGGAGGTCCAACCTCCGAATGTCGGGAGGTTGGACCTCCGGTCTGACAGATAGGAACAGCCCCCTAGCGCTGGGAGATAATTTCTTGCCCAAGTTCGGAGGAACAAGCGTTTACATAAATCCTTTCTCCGCTTGTTTGTTTGATCGCATAAAAAGTCCTCTGACTATTTCCAGTCAGCGGATCCTGGGGGATGCTGGCGAGATAGTCCGGAACCAGCGCCGGGGAAAGATCCAAACACGATGGCGAAGTCAGCTCTCCATTGATGGTAACCGAGGTAAGTTCGGGAGTGAGAGAACTGGTGTCCGTCTCAAGCGTAGCCTGATACTGGAAGTAACGATTATTGATTACGTTAGTGAGAGGGAACGCGGGGATCGTCAAAGAGGTGCTTGAGGCCTCGGTGTAAAACGTCGAACCGCCGCCGTCCGGTCCGATGAATGATTCCCCGACGCAAGCCAAGTCGTCGCACGAACGGACTTGATATTTCAAGCGCAGCACTCCCCGTTTATAGACATCCAAAATCTCCGTCGGCGCCAGCCCCCGATTCCACATCGAAAATTCATCCATGCGGCCGTCGTAATAAAAAGCCGCCGAAGACGCTCCATTGTGGTAAATCGAGGCGCCGTTGCTCCGGCCAATATTGACATCCCCGGGGTGCGTATATAGCTGTCCTCCGCTGCCGCTGCCAAACTCCACCCCATTCAAAAAACCCTTAAACTTATCGGCCACCACCGCCGCTGTCCCATCCTTCAGCCGTAGCGCCACGTTGTACCAGGTGCTTGTCGCAATGGTCGTGCTTAACCAGGTTCCCGCCCAGCCATATTCCGCGGTGTTCCACCCGCCGACATACACGTTCCCACTGTCAATGTAGATATTAAAGCCGCGCACTCCCGCCCCTTCCTCATAAAGCACGTGTCGGCCGGTCGTCGTGTCGGCGTTGAACCACAAGGCAATGGTCCTGTTGGTGTACGGGCCAGCGCTGTTGATGTCAGTGGAATTAGCGATCACAACGCGGTCGTTGATCCCGTCAAAATTGAGCGCGGTACGGAGTTTCCCGCTTGCGCCCAAACCCACTCCTCCGGCCGCGGTTCCTGGGTTTCCCTCTCCGCTTGAATCGGCAATCGCCACTCCCGAGAGCTCATTCAAGTGAAGAAGAACGACGTTGTTGGTCATGCTGGCATTGCCTTGCGGATAACCAACCTCGGCGCCGAGAAGATTAGGCAATTCCTTTCCGTAGGGCGCTTGGGGCAGCCAGGACAAAGTGTTCCAGGGGACGATGGACAGCGCATCCTTGATGCTGGAGCTGTAGGTGCCGGAACCGGCAATTTGTCCGGCTGGCGTAAGCTCGACCCAATTATTGCCGCTATCATACTGCGTGTTGCTGAAAGTGCCAGCGGAAAATTCAGCCGAAGTGTCATCAATGAAAAACGACGCGCTGTCTCCGCCGCCGCAGATAATGCCGCAACTCGATGTCGCTGTTCCCAACATTCTTAACGTTACATCGATGCCGGTGGGCAGCACCTTGTTATCGGTGGAATAGAGCAGCACCGCCTCCTCTATCGATCGCGTGTCTTGCTGACGAGTGGCGTTGCGCGCTTCGGCGAACCTTCTGGCCGGATCAACGGCTATAAGGATCACTATAAATAATGCGGCAACAATACCAAGAATGATGAGTAATTCTATTAAGGTGAACCCCCCTTTTTTCTTGACGGAGGAAATCGTGCGGCAGAAATGGCTCATAACCGAGGACTCCAGACAAGCTTGTTTTGGCGCGGCTTCATCCCTTTACGTTCCTCATCCGTGAAGATCTGCACCGTGCCGTACTCACCGTCGTAGCCGGGGAGGACGGTGATCTTCCCCTCTCGCATGCGGCGGATTGCCTCGGCGACTTCGGGGGATGAGTGGGCTTCGATCTCTTTGATTGGCGCGTCGAGAAGAATGTGGAACTCGCTCCCGACCTTCTCGACCAGGTGCTCTGTCATCTCGCCGACGAGTTTCGCTGCCTTGGTCTTTCCCAGAGCGTCGGCGACGACTTCCATGAGCGGAACGAGACGGCGATAATCCGGCGCTCCGGGGGGCCGGAATCCGTCGGGTCGATCCGCGAGCGCGTCCACGCGGTGCATGACGCCGACCGTCACCGACTTTTTGCAGGACGGGCAGAGGCCGTGATTTTTTTTCGTCTCGGCCGGCGTCAGCCGCACGCCGCACACACGGTGACCGTCGTAGTGGTACTTCCCTTCCTCGGGAAAGAATTCGATAGTGTAGAGGAACCGCTCGCGCTGATGCTTCCGGAGAACGTCTGCGAACGCAGGATACGACCGTTCGGGCAGATCCATCACGTTCGCCTCGCGGCCGAGATTTGGCGCGGAGTGCGCATCGGAGTTTGAGAGAAGCATGACGCGATCAAGCGCCGAGAGCCGCCAGTTCATCGAGGGGTCCGAGGAAAGTCCGGTTTCGATTGCGTGGATCTCCGGCGCGAGATCCCCGAAACATTCTTCAATGGAATCAAAACCGGACTGCGATCCGAAGATGGCGAACCACGGCGTCCAGGCGTGCGCGGGGACCATGAGCGATGACGGATCGGCATCAAGAACAATCTTGAGGAGTTCTTCGGAATCAAGTCCGAGTATGGGCCGGCCGTCGCTTTTCACATTACATCCGCGCTTTTCGAGATTCGAGGTGATCGCATCCGCCGCCGCGTGCGACGGAACGAACACGCAGTGGTGCACGCGGCGAACCTTGCCGCCGCGCTTGTAGATGCAGGAGAGCTCGGTGGTGAGCATGAACCTTACGTCATCGCGAGGACGCGAGGACGAAGCGATCCCGACGGGATTGCCGCGGTCGTTTTCACTCCCTCGCAATGACGATTTCAATCGAAACAACCCCGGTTCGGCCGGCTCGAGGTCGCGTTCGATCTCCGCGCGCCACGCCGGGTGCGTGAAGTCCCCGGTCCCCACGACATCAATCCCCTTCCGCTCGCACCACTTCGCGATGGTCGGGAGGGTCAAATCCTTCGAGCACGCGCGTGAGAACCGCGAGTGGATGTGCAGATCAAGAACGGTTTTCATATAGCGACTTCAGTATAACAAAAAACCAGAGTTCTTTCGGAGGTTGCGCTTCTACGCTGCTTAGGGCATATTCAGAGGGAAGGGAGAGACGGGTCATGATCACCAGATGTTTTGGCATGTCCCTTTTCCTTACAGTTCTTCCGGGCCTTACTTCCGCCCAAGAGCGAGAGGAATCCCTCCAACCGTCCTTTGACATCGAAGCGAATACTGTCCGCGGGAGATTGAATAAAACTCCGATCAGTCGGTTTGAAATCCGACCGCGGGCGCGCTTGCTTCATTCCGGCTTTCTCGAGTTCTTCATCGCCACGCCGGTAGGTTCCACGAACTTCCGATATCGCAAAGAGGCAATGCTCTACACGGTCTCGAGCGAGCTCACGACCTTTGCTGATATTTCACTTGGCGGCGGCGCGCGGCTTACCTTCCGCTCCGCTCGTCCGTGGATTCTCCGGGCCGGGCTGGGAGCAGAGGTCTTGGTCTTTGATGGAAATCCGGAACCGAGCCGAGTACGATTCTCGTACGGCGATTTTGAGTTCAGCGGACTTGGCCGGTTTCGAAACCACGTTTCACTTGACCTCCACTGGACGCGAGTGGCTGGCTGGTTCGACGCAGGCCGTCGGTTTCGATGGTTCGAGCCCTCCCTGGGTTTCGGACTCGAGGCCATTCTCTTCTCGCTGCGCCTTCATCCTGACAAGTACCTCCGTCCCATGATGTCTCTGGCCACAGTCGGCGAGGATGATCTGCGCACGGACAGGCACGGAATCGCGTTCTTTACCCGGGCGGCCGCGCGGATCCATTGCTCGCGCGCGTTGGCCGTGGACATCGGAGGATCCGCCGCGCTTCCGATCAACGCGGTTCTGTTTACCGCGTTTCTGGGAGTTGCCTACGCTCCATAAGGGTGTGTGGGCTTTTTTTATTTACTGGGGAGATCACGCGGCGGGGGGCCGTCGTAGCGGTACTCGTCCTCGCCCAGGCGGCGGAACGGCTTCTCGCGGCTCCGCTCCTCGACGACATGCGCGCAGATGCCGGCGATGCGTCCGATCAAAAACACCGCTTTGCCCGTCTCCGGCGGAAACCCCGTCTCCAAGAGGAGCGCGGCAATCGCGCCGTCGACGTTCAGGGGCAGCGGCCGTCCCTTCCGTGCCGAAAGGGCGCGGGCCACCTCCTCCGCGATGGCCATGTGTTTTCCGTTGATCCCGAGCTCCCGCGCAAGCGCGAAGAGCCGTGTGGTCCGCGGATCAATTTCAAAAATCTTGTGGCCGTATCCCAGAATCCTGATTCCGGCCGCCTCGGTCTGTTCCACGACCTCGGTCGCGACGGTCTTCGCGTCCCCGGGCGCCTGTGCCGCGGCGGCGAGCATGCGCATGCATCCTTCGATCGCGCCGCCGTGGAAGTCTCCCGCGGCAAGCACCCCTGCGGAGACGGCGGCGTTCACCGAATTTCCTCCCGATGCCACGATCCGGGCCGCGGTTGCCGACGGCACTGCGATCCCATGATCCGCGACGGCGACAAGCATGGCGTCGAAGAGCGCCGCCTGATTCTTTTCCGGCAGTTCACCGCGAAGCAGGAGCCAGGCGGTTTCGGCAAAGGATCGCCCGCCGATGAGTTCTTCGATCTTATATCCGCGGATCCGGCCGCCGCCGTCCTTGTCATCGGTGATCGCTGTTTTCCATTCGCTCATAGATTGCACGCTGTTCGGATTAGTGACGGAAGCTCTTCGTACCGTTCGGCGATATGAACTCCGACCGCGCGGAGCGCTTCTTCTTTTTCTTCTACCGTACCCCGGCCGCGCTCGATGAGCGCCCCGGCGTGTCCGATCGGAGTGCCGGCCGGGAGATTCTTCCCGAACCTGCCGCCGATAAAGACGGCGATGGGCTTGGTGAACCGCCGCGCCCGTATCATATCAGCAATTTCAAATTCGTAGAGGCCGCCGACTTCTCCGAAGACGACTACACCCTTCGTCAGAGGATCCGTTTCAAACATCGGCAGAAGATCGGCGTAGGAGGTTCCGATAAGGTAATCCCCGCCGATGGCGACAGAGGTGGATTGCCCGAGGCCCGCGCGGCGGAGCATCCAGGAAAGCTCGTTCGTCATGCCGCCCGAGCGGGAAATGACGCCAATGGGTCCCGGCGCGTAGATGCGCGAGGGATCGTCCCCGCCGATCATGCCAATCCGCCCGCGTCCCGGCGCGATGACGCCGACCGATGCGGGGCCGAGAATCCGCACTCCCCGAGAGCGCGCGGCGGCGAGACATTCAGCGACATCCCGGATGGGCATGCGCTCGGTCACCACATGGATGAGCGGGATGCCGGCGGCGATGGATTCAAGAATCGCTGACTTCGCGAACTGCGGGGGCACGTAGACCGCCGAGACATGGATGCCGGGATGCGCGCCGATGGCCTCCGCCACCGTATTGTACACCGGAACACCGCCGGCCATCTGCCCGCCCTTTCCGGGCGTCACCCCGCAGACCACATTCGTCCCACCTGCCTTGCCGGCAGGCAGGTACACCCGCATGGCGACCGCCGCGCGCCCGCCTTCTTTTCCAGTGATACCCTGCACGAGCACACGGGGATGATGGTCAAGAAGGATTGACATATTATGCCACCGCCGAATTCCCGAAAGGTCCCGAATCTCCCGAATTAGTGAGATTCGGGTTGATTCGGGTATTCGGTGGTAGTGATTGAATCATGTCCATGAGAACGCCGGCTGTTTCGGTCATCGGAGTTTCCGCGCCGAAATAACGGAGAGTAAGTCCGAGCTCGCGGGCCGCCTCTTCCATAATCCGCCGCCCCTCTTCCTCTCCGGGACCGGCGCGGCGGACGACGATGGGATAGCGAGGCCGGACCTCGCGGAGCGCGTCCACGATCCCCGCGAGCGTCTCGTCAATCTGCGTGAAATTCGCCACCCCGCCGCAGATCCAGAGTCCGCGGAGTCCGGGCTTCGAGAGCACGACGCGCGCGAGCGACGCCACTTTCTCCCGCGGAGGGTTCCCGGAATACTCGGAATAGTTTGCGGGCCTACCGCCCGCGGCAAGCAGGGCGTCCATGTTCGCGAGCGAGGCGCCGCCGCCGGAAAAAAGAATCCCGACGTCCCCGCCGAACTCGATGTACTTTGACGCGGTGCCGCGATGCGCGAGCGGTCCGGCGTCGATCGCGCGCGCCGCACGTTCACGGTCCGTGGGCCCTCGGCCGAGAACCGTGCGCTCTTCGAGTGCCGACCACTCCGGGTGCCGGAACGCCGCGTCGTCGTCCAACGCCACTTTGGCGTCAGCGGCAACGAATCTTCCGTCAGAGGTTCGTACCAAAGGATTGATCTCAATCTGCCGCGCGTCCTCACCAACAAACGCATCACCCAAGAGTTCAATGATCTTCCGAAGCTCTCCCCGCTCGTCTTCGGAAACAAGCTCGGATACTTTTTCTCCAACTGTGGAATCTAAAAAAAACCGACGTGGAGGGTGGCTTGCCTCAATCTCCATCCCACCTGACGTCGAGAATAATACTGCTGGACGCCCCGCTGTCTGATCATAGATAACGGAAATGTAATATTCCTTGGCAACGGGGAGGACTTCCTCTACTAAAACGCTCCGCACCGACTCACCAAGAAGCGTCGAGCCAAGTAGATTTTGGACTGCGACAACAAGCTCTTCGCGCGATCGAACGCCGCGCACCCCGCCGGCCTTTCCCCTGCCGCCGGCAAGCACCTGGGCTTTCACCACGAGCGGAAATGAGCCGTGCGCGGCGCCGACCGCCTCCGAGGAGCGTACGAGAACCCCGCGCGGCACGGGAATGCCTGCGCGCGCGAGGATCGCCTTCCCTTCATGCTCATACAAATTCATACCCCGTTAGAAGTCTGATCATTCATTGTTAATGATGTGCGCTCGCAAAAAAATGTTTTCTTCGAAAACCCCGTTTATTCGGCACGGAAAAATTTATAAATTTTTCTGCTCAGGACTTCTAACGGGGCATAGGAAGAAAAACTTTACCACCGTGATACCCCGCTGGCAAGATATAAAAAATGGGACAGAAAACATGATCCTGTCCTAAACCCGCGCCCTCGGCCCTACTTATATATCTCAAGGAACATGCGCTCGGCTTGGGCCAACTGTTCCGGCGTGTTCACGCCGAGCGCCTCGCGCGCGTCCTCGAGCGGAAAGGTCTCGACGGCGACACCCTCCGAGACCGCCAGACCCAGGAGATCGGTGAGGTAATACTCTCCCTGGGCGTTCTCACACCCTACTTTCGGAAGATGGTCCCAGAGCCACTTCGCCCGGAAACATAAGAATGACGGATTCACTTCGGTGACGCGGAGTTCGGTTCCCGTCGCGTCCTTCGCCTCGACGATGCGCTGCACCCGGCCGTCCCCGTTTCGGATGACGCGTCCCCAGTCGGCGAACCCGGCGCGCCACCCGGAGAAGTCGGGGAGCGGAACCGTCGCCATGGTGAGCGTCGCGCCGCTCGCCACATGCTTCTCGGCGAGGCGCCGGATCGTCTTTTCCCTGATAAGCGGATGGTCGCCGTATAGGACAAGCACGTTCTCCGCGTCCCCCAGATCCGGACGGGTGCAGAGCACGGCGTGCCCGGTGCCGCGCGGCTCGGGCTGGAGCACAAGCCGGACATCCGGCGGGATGGCGGCGAATACCTTGGACTCGACCGCCGGACCCACGACGAGCGTAATCCCTCTCGCTACTCCGCTCTTCTCGATGGCATCAAAGAGCCGGAGAAGCATGGGCTTCCCGGCAATGGGGACGAGAACTTTGGGCACGCCGGGGAAGGCCTGGTGGATGCGCTTGCCTCGACCAGCGGCCAGAACGACCACGTCAACGGTTCTATTCATATGACCGAACTATTCTACCTGCCTGCCGGCAGGCAGGCAGGCACGAAAGTGCGCATATTGTTTCGCATACCGCGCACCCTTGTCAAACGCACCACTCTTCCCTCTGTGGAAAACAAAATCTCGGAGCTTGGCTCCGAGATTTTTGATATCAAAAAAGTCCAGGGTTCTGGCGTCGGTCTACTCTCCCGGGCGTTGGTTTACGCCAAGTACCATCAACGCTGGGCGGCTTAACTGCTCTGTTCGGAATGGGAAGAGGTGTGACCCGCCCGCTCAAGACACCAGAACTCTGAACGTGTTTGATGACGATAACTCTGAATGTGTTGTAACTCGCAACTTGTATCTTGTAACAATCGATCGGCGCGAAACGCCAATGTTTCATGTTACATGTTATAAGTTACAAGTTTAGAACGACTTCGTGTTTCAGTGGGTTTGAAAAACACAATGACCGATTAGTACGGCTCGGCTCAAGCCCTTGCGGGCCTTACACCTACCGCCTATCAACCTTCTCATCTCGAAGGGGTCTATGAAACCTAATCTCGAGGACGGCTTCGCGCTTATATGCTTTCAGCGCTTATCCGTGCCGAATTTCGCTACCCAGCGGTGCCCTTGGCAGGACAGCTGGTACACGAGAGATTCGTCCATCCCGGTCCTCTCGTCACTTAACCCTCTGTCACCAGAGGAAGTAGACTATATCTTCACCCGCCTTACTTTTCTTTAAAAGTTTGACGGGGTCAGCGTGTGATAGAAATATCCGTACTTTACCGTATCCATTTCTATCTCACCCTTCCTGCTTAGTAGCAGGTTGGGATCAGTCGTTACGGGGTCAAACCAATCGCAGTGCACAACTCACGGAACGTTTTCTTGCGCCTTGTTGCGTAATTGTGCTCCTGAACGGTCAATAGACAATGACACAAGAAGATTTTATCTTTTTTCGTGAGTGCGGACATTTCTTTCCGAGCCAGCAGATCGCACGCGCGATAGATGACTCGGGCCTGAACTTTCTTGAAGCGCGTGTACGGAAGCAGCCAAGAGAGAATCGTGCGGACTTGTTTGAATCCGTTGATTCTGATCTCGCTGATCCCATCGTTGCGCCGGGACAAGTAGCCGATTCCCAACTGCGATCTGATCCAATGTAGGGGTTCTTCATGGCGTGTATCCTGATACAGACAAATCGTTGCCATGAACCGCCACCCACGTAATGTGTCAGTTCGCTTTTTTAGTTGGAACATCAGGCTTCCGTCTCCGTCAAGAAAGCCGGCGATGTATGCACAGGTTTGCGATTTAGGTCGACTTCCCACGGTATTATCTTTACGGCTTAAGCTGGTCCTCAAGTACATGATACCGCTTGTCTCAGGACCGAGCAAGACGTGCGATTACGCAACCAGCGCCGCTCGCAAAGACTTCACCGTTATTAGCTGAATTGTCATCACACCTTGCGGCGTGAAGTAGCAGGGCCCGTACGGGCCTACTAGGGATGAGCCCTCTCAAGTTTCCGCGCCCGTGGTAGATAGGAGACCGACAATGTTGTTACTACCCGATTGCTCGGGCGGCGCAGACATTTCTGCCGCGCTCTGCAAGTCGCCATGTCCCGCACCCTATTATTTAATTTAAGGTTTGCGGGACCCCGCTAAATTGCGGGGCAGTTCGGACTATATCTTCATCCGATTACTCGGAGTTCGACGTATAGTCTCTGAGGATTCCTTCAATTTCACGAAGGACTTTCCTGCTGATTATCTGCGCTGGACGAATTGTTACCATTTTTTGATGTCATCCCCGACCTGATCGGGGATCCAGGCTGGATTCCCGCTTTTGCGGGAATGACATGTATTTGGTATCGCCAGATACTTCGATCTCATCTCCTGGAAGAGATCGGCCAGACTTTCCAGCATTTAGTCGAATTTATAGACAGCAAGGTCTTACTGTCTCACGACGTTCTGAACCCAGCTCGCGTGCCGCTTTAATTGGCGAACAGCCAAACCCTTGGGACCTTCTCCAGCCCCAGGATGCGACGGGCCGACATCGCTGTCGGTTTTCGATTCCATGCTTTCGCATGGCGTAGACTATATCTTCATCTCGCCCCGGACCGTAGCGTGTTCTTTCGCGTAGTCTCGGTTGAATTGGCGAGTGTCGGCGTGTTGCCTTAGCCTTGGCTAAAGCCTCCCCTTTCGGGTCAGTCGTTACGGGGTCAAGGTCAAAGTTTTGTCATTACAAACATACCAACCATGGATTGATCTCCTGCCCCCAGGGCAGATTTTTTTGTAATGACGAATAGACCTGACTTCCCACGGTATTGCCGGGTGATTTTTAAATCACTGACGGTTCCACCGTAATAAGCCGAATTTTTGGTACAGGATCGCTCCTGTAGCACCCCGATATTTTAAGGTGCCAAACCGGGTCGTCGATGTGGACTCTTGGACCCGATCAGCCTGTTATCCCCGGAGTAGCTTTTGTCCGATGAGCTTCCGCCGTCCTATATCGAACGGTCGGATCACTAGCTTCCGCTTTCGCGACTGCTCGGCTTGTAGGCCTTGCAGTAAAGCCGGCTTGTGCGCTTGCGCGTCCAGCTCCGTTTCCATCGGAGCTAAGCCGACCTTTGTAAACGCCTCCGTTACCTTTTAGGAGGCGACCGCCCCAGTCAAACTACCCACCAGACGCTGTCTCCTCGGCCGGATTCACGGCTAAGGATCAAGACGACACGGAACGCAAGGGTGGTGTCTCATTGGCGTCCCGCCTTGCGGCGGGACTCCCACCTACGCTGAACATGCGAAACATGACGCCAACGTCAAGCTGTAGTAAAGCTTCACGGGGTCTTTTCGTCTAACCACGGGTATGGAGCATCTTCACTCCACTTGCAATTTCGCCGAGTCCCTCGTTAAGACAGTCGCTCAGGCGTTATGCCATTCGTGCAGGTCGGAACTCACCCGACAAGGAATTTCGCTACCTTAGGACGGTTATAGTTACCGCCGGCGTTCATCAGCGCTTCAGTTCAGGGCTGCCTCCGCCTTGCGGCGGAATGACCCCTCTCCTTAACGTTCTGACACTGGCCAGGCATCAGCCCCTATACATCGTCTTTCGACTTAGCAGGGACCTGTGTTTTTGGTAAACAGTCGCTAAGCGTCTTTAGCTGCGCCCCGTATTGCTACGGGGAGGCCTTATTCCGAAGTTACGGCCGCTATATTGCCGAGTTCCTGAACGAGGGTTCTCTCGTACACCTTGGCACACTTATGCCTACCCACCTGTGTTGGTTTGCGGTACGGGTCCCGTCGTGCGTAACGTCGCGGTTTTTCTAGGCTCCACCTTTTTCTCCCTTGCCAGCCCTCGCGGGCCAGCTGGCCACAGCGGCTTGTTCCCCTTGCGGAGTCCTTGCCGCCGCGGATGTACATAGCCAAAACACACGGAGAATACGGTGAAGCGTCGCGCGACGATAACACGGCGGGAGCGCAGGAATATTAACCTGCTCATCCATCGGCTACGCCCTTCGGCCTCGCCTTAGGACCGGCTCACCCTGGGACGATTTGCGTTGCCCAGGAAACCTTGGGTTTACGGTGGACGGGGTTCTCACCCGTCTTTTTGCTACTTATGCCAACATTCTCTCTTCCGAGCGCTCCACCGCGCCTCACGACGCGACTTCAGCGCACTCGGAATGCTCCCCTACCGCTCACGCCTTGCGGCGCGAGCCCTCGTCTTCGGTATCCAGTTTAGCCCCGGTAAATTTTCAGCGCGCGGCAACTTGACCAGTGAGCTGTTACGCTTTCTTTGAAGGATGGCTGCCTCTAAGCCCACCTCCTGGTTGTCGAAGTCGCGACACCACTTTTCACACTTAACTGGAATTTAGGGACCTTAGACTGAGATCAGGGCTGTTTCCCTTTTGAGCGACGGAGCTTAGCCCCCGTGCTCTGACTGCCGGGATCATTCGTGAGTATTCGGAGTTTGGTTAGGATGCGTAGGATTTCTCCATCGAATCCCATTCAGTGCTCTACCCCTCACGAACTGTAACCGACGCTAGCCCACAAGCTATTTCGGGGAGAACCAGCTATCACCCAGCTCGATTGGAATTTCACCTCTAGCCACAGCTCATCCTAGAGTGTTGTACGGCTCACAGGTTCGGACCTCCCCCCCGCTTTCGCGGGGGTTCATCCTGGCCATGGCTAGCTCGCCGGGTTTCGGGTCTTGTCTACGCCACATTTTCACAAATGGGCGGTGAGCAGTCTTGCGACGGCTCCTCGCTCATAAGTGAAAAACGCCCTTTCAGACTCGCTTTCGCTGCGGCTTCTCCGCCTCGGCGGATTAACCAAGCGACGCAGATCAAACTCGTTGGCTCATTCTTCAATAGGAACGCCATCACCCCCACACCTTTTGGACAATGATGATTTTTTCGATGATGTGCTATCACCATCAAACATTGTCCGTACACCCTTTGGATTATCCAAAAGGTGTGGGGGCTCTGACTCCTTGTAAGCGTATGGTTTCAGATACTATTTCATCGCCCTCCCGGGCTGCTTTTCACCTTTCCCTCACGGTACTGGTTCACTATCGATCACGAGATGTGTTTAGCCTTGGGGCATAGTCGCCCCTGTTTCCCACAAGATTTCACGAGTCTCGTGGTACTCAAGAATAATGACAGAAGAGGCATGACTCCTTTCGCGTACGGGACTATCACCCGCTATGGTCGGTTTTTCCAAACCGTTCTGCTAGGAAAGACATGGCCCATTTGGGATTCCTCTTCCTCGGCGTTGCAGGCGCCGAACGCCACTCTCTTACAACGCCCCGTCGGACACAAAGCCCTGAAGCCGCCATACGGCACGTGACCCCGCTTGCGCGGGGCCCGCTTCCGCACTTGGCCCGACGAGGTTTGGGCTGTTCCCCGTTCGCTCGCCACTACTTGGGGAATGCAGCTACCACTGATTTCTCTGACACGGATGGCACAGAAAATCTGTGCGATCTGTGACGAGAAATCTGCGGTAGCAATTTTTTTCTCTTCCTCCAGGTACTGAGATGTTTCACTTCCCTGGGTGCCCTCCCGTCGCCTATGTATTCAGCGCCGGGTGATCCCGCCTTCTGCGGGACCGGGTTTCCCCATTCGGAGATCCGCGGATCAAAGGTTGCTTGCCACCTCCCCGCGGCTTATCGCAGGCTGCTACGTCCTTCTTCGGCATCTCGTGTCTAGGCATCCACCATACGCCCTTATGTGTGCTCCCTTACCCACTGAAACACGAAAACGTCCTGTCTTCATGTTTCAGAGTTATCGTTCATTCAATTGTCAAAGTCCTGCTGCGGCTCCTGGGCTTTGACGACCGATCCCGGGGATCCGTAGCCAAAGGCATGAGCGCGTTTTCCTCTCAAGGAACAAAAAAGGGCCGCCCAAGCGGTCCCAAAAAACCAGACGGGGACTATCCGCTTGGGGATATAAACTTAGAAGATTTCCGCTTCATAGAGGAATTTTCTGGCTGTTGATGACCTGTGGAAACATCCACTTCGCCCCAATAGTGTACTGGAGGGTGAAAATACCGTCAAGGGAGCTGGCGCGCGAACAAAAAACCCGACCTCGTGACTGCCGAAACGCAGTGTCTCAGGACGGGCGGATGTCCGCGTAGGAGGGACGCCAGACTTCGACGCGATTGCGCGAGGTCTTGGAGCGATGGGCGGCGGCGTCGGCGCGGTAAACGAGTTTCTGGCCGTCGGCTTCGCCTCCGTCCATGGCGGCGACTCCCACCGAGACGGTAACCGGCAGACGGCGGCGGGTGCGGGGGCAAAGAATCTCCCCCGATGCGATGGCCCGGCGCGCCGCCTCGCCGACGGCTTCCGCTTCGGACAATGTCCGTTGCGGCAGCAGAGCCACGAACTCATCGCCACCGTAACGGGCGACAAAGTCCGTCGGTTCGGCCAGACGCGCCAGCTCGGTTCCGATCCTCCGCAGCGCCTCGTCGCCCATCTGGTGGCCAAACTCCTCGTTGATCTTCTTGAACTCGTCGGCGTCGACGAAGACCAGGGCCAACGGACTGCCGAAACGGCGGGCGCGGGAGACTTCGCGGGTCAGCACGCGGTCGAAGGTGCGGCGGTTGAAGATCTCGCGGATCAGGTCATCGCGGGCGGCCAGCTCCTGCAATTCGCGGTTCTTGCGCTGGAGTTCGGCGATGAGGTCGATCTCGCGCGAGACATCCTTGGCCACTCCGACGATGTATTTTACCTTTCTCGATCCGTTGCGCACGCAGTCCAAGGACAATGTGACGGGGATAATCCGTCCGTCGGCATGACGTACGGAGGTCTGAAGGTTCTCCACACCGGCGTTCTCGCGGAGGGTACGGCGGATCGTTTCCCCGTCAGGCGAACCGTCGGCCTTGGTGAAAAATTGGAGCACGCTCTGGCCCTTGGCCGTGGTCGCAGAGATGCCGAGCAAGCGCTCGGCCCCGCTGTTGAAGATGCGGATCCGCCCGCGGGGGTCGGTGACGATGATCAGGTCGCGGGAGACCCGGATGATCCGCTTGAGCATGCGGATCCTTGAGAGTTGTTCCGCCAGCTGCGCTTCGGCGTTCCGTTTTTTTACCGGCACGTTGCCTCCTGATGTCTGATATCTAAAGAACGAAAACGGCGGCGGTGATCATATCCGATCTTGCCGCCGCCGTCAATGATTTTCGCCTCGATGTCAAAAAATTACTCTCCGGCCGGAAGCTCCTTTTCCATTTTCAAAAGAAAATCCCGGCGTTTTTCAGCTTCCTGAGCTGGTCCGACAACTTCAGCAATTCGACTTCCCTTACCCGCCTCCGTAATCTTTTCCTTGGCGAAGTCAGAATAGATCTCGACCAATTTTTCTTGAGCTTCTTCGACCGATTTTTCGGCATCGGTTCTGAACTCAGTGATAACTTCTTGCACCGACCGACCCTTCAATACTTCATTCTTCACTTCGTTCAGAATCTCCGCCTGGCCTTGGAGCGCGTCAAACTGCGCGCCCAGCTCCGCTTGTCGCTGCTTTTTCTTCGTTTGTTGCTTTTTTTGCTCCGCAGTGTCGCCACTCCATATGACCGCCTTTGTTTCCTCGGCTTCCAGCGCCTTTTGAACCCTGGCCGACTCTTTAGCTATCGAGTCCATCATGTTCAACATGGATGTTACTGGATCAGCTTCACGGATTATGGCCCGCGACAAATCCGGACTTTTCGGCTGCTGCGGCCCGGCTTCGGGAGTTTCGGTCGTTTCCGGAGACCCGCCACTCTTAGATTCACTTCCCATAAGCGATCATCTTAATGATAAAACTTTTGGTGCCGGTGAGAGGAGTCGAACCTCTACGCCTTGCGGCACATGGTCCTAAGCCATGCGTGTCTGCCATTTCACCACACCGGCGCAGGCATTGGCGGGCAGGTCTGCCGTTCCGCCACTGCGACCCTGATCTATGATAGAGAACCGCGCATTATAGGGCAAGAAGACCGTT
>MGDZ01000003.1 GCA_001791115.1 Candidatus Uhrbacteria bacterium RIFCSPHIGHO2_02_FULL_57_19
GAATACAAGACGGTTCTTGATCAGATAAAGAGCGTGCATCAGCGCAGAGAAGAGCTCGGAAAACAGGTCAACGAGACCTTTGATGAAATCCTGAAGGCGGCATAACATCCAAAAAAAAGAGAGCGGCTCATGGACATGGGTCGCTCTTTTATTCCGCGTAACGGTAGACGCCGTTTTCGGCGCGCCGGAGCGCGAAGTTCTGGTCTTGGAGATCGAATCGGAACTCCTCGACGTTTATCTGACCGATGACGCCGCGCACGTAGCGGTCGTCCATTCTGGCGTACCAGCGGTCCGCCGGCCTTAGCGTCAGTTGGGCGTAGGGTCTGCCCTCGATTGGCCGAATTTCGGTGATCCTGTATCTCACTCCGCCTAACGGACCTCCGGGAATGACGGCCTTGACCGTGGCGGTGGAAAGCCGGTTCCAGTCTGGGATCTCTTCGTCTTGCCGGCAGGTGAGAAAGATGATCCGTTGACCGCTGTCATCCGTGAAGAAATGTCCAAGGAGCGATGCTGGAAACACGTTTATCTCCCTCCTTTGAGCCGAAGTTAGCAGGAAAAGAGAAGATTGTCAACCCTTTTCATCACGATTAAGATACAAGGGATCTATGAAACCGCAAAAACTTATTGTCGTGATTGGTCCGACGGCGTCTGGTAAGACGGCGCTGGGGATCCGGCTGGCCAAGAAGTATGGAGGGGAAGTTGTCTCTGCGGATTCGCGGCAGGTTTATCGGGGGATGGATATCGGTACCGCCAAGCCGGTGTGCGGAGTGCAGCGTGGAAGGTGTAGCGTGGAGGGAGTTCGACATCATCTCATTGATGTTGTCGATCCGGATGAGCAATTTTCAGTCGCGGACTGGAAGCAGATGGCGCTGGAGGCGACGCGTGGGATCATCCGGCGCGGACACTTGCCGATCGTGGTCGGCGGCACGGGTCTGTACATCCAGTCCGTCGTGGACAACATCGAACCGCCGCGGATAGCGGCAAATCCGACGCTTCGGGCTACGCTCGAATCGAAATCGCTCCCTGAGCTTCAGCGCATGCTCAAACGATACGATCCGGATGCGGCGAAACGGATCGACATCAAAAACCCGCGGCGGATCATCCGCGCGCTGGAGGTCGCCATCATGACCGGCCAGCCGTTTCTCTCTCAACGAAAGAAAGGAAAGCCGCTCTTTGATGTTCTCGAGATCGGAATTAATGTGTCGCGCTCCGGACTCTATCGTCGGATCGATGAGCGCGTGGATGAACAGATTCGCGCCGGCCTCGTGGAGGAGGTTCGGGGTCTCGTTGCTCGTTACGGACCAGACCTCTCTGCGCTCACAGCCATCGGCTACCGGCAGATTATCCTGCATCTTAACGAGAAGATGACTCTTGATCGCGCGGTCGAACGCATCAAATTCGACACCCACGCCTACGCGCGTCGGCAGATGACATGGTTCCGGAGGGATAAGCGGATCAGGTGGATCCACAACCCCGAGGAGGCGGAGCCGCTGGCGGTCGAATTCCTTTCGAAATGAAAAACGGGCTTCAAGTGCCCGTTTTTTGGCTCAACCAAGAACTTTCGCACTTTCGCCTGCCTGCCGGCAGGCAGGTACGAAAGTGCCCATGTTTGGTTTTTTCAGGAAGATGCATGGATGCGCTCCTTAAGCATCCATTCGGCGAGCGCGGAGTTGGCGAGTTTGACGAAACGCCGAGTCGTGTATATTCTGCCTTCCGGAGGTCATACAATTATGACGGTAAAAAAATCAGTTCCTTGGTATTCTGAACGCGCGGGATTCTTTGGGCCGCTCTACTTCGTTGAGTACGCTCGGGCGCTTACCCCTCAGAGAACTCGGCGAGAGGTGCGTTTCGTCATTCGAACGCTCGGTCTCAGGCCGGGTGCGCGAATTTTGGACCTCGCATGCGGTCATGGCCGGCACAGCGTTGCCTTCGCGCGCGAGGGTCTCGATGTCACGGGACAAGATTTGAATCGCTTCTTTCTTGAAAGTGCGAAAGAGGCCGCGAGGACGGAGGGAGTTTCCGTACATTTCGTGCGGAGCGATATGCGACGGATTCCGTTTCGGAGCCGCTTCAATGCCGTCGTGAACCTCTTCACTGCCTTCGGCTATCTTGGGAGTGACGTGGAAGACGCGAAGGTCATTCAGCAGGTGGCGAAGTCGCTCAAACCTGGAGGCCGGTTTCTTATCGACACCCAAAACCGGGAGTGGCTTATGCGCCACTATCGCAGAAGCCGCAACGAGCGACTGCCGAGCGGGGTCGTGGTTACCTCCGAACGCCGGTTCGATTTCGAGACAGGACGGAATCAAGAAATCAGGACTTATCGATTATCGAACGGGCGCAAGAAAGTCTTCAAGTTGGACATGCGTTTCTACGCCTTGAATGAAGTCATTCGCATGCTCGCAGATGCGGGGCTCAGCTATGAGCGCGCGTACGGCGACTTCAACGGACGACCATACAGCATGGATTCGAGGCGCATGATCGTCGTCGCTCGAAAGCCCTGATACTTCACTCGCAAATGAAAAACCGCCCGCTGGCGGTCTTTTTTTAATGCCCGGTTGCTTAGCCGATTTTTTCCTTGAGCATTCTTTCAGCGAGCGCGGGGTTGGCCCGGCCCTCGGTTTCTTTCATGACTGGGGCTTGTATTTCCAAAGTATGGAATATACATAGCTCCAGCTGGCACATTGTTTCTGCAAATTATCTTTTTTCTTTCCTCTCTTAAACTTGACGCCCGCACTCTAGCGGCAGAAGTCAAGAGAGCAAAAACGATCATTCTGGTCAATCTCTACATGCTTAAATTAGATCCTGTCTAAAAAGTCATACAACAATCATGACCTTTCCTCAAGATTTTGACCATAGGATGTGATAAAATTGTCAACGGGAAGTTAGAATGTCCCTTTTTAAGGGGCGACTTTAAGGGCATCAGCACGAAACCTTTGCCGCCAGGGATGGTCGGCTCGAGGTCTTAAGGAGAATGACGCTCCTCTTGCTATCACGAATGGCACATGTGCTTTCTTTGGACGCTCCGGCAGGAGAACATAGTTTGAGACTGTAGAAAAATGATGCTGGATCATACAAACTTATCATCCTGAACGAGGTGAAGGATCCCGAAGAGCTTAAATCCGAGATTCTTCGCTCCGCTCAGAATGACAAAAAAGGGTTCTTCTACAGTCTCCTCTTATCTTGACACTGAAAGTCGGGAATGCCATTATCGGAATAGTTTTAAAGCCGCGATAAAAATAAAGTTTTTGAAGATTCAAAGACACAAGAATCAGCAGAAGAGGTTGTTGCGGAAAGTGACAAACATTCCAAATCGAGGTCAGTGAGCAAGATTATAATCAGATCAGAAGAAGGTTAATTGAATATTGTTTATGTTTAGAGAAGGTTTTGAACCACCACCCAAAGTAGTAGAAGCGTCCAAAGAGACTCTGACGGGATTGCAAATGGCGGAGACGACGTGGTTGGATAGCTTGACTAAAAGGCTCCGTCGACGGATCGGAGGATTAGTGGCATTCAGTTCACTCCTCGCGGCGCTTTCAGCGGCGCCGAGGAGTGCTGAAGCACAGGAATATTCTGATCCGATTGAGGCGGTGGCAGCCGATGCGGTTCGTGAACGCGAAAGATTACAAGAGCTCTTGGAGACAGCGCGTCGAGAAGTACCTGATTCCGAGTCCAGACTTGAAACGCCAGCTGGTTACGAAGTTTTGTATGAGCGACACCGCGGACATAGCGTGAGGGGGACAAATTTGGATTCTGTTTCAGGAAGTGAGGATTTCAAAGATTGGCTGACGGGGCCGGTTTATATTACAACCAGTTTTGCGCAATATGGATACGCTCAAATTCAAAAAGATGCGACAGGAGTTGAAAACATTAGCCGAGAGGAAGCATTGGATTCCCATCGCCGACTTATGCAGCCGCCTGAAACGATAGAACTTCGGGGAATTGGAGATAGAGTTCGAGCCAGCGCAATTGGCTCAACTCGCGCCGGAGCTGTTCTAAACGCGATTGGGGAAGCCGCGTTATACGTTGAATGTCATGTTCGTTCGGAATTGCACATGCTTAAAGAAAGCGAAGTTACAACTAGAGAAAGAATAGTTGGTGGAGTAGAAAAGCGCGCAAGAGAAGCCGGGAGCGTAGAAGGTAGGTTGAGTTTTGACTCAAATTCCGCGTCCAGACACTTCACGAATGTACGAGTAATTTCGGAAAGACCTTATCAAGGAGCAGACGGTAGAAATTATTTTGAAGTTCAAATAGAAGCTACTCCGGCCGAAGTGATTCAACAGGAATAGATAAAAATATGAATGAGATAATCGCAGTTGAATTCATGAGTGCGTTGAATAACTCCGGTCTTTCCCGAGAAGACCAAAATAAATTTTTTCAACTGGCCTCGCAAATGACCGATGGCCAGCAGTTTAAGCTTTTATCGTTGATAAAAGGGCAATCAAAAAATCTTGCGATTTTATGGAGTTTGGTCGAAAAAAAGTCGGACTTTCTTTCGCATGGCGGCGATCCAAACGAGCTTATTCGGAAAGAATCAACAATGTTGGGTATTTAAACCAAAAACCCCCTTGCGGGGGGTGATGGGTGCGAGAGTGGAGACTTCTCGACTTTGCTCTAAGAATAATAACTATCTGTGGCCACCCCACACTATCACTAAAGAGCGATCTTTTTCTTAAGCATCTTCTCCGCGAGTTGCGGATTGGCCCGGCCCTCGGTTTCTTTCATGACAATACCCAGGAGGACCTTGAGCGCCTGGAGCTTGCCGTCCTTGATTTCGGCGACGATGTTCGGATTATGAGCCATGACCCGTTCGACCACCGGCGTGAGCGCGTCCGCATCCTCCACCTGGCCGAGGTTCCGGTCTTCCATGATCTGGGACGGATCCTTGCCGAGCAGGAGCATATCAGTGAGGACCGTCATGGCCGCGGCGGAGGAGAGTTTGTTGCCGTAGACGAGCGTGATGAACTCGGCGAAGTTTTCGGGATCGATTTTGAGATTCTTCATCGAGACGTGATGCTCACTCATCAGGCCGCCCAACTTCGAGAGCAGCCAGCCGGAGACTGTGCGAGCCAGCTTGGCTTTGTGTTTTTCATAAATTTCATCGGCCGTGCCGTCGGCCTCGGGGAGTGCGGCCAGCCATTCCTTGAGTTCCGAGACGACCTCCTCCGCGTAGTCGGCCAGATCGTGATCATCCACCATGATTCGAGCGTCGGCGGGAGGAAATCCAAACTCCTCGACGAAGCGCAACCGCCGGGCGGCGGGAAGTTCGAAGACGGGGACTTCGTCGCGGAGTGACGCGAGGTCAAGCGGCGGGATGTCTGGTTCGGGGAAGTAGCGGTAATCGGCAGAACCCTCCTTGGTCCGCTGTTCCTCGGTCGAGCCGCGCGCGTCGTTCCATCCGCGCGTGGCGTCATATTTTAGAACGTCACCAGATTCGTAAAGCTTGGTCTGCCGCTGGATTTCATAAAGGAGCGCGCGTTCGACGGACTTGAAGGAGTTGATGTTTTTCACTTCAACTTTCGGATTGAGCGTCAGATCAATCACGCTCCCGTCATCATTGCATCTTCGGATGGAAATGTTGGCGTCGCACCGGAGTTGCCCCTTTTCCATGTCCGCGTCGGAGACCCGGATGGCCCGCATGATGGCCCGCAGCTCCTGAAGAAAAATTTTCGCCTCATTCGGCGTGCGGAGATCTGGTTTGGTCACGATCTCGATCAAGGGAGAGCCAGCGCGGTTGAAATCCACCAGCGTCGAAGAGCCATCCGGCGCGTGGAGATTCTTGGCGGCGTCTTCCTCGAGATGGACTCGTTCGATTTCAATCCTGGCGCGGTCGCGCTCGCTTTTTTTCGCGCCAATGACCTCGAATTCAAGGAATCCTTCGGTTCCGATGGGCATATCGTACATCGAGATTTGATAGCCCTTGGGCAGGTCGGGGTAAAAGTAGTTCTTTCGGTCGAATTTCGCCTGGTTGGGGATTTTACAGTTAAGCGCCTTGGCCGCCCGCAAACCAAAAAGTAACGCTTCCTTGTTTAGGACCGGAAGCGTTCCAGGATGACCCGTGCAGATCGGGCAAATAGCGGTGTTCGGCGGCTCGTATTCTCCCTGGTTGGAGCATCCGCAAAACATCTTGCTTTTCGTCTTGAGCTGCACGTGGATCTCAAGACCGATCACCGGAATGTAGAGCATAACTACCACCGAATTTCTGAATCTGTCCGAATCTACGAATAATTCGGGATATTCGGGTTAATTCGGGGATTCGGCGGTGGCTTTGGATTCGCGTTTGAGGTCCAAAAGAAGAATGACCACGCTGATCATCAGTAGCGGGCCGCCCAACCCTTCGATTATTGATGAGATGACGCTGTTGATCATGACCAGCCAGGTCGGGGCGCCTTCAAAGGCGATGGCCCATCTGCCTGAAAGGCCGTTGGCCAGAAAGACCAGAAGCGAGCTGGCAACGCTCACGGCCAGAATCCAGAAAAAGCTGGGCGCCGCCAGACGCCAGGCGACGGAGAACCAACGGCCGGAGGTCAGACGGCGGCTGGCCCGCAGCGCCTCGCGCCAAGGAAGTCCTTCGATGATGGTTAAAAAGATGGCAAAAGCGAACCAGACGGAAAAGATGACGCCGGGAACGATAAGTGCCAGGAAACCAGCGAGCATGATGATCGTAACGACCACTGTTGTGATGACGGTGGGAAAAAAGGCCGGGGCTGCCTGGCGCAGGAGTTTTGACGGCGCTGCCTGCTCTCCCCGGAGAAGGGCGACGGTCGCCCGAACGGCCGCTATCTGAACGTAGAGTGACACTAAGTAAACGGGCAGGCCCAGAAGGAAAGTGACGGTCGTAATCACCTCCTGCCGGTCGGGCAGAATCTCAAGGAGAAGAAGTTGGGCCGCGCCAAGAATGATGATGGGAACCAGGGCCCAGACGACGATGGCCAGGTACTTTTTGAAGTTTTTCTTGTAGAGATCCCAGGCGTGATCGATGATTTCACCGGCGCCGATGAGCATATGCGCGGATTCCGCAGATTAGCACGGATTATGCTGATGTGAGTAAAGTATTGAGAAGTCGCATGGCCTGTTTTTTCATCACTGCCATCGGGGCAGAGGTGTCAAACGAAACGACCCGCGTGCCGCGGGAGGTAAAGAGGCGGCGGAATGATGGTGAGGCGTAGCGGCGAGCGAGCTTGGTCAAAAACGCTTTTTTCTCGAAGATCGCCTTGTCTTGTTTGCCGGTGCGGCTGGCGAGACGACGGAGCGCCACCTCTGGCTTGAGTATAGCAAGAATGAGAACATCCGGGGAGTGTTTGATGGCAAGCGCATTGCCCGGGCGGCGAAGGATGTTTGAAATAGTGGCACCCTGGACTAATTGGTAGGCCAACGTTGTAGATAAGCCTCGTTCCTGGATGATGAATTTGCCCATTTTTCGGAGGGGAATTAGGAGTCGGCGATAAAGGACTTCCCGATCAAGGGCAAAGGCATCAACCATGGAATCGGCCGAATAATCGTGCGATCGCACCATCTCTTCGCGGATGGCGGCGCCGATCCAGGCGTGAGTTGGTTCGGCCGAAACAATAACATCGTATTTTTTAAGATCATTCGCGGTCGGTAGCGAGCCGTGCTTCTTTTCGTAAGCGCGCAAATCAAACACGCGCTTCCCGGCGCGATCGAGGGCCGCAGCCATGGCATCCACAATCGTTCCCTTGCCGGAGCCGTCGATCCCGTCAACGACAATAAACATATTCCTTCTCTTAGAGCGATCCGATCGCTTGTGGCTTGTTGCCGACGGTGGAGATGGTCTCGTCGCTCATGTCCACGCGCACGTAGCGGGCCAGCAGGGGATGAACCTCGTTTAACTTTTCCCAGCAGAGTTGGGCGATTTTTCTGTAGGATGGATGCCCTTTTTTGCCCGAGCGGAGCGGGATGAAGTTGTGGAGTTCCCGCAGGTTCCAAGTGATGAGCACGCGCTTCCTAAAGGCCATGGGCACGCAATACTGCGCTTCGCGCGGGAGGTCGGCGTAAATGGCGTGATAGAGCTCTCCCGCTCGCTCCATGGCGCCGCGGAAAACTTCTTCCTTGCCAGCTTCGATAATCTCCGGCGGAACATCATAACCATGGAGCGCGGTGATCTCCTGATTGGTTTGGGTGGCCATCCTATGGCGCTGGACGTCGCGGAAGGCGCCGTAATCCATCAGAATATCAAAAGTGTAGTAGGCGTGCTCGAACTCGCGGAGCGTCTGGTCGTGCGGCCCGCGTCGGGAGAGCGCTTCGTCAATCACTCGTTCCTTTTCCTCGCGCGACATGATCTCGACTCGCTCGCGGATCTGATCATAAGAATAATGTCCGGCGCGGTAGAGGAGCGAGGTGATGATCTTGATCTCGGCTTGAGGATCAAACTCAACGATGCGCACCGCTTCGGTTGGATCGATCTCGCGGAAGTCAGCAGTGAATTCACGCTCGAGCGCGGCCAAGGCCGGGGCGGTTTCCTGGAGGTAGGGGATGGGACTCGCGTATTTGACTAGCGTTGGGGTTACGCCAAGCGTCACGCGCTTTAATTCATCAGCGATCTCGCGCATCTCCTCCAAGGGATGCGAGTAAAATTTGGTGATAGCCCATTCAAAGACCCGGGCATTGGCTGTCATTCCCAGATTGGTGAGCGTCGCGGCCGGAAGAAGATAACGGATGGCGTCGCAGGCCCGGGCCTTGGTCACGCCCTCGTAGAGCCGGTCTTTCATCTCCTCGGGCTTGGGATGCTTCTTGCGCATGAACTCCATCATTATTGGCGCCAGCGCCAGATAGATATCGAAGAGCGAATCCATCGTCTCGACATAGCGGTCGGCGTGGTTGGACTCCATGATAGCCCGCGGCTTGTAGTAGCGGTTGCGGTCGTAGACCTGATAGCGCGTGGATTTTTCGGTGTAAGAGGCCAGCCGGCAATCCTCGATGACTTTGGTGGCCACGTTGGAGACGTTTTCAAAGGCCACATGCAGAGTGGCGTGTTCAGCCACCGAGCCGTGTCCGTAGCCGACTACCCACTTCTCGTGGAATTCGGCCGACTTCTCGGCAGTGATCTCGGCGGCATTGGCCCGAAACGACGCCGGCGAGCGCGAGCATTTGGCAAAAGCCACGGCGATCACTTCGGGCGTGAGGTGTTCGTCCTCGCGCAGGGTGTAGATCTGCCGCTCGTTACCTAGGTCCGAGGTCTCCGGCGTTTCCGCGGCTTTTTGGTCTCCGGATGTTTCCATACTCAAATGATAGTACTCGATTTTGCGGCCGAATACAAAAGAACCCCGCTGTGGGGGTCTAGGACTTCCACTTGTGCATCAGTTCATCCACCTGCGTGTGGAGCTGGTCGAGCCCGCCGTTGTTATCGATCTTTTCTTCGGCGTGAGCGGCGACGTCCTTGATGGAGACTTCCGTCGGAAGCTGTTCTTGAACGAGGAATCGTTCGTAGGTCATTTCAGTTTCTCCCGCCTTCTCTCCGCGGCGGATCATCCGTTCGTAGCGGGTCTTGGGATCAGCCGTCACATAGACCAGATGGAATCCGGGGAGCTTACCCAACGTCTCGATGTCACCCATCCGCCGGATGCCGTCCACAGCGATGATCTCCTCCGTCCGTTCCCGCGCCCAGCGGGCCACCGCGCGGGCGATTACCGTTTCCCCGAACGACTTCCGGAGTATCTCCGAGAGCTCGATCAAGTTTTCTCGCGTCGACTCAACATCGAGACGAGCCAGTATGTCGTTTAACGCATCCGAAAAGCGGCAAGTTGCCGCTTGGTGCTTCTCTTTTAGGTAGGCGGCAATGGTGCCCTTGCCCGCCCCGCCCTCGCCGACAAGTCCGATGATCACGGTTGCCATCTACTTTAAGTTAGGGTGTAGGGGGTAGTCGGAACTGACGAATACTGCGGTGGTGTGATCGGCATGAAGGCCGCCGGCTGGTCGCTCTGTTTGCGTTCGTATTGGCGCAGCCAGATGCCGGCCTCGAGCATGAGCTCCCGCGCCCGGTCGGCGAGAGGATATTCGGCGGCGTAGACAACCTCCTTGATTCCGGCGTTGATGATCATCTTTGCGCACATCAGACACGGCGAATAGGTGGAATAGATGGTTGAATCTTTGAGCGAGATACCGTGATAGGCAGCCTGGACGATGGCGTTTTCCTCTCCGTGAGAGCAGGCGCACTCTTCAAGATTCGAACCAGAGGGAATGCCCGACATCCGGGCAGCACAACGTTTGCAACCGCCCTCAAAACAGTTCCTGGTGTTGCGCGGAGTGCCGTTGTAGCCGGTGCTAATGAGGCGCTTCTCGCGCACCACTACCGCCGCCACGTGCCGGGAAAGGCAGTTGCTGCGGCGCGCCACTTCGTGCGCGATGCTCATGAAGTATTCGTCCCAGGACGGGCGGGGTTGCATAGAATCTTAGGAGATCTGGATTCGGATTGATGGTCCCATCGAAGAGGTTAGCGCGGCGTTCTCGATGAAGATGCCCTTGGCTGAGGCCGGTCTGGCGCGCTTGATGACGTCCGTGACCGCGTTTAGGTTCTCCAGGAGTTTGGACGATTCGGCTGAAACCTTGCCGATGACGATATGTACGTTGCCCGAGTCGTCGTTTTTGAAGGCGATTTTGCCTTTCTTCAATTCCTCGACCATCTTTTTGACGTTGGCGCCGACGGTCTCGGACTTGGGGTTGGGCATCAGCCCCTTGGGGCCGAGGATTTTGGCGACCTTGGCGAGCTTGGGCATCATGTCCGGGGTGGCCACCGCGACGTCAAAGCCGATTTTCTGGGTTTTGGCGATCTCGGCAACCAATTCCTCGCCGCCGACAAGATCCGCGCCCGCATCCCTCGCTTCTTTTTCCTTGTCAGCCGGAACGAAGGCGGCAACACGCTTCGACTTCCCGGTCCCGTGAGGGAGCGCGACGGTTCCACGCACCTGCTGTTCGCCCTTGGTGGGGTCGATTCCCAAACGGATGTGGATTTCGACCGAGGCGTCGAACTTGGCCGGGTTGGTCTTTTTTACCAGTTCAACGGCTTCCTCGGGGGAGTAGACCTTTTTGGGGTCGATGAGTTTCTTCGCCTCCAGGTATTTTTTGCCGTGCGGCATATTGTTGGACTACGGTCTACGGACTACGGTCTACAGTAGTCTGTAGTCGGTAGTCTGTAGTCAGCGTAGCGTGGTTCGAGCCCTCGACAATCGTCGAGGTCCCACGAATAAGTGGCGCTACCGTACCAAAAACCGGCCAGGGACGCAACCCGGGCCGGTGGGATGGACATCATGGCTCGATTTTGACCGTTCGTGTGGCGATCAGCTGTCGTTCCAGACTAACTCCTGCCTCTCCCGCGCGGTATACCTTGTATTGAAGCAGGCTCGGATCCTTCCATGCGAACTGAACCCCCGGACGGAGTTCGAAAGGGGATGTGAGCGATTCGGAAGTGGCGAGAGTGACGACTCGACTTCTTTTGTCTTTAACCAAATCGTATATCCAAATTTCCCTCAAGTTTTCTCCCTCGTCTTCGGCGTCGGCGTAGGCAATTCGATGCTGGTTTGGAGAGAGAGCGGTGCGTTCAGACAGGACATCTGGGGCATTCAGGAGCGGGATGAAGGCTCGAAGAACTGGATCAAACGAGATCAGTTGGAGCGGGAACGGCATGTCGCCTTCTGGGTCAGCAAACGGATCGAACTGTACTGAGAAGAAAACGCGCCCCAACCCGCCGATTCCGGTCGGTCGAGCGAAGAGAGCAAGCACGCGCCGACCGTTCTCGAGTGCCGGCAGCAGAGTATTCACGCTTTCGATAAGAACCGTATCACTACTCCCTGTTCGCCAAACAACTTTCTGATCGGTGATGTCGCCCTCGGCATTGGCGACATCCACGAGTTCCACCGAGCCGCCCTCTGGCAGACCCTCCAGTGCTGGGGCGGCGGCTTCCTCTGGTTGCGCGGCTTCCTCGGGTGCCGGAACCGGAAGCCGGACGAAGATGGTCCGTATCTGCGGGGACTTGACGAGCAGGACCACGGATCCGGCGAATAGGGTCAGCAGCACGCCGATGATGATGAACCACTTGGCGTCGGAGTGGTCGCCGATTCGAGATTTAGAGGTTCGCGACATACGAAATGCGCAAAGGAATTAGGTTACAATAGTATATCACAAAACCGGCCCCAAGATGGCGTTGTAGATACTAATAAAGGTTACCGAAACTCCCCGTGTAGATATTAATTCGGTTACCGTGTCGCCATATGACCATG
>MGDZ01000004.1 GCA_001791115.1 Candidatus Uhrbacteria bacterium RIFCSPHIGHO2_02_FULL_57_19
CTCGCTCACTCCGTTCGCTCAGACAGCGCAACTGCGAAAAAATTTGTTCCCAGCTCTCGCTTGTCCCAATCCCGGCTTCGCGGCCGGGGTTTTTGATTCTTGACAGTTGCGTTTGTTTTGGTATCATTCCGCTTCCGCAATCACGCGGATCATTCACAGGAGGAGATCATCGTGGGAGGTGAAGGTAGGAGTGCTATCAGTAGAGGAGAGGCGGATCTCGAGCAGTGTCTCGAGCGCATTCGCGAGATGGTCGCAGAAGCGGTGCGCGAGGCAGAGGCCAAGGAGGAGGACGAGCGCCGCGAGGGGAAGGTACTCATCAACAATCCTGTCGCGCGGCAGATGGCTGAAGCGACGCCGATTCACTGCGGAGCGATACCGGCGGGCAGCGAGTACTACGAACTCATCAGCTGCCTGAACTCGTCCAAGGAAGCTGTCGATCTCTATCTCTTCACCGGCACGACGCGGTATCTCGAGTCACGCCGGCAGTGGAGGGCCTACAAGCCAGCGGTCGAACTCCTGCGCGATGAAGGGATCTACAAGAGTAAGGGAGAAGACCCTCTCTACGGCATATTCCACTATGTTCCCGGTGTGATGGACTTCATCACCAACGGCGATCGGGTTCTCGCGGGCGTTCGTTCGCGCCAGCTCGCCGGAACGCACATGGGGATGTTGTCCTTCCCTGCCGGTCTCGTGAAGCCGGGTGAGACGCTCGACGATGCGGCGATGCGCCAGCTCAATGAGGAGAGCGGGATTGTTTTCCCGGAGTTCAACCGGGACGCGGTGGAAGCCCGAAACCCCGATGCGCCGCAGACCACCTACTGCTTCCGGATGGCGACGAAGCAGTTGGAGGTCCGCGAGACCTTCGAGGCGGAAGGCAAGACCTTCATCTGGGTGAATCTCCAGGACTCCGTGATGCCGGCGCTCGAGGGCGATGTGAAGCCGCTCATCAAGGAATTCCGCAAGCGGGGGATCGAAATCACTGATGACGTCCGCATCGCGCCGGACGCGGCTGAGGGGCTCCGAAAGTTCTTCATCGAGCGGTAACCGAACGGGTTGCCGTCTTTTTTTATTCCACATATCCTTGACTCTATTTCTCACCCTGTTTAAGATGACCGCACTATGGACGCCGGATTGTGGGAAAAACTTCAGCGCATGGCCGCCGCCGGGGATAGGGTGGTGGTGGTTAATGACGGGGAGGCCTTTGTTTTGATTCCGCTTGCTGACTATGAGCGGATGCGCAACGGCGAGGCCTCGCTTCAAAAGCTTCCTGGTTTCGAGATGGAAACGTTTGTTTTGCATCCAGAACCGGCGGCTCCCGTCACAGATAAGCGGTCGCTTGAACTGGGACCGGCAGGGCTTTGGGCGCCACAGCCGGAGCGGGAAGAGGAGCGATTCTCTCTCGGTGACGGCGAGCTGGGTTTGGCGGCCGACGAGGCCGAGGAAGAAGAGCGGTTCTATTTGGAACCTGTTGAATAGGCGGCATCTTGACGCGCCTCTTGCACGGTTTTAAGGCACCTGTTATACTCGGAGCGCCTTTATTTTTAAGCCAATTTTTGTTTTCGGTCAGAAAACTACGCATATGGCAGAAGTCAAGAAATTCGAGCGGGTTAAGCCTCATGTTAACGTAGGCACTATCGGTCACGTGGACCACGGCAAGACCACTCTTACCGCGGCAATTTTGGCGGTTTTGAACGCCCACGGCATGACTGCCCAGAAAAAGGGCGTCGACGATCTGGACAAGGCGCCGGAGTCCAAGTCCCGCGGCATCACGATTGCCACCGCCCACACCGAGTATGAGTCCGATAAGCGCCACTACGCGCACGTGGACTGCCCGGGGCACGCTGACTACGTCAAGAACATGATCACCGGCGCGGCTCAGATGGACGGCGCGATTCTGGTCGTTTCCGCCGCCGATGGCCCGATGCCTCAGACCCGCGAGCACATTCTGCTGGCCCGCCAGGTAGGCGTTCCCTCCATCGTGGTTTTCCTGAACAAGGTTGACCAGGTGGAAGACAAGGAACTCATTGACTTGGTCGAAGAGGAAGTCCGGGATCTCTTGAAAAAGTACGAATTCCCCGGCGACACCACTCCGATCATCCGGGGGAGCGCGCTAAAGGCCCTTCAGAACCCTTCCGACGCCGAGGCGGCCAAGCCGATCCTCGAGCTGGTCAAAACTCTCGACGAGTACATTCCGGAGCCGGTCCGCGAGACCGCCAAGCCCTTCCTCATGCCCATTGAGGACGTCTTTTCCATCGAGGGCCGGGGCACCGTGGTCACTGGCAGGATCGAGCGCGGTCTCGTCAAGATCAACGAAGAGGTTGAGATCGTCGGTCTGGGCGAAACTCGCAAAACGGTCATCACCGGCATCGAGATGTTCAACAAGCAGCTCGACGAGGGCCGGGCCGGCGACAACGCCGGACTTCTCCTGCGCGGCACCAAGAAGGAAGAGGTGGAACGCGGCATGGTGCTGGCCAAGCCGGCGTCGGTTACTCCGCACACTGAGTTCGAGGCCGAGGTTTACGCTCTGACCAAGGAAGAGGGCGGCCGCCATAAGCCGTTCTTCAAGGGTTACAAGCCGCAGTTCTACATCCGGACCACTGACGTGACCGGCGAGGTCACCTCGCTCCCGGCCGGAACCGAAATGGTCATGCCCGGCGACACCATCAACCTTTCCGTCAAGCTGATCGCCGCGGTGGCTCTTGAAGAGAAACAGCGCTTCGCCCTTCGTGAGGGCGGCCGGACGGTCGGCGCCGGAGTGGTAACCAAGATTAGCAAGTAATTATTCATCCCCGTCCGAGGTTTCGGGCGGGGTTCGCTCTTTCTGCATGGAAGCCGCAGCGGAAACAACTAAAAGCGCAGGCCTGCCTGCCGGCAGGCAGGCGCGAAAAAAGAAGGGCGAGGAGGAAGAGGTCAAAAACCGGATCCGCATTAAGATCCGCGCCCACGACCACCGGATCATTGACCAGTCAACCAAGACCATCATCGAAACCGCTGAGAGAAGCGGAGCTTCGGTCGTCGGTCCGATTCCGCTGCCCACCGAGAAGCGCAAGTACACGGTCAACCGCTCGACCTTCGTTCACAAGGATTCCCGCGAACAGTACGAGATGCGGGTGCACAAGCGGTTGATTGATATCGTTGATCCCACGCCGCGGACCATTGATTCTCTGATGAGTCTAAATCTTCCGGCTGGAGTTGATGTGGAAATAAAAATGTGATGTGACGCCGATTTCGCTGATGTGAGCGGATCATGCGGATCGATCAGCGAGATCAGCTCGAATCAGCAAGAACAGCGCCTGAAGCGAAGCAAAGAAAGCTCCCACGGATGAACAGGACGAGGATGCGGAATCAGACGGGAAAACCTTTGTGGACGCGGACGGCGGAAGAAAGGACATTCAGTATCCAAAGATAATTGCCTAAGTTTCTCACGAATATCGTGATTGACAGAGGCTAGAAGTCGGCTCGCGACCAACATTCGCGCCACGGCTTCTCGCCTTTTGTTATAGGAAGGCGCGATTATGAAGTTCATCTTGGCAAAAAAAATTCAGATGGAGCAACGGTTCCGCCCGAATGGGACGGTGGTTCCGGTTACCCTGCTGGAAGCCGGACCGTGTACCGTCACCCAGGTGAGAAATGCCGAGCGTGACGGTTATGTCTCGGTCCAGGTAGGGTTTGGCAGCCGCCGGAAGCTCGCCCGACCGCAGGCCGGGCACGCCAAGGGTTTGCCGTCTCATGCCGAGTTTCGCGAGTTTCGCCTTGATGACGCTTCCAAGTTCGACCGCGGCGGAGTGATCACCGCCGAAACTTTCGTCCCCGGCGATCTGGTTACAGTGACCGGAATCTCCAAGGGCCGCGGTTTCGCCGGCGTGGTTAAGCGCCACGGTTTCCACGGCCATCCGCCGAGCCATGGCCACAAAGATCAGGAGCGCATGCCCGGTTCCATCGGCTCGAAGCGCCAGGGTCCGGTGGCCAAGGGAAAACGCATGGCCGGACGGATGGGCGGGGAGCGGACAACGGTTAAGAATCTGGAGGTGATCGAAGTCGATCAGGCCAGGAATCTCATCGCCGTCAAAGGGGCGGTTCCCGGCGCGCGAGGAACCTTGCTGCTTGTCTCCGCCGAAGGGGAGATGGCCGTCGAAGTCGCGCCGACCGCGGCTCCGAACGCCTAAAAGTTATGAAAAAGCTTTCCACCATCGTCTATACGGAAGAAGGCAAACCAACGGGAGAGATAGATCTGAATCCGGCGGTTTTCGGAGTGGCGGTCAAGCCCCAGGTGTTGCAGCAGGCGATTATCGCCCAGCGGGCTAATGCCCGCAGGTCGGTGGCCCATACCAAGACTCGCGGCGAGGTCCGCGGCGGAGGCCGAAAGCCCTGGCGCCAGAAGGGGACCGGCCGAGCCAGGCATGGCTCCACCCGCTCGCCCATCTGGGTCGGCGGCGGCGTCACTTTCGGGCCGCGCTCGGAACGAAACTTCGAGGTCAAACTCAATCGCAAGACCCGTGTCGCGGCCATTCGCATGGCTCTTACCGAGAAAGTCGCCGACGGAAAGTTGATAGTTCTGGAATCGTTGGCTTTTCCCGAATATAAAACCAAGCGCATGGCCGGCATCATGGGAAAACTTCCGACTGTCGGCAGAAAAACTCTGCTGGTGCTTCCGGTCAGTGATGGAAAGGTGTCTAAATCGGCCGCCAACATTCCGGCAGTAACTACCAGGAACGCGGGGAACCTCAACGTAATCGATCTTGTAAACAACTCCGCTTTGCTGACCACTCGAGAGGGAGTCAAACGGATCGAGGGAATCTACGGTCCTAAGAAATAAAAATATGGCCGCCTTTTTGGACAAATTCAGATTCACCCGCAAGCCCTTCCGCCAGCCCAAAGAGAAAGAGGCCGATGTTTCGGAGACGAAGAAGGCCAAAGAGCCGGCGGCGGAAATCCACCAGCCGGCCTCGGAAGACACCGGCCAGGCCTATCGCGTTCTCCTTCGGCCGCTAGTCACCGAGAAAGGCGCGCGGCTGGGAGAGTCAGGTCAGTATGTCTTCATCGTGGCCAGGGATGCCACCCGCATTGCCGTTGCCCGGGCAGTGGAGAAGGTCTATGGTGTTCGTCCGCTCAAAGTGAATATCGCCCGGGTCAGGGGCAAACAGATTCGTTTCGGACGGACGCGAGGACGCCAAAAGGACTGGAAAAAGGCTCTGGTGATCCTACCGCCTGGCAAAAAAATTCGTGTTTACGAAGGAGTGTAAATTCCAATCATGCCTGTCAAACATTACAAACCTACCACTCCTGGTCGCCGGCTGGCCACCGTCGACGCTTTTGCCGACGTTACCAAGCACAAACCGGAAAAATCGCTCCTGCTTCCTCCCAAGCGCCGCGGCGGCCGGAACTTCCAGGGAAAGATTACTGTGCGCCACCGCGGAGGCGGGGCGCGGCGCTACATCCGCATTGTCGATTTCCGGCAGGACCGCTATGATGCGCCGGCCAAAGTGCTGGCCATCGAGTACGATCCGGGCCGCGGGGCGAGGATCGCCCTCATCCAATATCAGGATGGAGAGAAGCGCTATATCGTCGCCCCTCTTAATCTTGAGGTGGGCGGAGAGGTGCGCTCCTCACGGCAGGCTGTCGAGATCAAACCTGGAAACCGCATGCCCTTGGAGTTTATTCCCGTGGGCTTGATCGTCCACAACGTGGAACTTAGGCCCGGCCAGGGAGGAGTGCTGGTTCGCGGCGCCGGTCTGGGGGCGCAGATCATGGCTGTTGAAGGCGACTACGCCCAGATCAAGCTTCCCTCTGGTGAGATTCGGATGGTTCCCAAAACCGCGGCCGCCACGGTGGGTATCGTCGGAAATCCGGATCATCGGCTGGTTCGCTACGGAAAAGCCGGCCGCATCAGACATCTGGGCATTCGTCCGTCAGTCAGGGGCAAGGCGATGAATCCGGTCGACCATCCGCATGGCGGCGGCGAGGGCAAGCATCCCATCGGCCTGAAGCATCCCAAGACTCCCTGGGGCAAGCCGGCGCTGGGAGTGAAGACGCGCAAACGGACCAAGTGGTCAAACGTGCTTATTGTCAAACGCCGGAAATAAGATATGTCTCGCAGTCTAAAAAAAGGACCATACGTTGATCAAAAGCTTCTGGCCAAGATTATGCGTCTCCGTCCAGGGGACAAAATGGTGATCAAAACCTGGGCGCGCGCTTCGACTATCACTCCGGAGATGGTCGGGTTCACCGTCGGCGTGCATAACGGCAAGACGCATGTTCCGGTTTTGATCGTGGAAAATATGGTCGGTCACAAGCTGGGCGAGTTCTCTCTCTCCAAAAAGTTCATCCGCCACGGAGGCAAGATGCAGAAAGAAATCGAGGCCAAAGCCGCCCCGCTTAGCGGGGCAGCCGCGCCCGCCCCGCTAAGCGGGGCTCCGGCAGCCAAGAAATAATTATAAATATGGAAGTGAAAGCCGCCGCCAGATTCATCCGCATGTCGCCGCGTAAGGTTCGGCTGGTCGCCGGCTTGGTGCGCGGTTTGGATGTGGTCGAGGCGGCCGCCCAGCTGGGGTTCTATCGCAAGGAAGCGGCCAGACCGATATTGAAACTGCTCCGTTCGGCAATAGCCAACGCGGAACATAACTTCAAGCTCTCCCGGGACAGGTTGTTCATCAAAACCCTTACTGTTGACGGCGGTCCGACCATCAAGCGCTGGCGGCCGCGGGCTTTCGGACGAGCGGCGCCCATTCGCAAACGCACCAGCCACATCAACATCGTTCTCGCCGAACGGCCAGTTCCGGCAGCCGGAGCGGCGCCGAAACTCCGATTCCACTCTCGCCGGGAAAAGCAGAAGCTCGCCGCCAAAACTAATCAGCGGAATCGGCTCAAATCCGCGAAATCAGCGTAGTATGGGAAATAAAGTACATCCGACAAGTTTCCGCCTCGGCACGACCGCCACCTGGCAATCGCGCTGGTTTTCCGTACGCGAGTATCCCAAGTTTCTCCGCCAGGACGTGGAGGTCAGGGCGTTTCTTCGCGATCTTCTGCGGGAGGCGGCCGTCGATCGCATCGATATCGAGCGTTCGGCCAACCAGATGACCATCATCATCGCTTCGGCCAAACCGGGGTTCATTATCGGTCGGGCCGGCGCCGGCGCCGAGGAGATCAAAGAAAAAATCCGTCAGAAATTTTTCCGCGGCCAGAAAGTATCGCTGGGAGTGAACATCGTCGAGGTGCCCAGGCCGTCTCTCTCTTCGTCCATCGTCATGCAACAGATAGTTTCCGATCTGGAGAAACGAATGCCCTTTCGCCGGGTTTTGAAGATGACCGTTGACCGCGTTTCCAAGGCCGGTGCCAGAGGAGTAAGGGTCGAAGTCGCCGGCCGGCTGAACGGAGCGGAGATCGCCCGAACGGAAAAGCTGGCTTGGGGCAGCGTGCCCTTGCACAATCTCAGGGCGGATATTAATTATGCTCAGGGATTCGCCAGGACCATCTACGGAACCATCGGAGTCAAGGTCTGGATCTATCGGGGGGAAGTGTTTGAGAAGGAAAAAGAGTAGCGGTTTATGTTCATCCCCAAGAAAGTCAAATATCGGAAACTCCACAAAGGCCGCTCGCGCGGGGAGCATGCTGCGACGCGAAAAATCTCTCTGGCTTTCGGAAGCCGCGGTTTGAAAACATTGGAATTCGGCTGGATTACCTCGCGCCAGCTCGAAGCCGCCCGGCGGGCCATGACCCGTTCGATCAAGCGGGGAGGTAAGGTCTGGATCAGAGTATTTCCGGACAAGTCAGTGACCATCAAGGGTTCCGAGGTTCCCATGGGCGGCGGCAAGGGCGCGGTTGACCATTACGTGGCGGTAGTGCGTCCAGGAACGGTCATCTTGGAGATTGACGGCACCACTGACGAGGTGGCCGATGAAGCCTTGCGGCTGGCCGCCTACAAACTTCCGGTAAGGACTAGGATAATCGGGAAAAACGGCTGATCAGAACCTGTAGTGAGCTAGTCGAACTATGAAAGAATGGAAAGAAATCCAAAACAAGGAAATTCCGGAGCTGGTCCGGGAGATGGCCGCTTCCCGCGAGAAGTTGCGCGATCTGCGTTTTCGCATTTCCCAAGGACAGCACAAGGATGTTCGCGAAGTCCGTGAGATCCGCGTGCGCATCGCCCGTTTGGCGACTCTCGTCTCCAAGCGGAGCGCGGCGTCGTCGACAGCGCGCGAAACACAGATATGAACACCGAGAAAGCAAATTTGAAGGCCGCAGACGCATCGGCTCGCCGCCGGCTTCAGGGTGTTGTCGTTTCGGACAAGATGTCCAAGACGGTGATCGTTCGCGTTGACCGGACGGCAACCCATCCCATGTACCGCAAGCAGTACCGCGTCTCGCGCCGCTACAAGGCCCATGATGAAGAGAACGCTTACCATTCGGGAGACGTGGTGACTATCGAGGAAACCAGGCCGGTTTCCCGCGACAAGCGCTGGCGGGTCGTCTCCAAGGTTTCCAAGAACTGATATGGTTCAACACCGCACCATGTTAGTGTCGGCGGACAACACCGGAGCCAGGAAGCTCCAGGTGATTCGGGTTTTGGGCGGATACCAGAAGCGCTACGGCCGATTGGGAGACATCATCACCGCGGTGGTCAAGGAGGCCACTCCGCACGGCATGGTCAAGAAGAGCGAAGTGGTGCACGTGGTGATCGTCCGCAGTCACAAAGAGGTCCGTCGGGCCGACGGGTCCTACATCCGTTTTGACGACAATGCCGGAGTGATTGTCGACCGCAAGAGCAAGGAGCCGAAAGGCACGCGCATTTTTGGGCCGGTGGCCCGGGAGCTTCGGGCTAAGGGATTTTCGAAGATTATTTCTCTCGCACCGGAAGTGCTGTAACTCGCTATGAATTCTCTTAAGATCCGCACCGGCGACAAAGTGAAAGTCATCGCCGGCAAGGAAAAAGGAAAAACCGGCAAAGTGATCCAGGTCTTTCCCTCGGCCAGTCGGGCGGTGGTTGAGGGTGTCAACGTCATCACCCGCCACGTCCGGGGCCGGCGCGGAGGCGAGAAGGGGCAGAAGCTGTCTTTCCCCGGACCATTGCATGTATCTAACCTGATGCTGGTCTGCGGCAAGTGCGGAAAAACAACCAGATTGGCAATGAAGATTCTTGAAGATGGCAAGCGCATTCGCGTCTGTAAACATTGCGGTGAAGGAATCGTATGACCAGACTCCAGGAACACTATAGAAAAAAGGTCATACCCGTCTTGCGGGAGCAATTTGGATATGGGAACGTAATGGCCGTGCCCCGACTGGAGAAGGTAGTGCTCAATGTCGGTTTGTCGGCATCGCAGAAAGATTCTAAGTTTCAGGAGTCGGCGATTTCCACCTTGACCAGGATCACCGGCCAGAAACCTGCTCCCACTGTGGCCAAGAAGTCCATCTCCAATTTCAAGATCAGACAGGGAATGACGGTGGGGATCAGGGTGACGCTTCGCGGCCGGCGGATGTTTGACTTCGTCGACAAGCTGATTCATGTCACCCTCCCTCGCGTCCGTGACTTTCGCGGACTGTCCCCATCGACCATCGACCAACGCGGCAACTTGTCCATCGGATTTCGCGAATCCATTTCCTTTCCGGAAGTCAGCTCTGACGAGGTTGAGCGTCTTCACGGCTTGGAGGTGGCCGTGGTCACCACGGCCAAGTCCCGCGATGAGGGTCTGGCGCTCCTAAAGGCCCTTGGCTTTCCCTTCCGCGAGAAATAATATGGCAAAGAAATCACAAGTCGCTAAATCATTGCGCAAACCCAAGTATTCCACGCGATCCGTCCATCGCTGCTGGCGTTGCGGCCGGAGGCGCGGTTATATGCGCGACTTCGAGTTGTGCCGGATCTGTTTCCGGGAGCTGGCTAACCGCGGTGAGATTCCCGGCGTCCGCAAATCCAGCTGGTAATTCCATATGATGACCGATCCTATCGCTGACATGCTCACTAGAATCAGGAACGCGGCCCGGGCCAAGAAGTCCGAGCTGGTTTTGCCGCACTCGCGCATAAAATGGGAGATCGCCAAGATCCTGGAGAAAGGCGGATATCTGGAGCGAGTTCTGGACGTTCCCGGACCGCGGCGTGAGATACGCCTGGTCATTCGTTTCGAAGCCGGCGCGCCGCGCGTTCAGGATCTAAAAAGGATTTCTAAGCCGGGACGGCGGGTCTATGTCGGCTGGCAGGAAATACCGCGCGTACTCTCCGGCTACGGAATGGCCATCGTTTCCACTTCCCAGGGCATGATGCCCGGCCATGAAGCTCGGGCGCGAAAGCTGGGCGGTGAGTTGATTTGCGAAGTGTCTTAATGTATGTCCCGCATCGGAAAAAAACCAATTTCTGTTCCGCCTGGCGTTGATGTCCGGTTGGTTGATGGCGCCATCGAAGTCAAGGGTCCCAAGGGCGCGCTTCGCCGGGAAATTCATTTGCGAGTGAAGATTCTTCTCCAAGACGGCGGAAAGACAGTCAGGGTGGAAGTGACCGATCCCAATGTCAAGCGCGACCGGGCGCTGTGGGGATTGTTCCGGATGCTTATCGCCAACATGATCACCGGAGTGGTTTCCGGATTCGAGAAGAAGCTGGAGGTGATCGGCATCGGTTACAAAGTGGCCATGGCCGGACCGAAATTGACCCTGGAACTGGGGTACTCTCACCCGATAGATTTTCCTTTGCCTCAAGGTATCGCGGCTACGGTGGAGAAAAATGTCATCACCGTATCCGGAATTGACAAGGAAATGGTCGGAGAAGTGGCCGCCAGCATCCGCCGCCTACGCAAACCTGAGCCGTACAAAGGAAAAGGAATCAGGTATGCCGGCGAAACGATCCGGCGCAAAGCCGGCAAAGCGGCCAAGACCGGGGCCGCTGCCGGCGGAAAGTAATCTTTTTCTATGAAGGTCAAGAATTCCCATCGAGCAAAACGCCTTTCGCGAGAGCGCCGGCACCGGCGGGTGCGGGCCAAGGTGTTCGGCACGGCCGACCGCCCTCGTCTTTCGGTTTATCGCAGCCTGGATCATCTCTGGATGCAGCTCATTGATGATGCCGCCGGCAGGACGCTGGTCTCGGCCAGCGATCTGGAACTGGGAAAGAAAAAGCCGTCGGTTGAGGGTCTGACCGCCAGGGTGGCCGCGGCTTTCGTCACGGGAGAGGCGCTGGGCAAGAAAGCGATGGCCAAGGGAATTACCACGGTGGTTTTTGATCGCGGCGGGTTTGCCTTCCACGGCAGGATCAAGGCCGCGGCCGAAGGCGCCCGCGCCGCCGGGTTAAAATTTTAGGATATGGCCAAACGACCAGACCGAGACGAACGCAGGGGACGCCGGGGAGAGGGCGGCGCGGATCGGGAAATTGATTCCCGGGTTCTTGAAATCTCGCGGGTGACCCGCGTTACCAAAGGCGGAAAGCGCATGCGTTTCCGGGCCACAGTGGTCGTCGGCGACCATAAAGGGCGCGTCGGCTTCGGCGTGGCCAAGGGGGTCGACGTTCAGGCCGCGGTGGGCAAAGCCACCCGCCAGGCCCAGAAGCGAATGATCCGCGTTCCTATGGTCATGGAGACGATCCCTCACGTGGCCAAAGCCAAGTTTTCGGCAGCCTCAGTCCTCATCAAGCCGGCGCCCAAAGGCACGGGAGTCAAGGCCGGCGGTGCGGTGCGAGTAGTTTTCGAACTGGCCGGAATTCCCAACGTGGTTTCAAAAATCATGGGTTCCAAAAACAAGATCAACAACGTCAAAGCGACCTTCGCCGGCTTGGCCATGCTCCGACCGCCGCGCACAAAACGAGTCGAGGAGGAGCGGGTAGCGGCAGGTGGAGAGGAACAATCAAAAGTATGACAGTCACGCTTCACACATTGAAAACCACACCCGGCTCAATGCGCCGAAAAAAGAGAATTGGACGGGGCAATGCCTCCGGACACGGCACCTACTCCACTCGCGGACAAAAGGGCCAGCGGGCGCGTTCCGGCGGACGCCGCGGTCTTAAAAGGTTGGGCATGAAACGGATTATCGCCTCTCTTCCCAAGATTGGGGGTTTTGTTTCCAAACGCAAAAAGCCGGCGGAGGTTTCAGTGCGAGAGCTAAAGAGATTCGGGAGCGGCGCGATCGTTACCATTGATTCGCTTAAGGAGAAAGAATTGATTCATCCCCGCAGCCGGGCGGCGAAACTGATCGGCGCGGGAGAAGTTCCTCCGAAACTTACAGTCAAGGGATTGATGCTCACCGCTGGCGCTCGCGCTGCCATTGAGAAGGCCGGCGGAAAGGTGGTATGAACGCCGCCTCCACCCTGCGCAAGATCTGGAAGCTGCCCGATGTCCGGGTCAGTGTTTTGTTTATCCTGGCCATGCTGGTGATTTTCCGCCTAGCCGCTCATATCCCCATCCCGGGAGTTGATGCTACGGCCTTAAAACAACTCTTCCAATCGAACCAGGTCTTGGGATTGCTGAACCTGTTCTCCGGCGGAACCATCGAGAATTTTTCGGTGGTGGCCCTGGGTGTCGGACCGTACATCACGGCTTCGATCATCTTCCAGCTCTTGACCATGGTCGTGCCCCAGCTCGAAGAATTGTCCAAAGAAGGCGAAGCCGGCCGGGCCAAGATTAACCAGTACACCCGGCTTCTCACCGTTCCTCTGGCCATACTCCAGGGTTACGGCATCATCTCCCTTCTCCGGCAGTCTTCGGCCCGCATCCTCGGAGACCTGACGCCTTTACAAATCGCCGCCACTTTGGTGGTGATGACCGCCGGCACCCTGATGCTCATGTGGATCGGCGAGCTTATCTCCGAAAAGAAGATGGGCAACGGCATCTCCCTGCTTATCTTCGCCGGCATCATCGCCGGTTTGCCGACCGTCATCCAGCGAAGCCTGCTTACCTTCGATCGCGAACAGGCCGCCACCTGGCTGCTTTACGCGGGCATTGCTCTGGCCACTATTGTCGCGGTGGTATTGATCACCGAGGCCCAGCGCAAGGTGCCGGTTTCCTACGCCAAACGCATCCGCGGAATGCGGCTCTTCGGCGGCGTGGAGACTCATCTGCCTCTGCGGGTCAATCCGGCCGGAGTCATTCCCATTATCTTCGCCATTTCGGTGATATTGTTTCCGCCGCTTTTGGCCCAGTTTTTCATCCGGGCCAAAAGTCCCGGCATCGTCGCCGCCGCTGAATGGGTAATCACCACTTTCCAAAACCAGACCTTCTACGCCGCCATCTATTTCTTTCTGGTCATCGGCTTCACCTATTTCTACACGGCCATTGTTTTTCGTCCGGACCAGATCGCCGAGAATCTCCAGAAGCAGGGCGGATTTATTCCCGGCATCCGTCCGGGGGAACCGACAACCGCTTATCTTTCCTACACCTTAAACCGCATTCTTCTGGCCGGCGCGACATTCTTGGGGGCCATCGCCGTGCTCCCGGTGGTTCTGCAGAATTTCACCGGAACGCAGACGCTGGTCATCGGCGGCACTTCGCTACTCATCGTCGTTTCGGTGATTATCGAGACGGTCAATCAGATCGAGGCCCAGATCGCCATGCGCGAGTACGAAGGAATTTGAAAAATCTGTTATGATGAGCCCATATGGGCTTTTTTGATTTTGTGTTTGGATCAAAACCGAAAAAAATTGGACAAGATCAACCGAAGGAACCGGAAGTAAAAGAGGAACAGGCGGAGGAGAGACGTTATCGGTTTACCAAAACGTCCCAATTGCACGCCGATCTTTTCCATGAACTCAAAAGCGTTCTTTCGGAAGCGCAGAGGAAGAAGATCGAGGCGCTCCTTGGCCGGTACATGAGCGGCGGCGGGGTGACTCGCGGGGAGATAGAAACCTGGATTGTCCGCGATCTGCGCAAACTGCGGGACGCCGGGGAGTTGTCGCGATTCGAGTATGAGGCGGTGGTTAAAGCGCTCCGCCTGAGTTGATCGTTATGAAGACTCGTTTACCAACCATTGATTGGCGCGTTTTTATCCCTGCCGCCTTGGCCTTGGCCGTTGTTGAACTTTTGGGCGCGGCTGCGGCCGGGCGCCTTGTTCGTCAGGTGGTCGTTACCGCGGCCGAACCGCTTTCGACCGGCGACTTTATGCTGGTTTTTGCCCTGGGAACTTTGGGCATCCTGCTGGTTTTGCGTTTTCTAGCCAGCCGAGTGGTGGTCTCGGCCTTTTTTTACCTGGCGGTTTTTGTAGGCCTGCTGACTCTAGTAGAGGCCGTCCTCCCGGAGGGAGCGGCGGCCGTCGCTGCCCTGGCGGTCCTGGCCTTGCGCATCGGATATCCCCGCGTGGTCGTGCATGATTTGACGCTGGTGGCCTCCCTGGCCGGCATGGCGGCGGCAGTTGGCGTTTCGGTTCCGCCCGAGGCCCTGGCGGTTCTTCTGGTGTTTCTGGCTTTTTATGATATTGTCGCTGTCTACCTCACCCATCACATGGTGACCATGGTTCGCGGGCTTTTGGAAAAGGGCGCGGTTTTCGCCCTGGTGGTGCCCGACCGGCCAACCGGATGGATGAAACCGCTTTCGGTCGCGGCCCCCGGGGCCGGATTCACGCTTTTGGGCACCGGCGACTTGGCTCTTCCGGGCATCTTCGTGGTTTCAGTTGCCATGGTTTCGCCCGGTGCGGCTCTTATTTCCGGGATTGGTTCCTTTCTGGGTATTCTGGGTACTCATCTCATCTTCCAAAGTCAGACGGTGCGCCGGCCGATGGCCGCCCTCCCGCCGATCGTCGCCGGAACGCTTATCGGTTATCTGGTCGCCCGCCTTATAGGTTTATGAAATCAAACCGCAGATTCAAAGTCGTTCTCTTTCTGGGTCTGCAGGGATCGGGCAAGGGCACCCAGGCCTCGATTCTTTCCCGCAAGTACGGTGTTCCGGTCATCTCGCCCGGCGCGGTTTTTCGTGAGGAAATAGCTAAGGGATCGGAACTGGGCAGGCTGATAGCTTCTTTCGTCAGTCAGGGCAAGCTGGTGCCTCCAAGAGTGATGCACGAAGTGATGAGGGTCAAACTTCCCCGGAACCGCTGTGGTGTGGGTGTGATTCTTGACGGTTATCCGCGCAGTGTCGCTCAGGCCAGGGAACTGGCCCGTTTCTGCCCGATTGATCTGGCGCTGGCGCTACGCATCTCGGACCACGAGGCCTTGCGCCGCTTGCGCGGCCGGCGGGTTTGTTCGGTCTGCGGAGAAAACTACCATGTTACCGAACGGCCGTCGCGACGGGGGCGGCTCTGCGAGCGATGTGGGGGGAAACTCATGGTTCGTCAGGATGACACCCCCGCGGCCATCAGTCGCCGGTTGCGCACCTACCATAAAGAAACCGAACCGGTTATTGACTATTATCGGAAGAAAGGCGTGCTTATTGAAATCGACGGTGAGCAGGCAATCCTCACCGTACACCGGGCGATCGTCCGCGCGCTGGGACTGAATAAATGATATGCAGATGCCGTATTCGGTGATTAAGGCGCCGGAGGAAATTGAAGTCATTCGTGAGGGGGGAGTCATCCTCTCGCGGATTTTGGGAGAGGTTGTTGGGTTGGTGAAGCCGGGGATAACCACCGGGGAGATTGATAAACTGGCGGAAAGCAGGATGCGGGAAGCGGGGGGCGAGCCCTCGTTTTTGGGATACAAGACGAGGGCAAGCGATCGACCTTATCCAACAACGCTTTGTACTTCCATCAATCATGAAGTGGTTCACGCCCCGGCCGCCCCGAACCGTACGCTTAAAGACGGCGACGTCATCGGACTGGATATCGGTCTGCGTTACCAGGGCTACTGCACGGACATGGCGGTGACGGTCGGGATCGGGAAGATTTCCAAAGACGCTGGGCGGCTTATTGCGGTTACGCGCGACGCGCTCTTTCGCGGACTCGAGACGGTTCGGCCCGGCGGATTCGTTGGGGACATCGGACGCGCGGTGCAGACGTATGTGGAGAAGAACGGATTTTCAGTGGTGCGCGACCTGGTTGGTCATGGTGTTGGCAAAAACGTTCACGAGGAGCCGCGGATTCCGAATTATTTTGATCCGAAGGCAAGACCGGTTAAAATCGAGGAAGGGATGGTGCTGTGTATCGAGCCGATGGTGAACGTCGGCAAATTCGCGGTGGTCACGCTTCCCGACGGCTGGACTATAGCCACGGCGGACAATTCGCTGGCCGCGCACTTCGAGGTGACTCTCGCGGTGACAAAAGGTGGGTATGAGATTTTAACGCCGTTGCCGGTATGAAAGCTGAACACTGGTCATTTTCTCCCTAATCTGCTATCTTGCGAATGAACAGTTATGACAGTAACAATTTCTAATACAATTCCATTGCCTACCAAACTCCGCAAACGGTGGAAGGGGAGTCGTGTTTTTATTGTTTCCACCAAGGATTCGTTGCTGGTAAAACGAGTCCGAACTGCGCCAACAGAACGTGTTCGAGCGAAGCTCAAGCAAGCTGGGCGATCGATCACCGCAAGGGATATCGCGTTGGCTATACGCGCTGCGCGTAAATAGTATGCGCGTTGTGTTCGATACCAATGTGATGGTATCGGGTATGTTATGGAAGGGAGCCAAGAGCCCCCTTTTTGTTTTGGTGGAGAAGGGTGCAATTGAATTGTGCACGACTCCCGGTATTCTCGAGGAGATCCGACGTGTGTTGCGATATCCGAAGATCGCGAAACAGCTACGAGTTGCGGGTATCACGATCGAAGAGGTTATGGAATATTTACTTCAGTATGCTTCGGTTTTTGAAGATTCAGATATTGTGGAAACCATCCCTAATGATCCGTCAGATACAATGTTCCTAAACTGTGCAGTAGTGAGTGGCGCTCGTTGGGTTGTTTCTGGAGACAAACACCTGTTGAGTATTCGTTTGTACCGAGACATTCATATCACGACGCCGGCACAATTTTTGAGGCGGTTTTAGGCGAAGGGAAATTAGTGGAACGAGAGAATCAATATGAATCTCCCAAACTTTGATAGTCGAAATAAACGTATCGTCATCTGCGCCAGCGCGTCTTGCTATCGCCAGGCGCTCGACGCTGCCGACGTGCTTACCTCGCGCGGGTACGCGGCCACCGTGCCGAAGGTTGCCGCTCGTATGCGCGAGATAGGCGATTATCGGGTGGAGACCTACAAGACCTGGTTTCAGAACCCCGATGATTATTCCATGAAGAACGATTATGTCCTCTCACACTTTCGTGAAATAGCGGAAGGCGACGCAGTGCTGGTTGTAAACGAGCCGAAGAACGAGGTTGCCGGTTATATCGGCGGTGCTGTACTTATGGAGATGGCGATTGCCTTGTATCTTGGGAAGCCAATTTTTCTTTTACATCCACCAGCAGAACAGTCGCCATACCTCGAGGAGATTCTCGCGATGCAGCCGATGGTGCTAGATGGTGATCTTACGAAATTATCATTATGAAACTCCTCGGAATTGATTACGGAGAGAAACACATTGGGTTGGCGCTTGGGGAAACCGAGGTCGGGATGGCGGCGCCGTGGAAGACGGTCGAGAATCGAGATGAGATCATTGGCACAGTGTCCGAGGAGGAAGTTGGGATGATCGTCGTGGGCTTGCCGCTGACCCTCAAGGGCGAAGAGGGGCCGCAGGCGCAAGAGGTCCGTGGTTTCGTCGAGGATCTGAAGAAGAAGATCACGGTCCCAATCGAGACGATCGATGAACGGCTGACCTCGCAACTCGCCGATCGTTTTGCCGCCGCCTACGGACACCAGTTCGACCGCGACGCCGTCAGCGCGGCCGCGATTTTGCAGACGTTTTTGGATCGGAAGAAAGTATGAAACGTGTATTTATTGTCCACGGCTGGGATGGGTACCCCGAGGAATGCTGGTTCCCGTGGCTCAAGCAGGAGCTTGAACAGCGGGGATTTGGTGTCGAGGTTCCGCAGATGCCCAACCCCGACGCTCCCACAATCCAAACATGGGTGCCACATCTTTCCAAGATGATTGGTACTCCCGATCAGGAAACCTATCTCGTGGGCCACAGCATAGGAGTCCAGACGATCCTGCGTTATCTGCAAACTGTCGAGGCGCTCGTGGGCGGCGTAGTCGCTGTCGCTGGTTTCTTTACATTGATACCCGGCTCCATCGGTACTGCTGATGATGAGGCAGTTGCCCAACCGTGGCTCACGACACCGATGGATGTGGAGAAGATCAAGGGGAACGCGAGTAAGGTTGTCGCTATCTTTTCTGACAACGACAGATTCGTTCCGTTGGAAAACGTCGAAATGTTTCAGGCGCGACTCGGTGCAGAGACAATCGTTCTACATAACAAAGGACATATCGGAGGAAGTGACAATGCAAAAGATGTCCCGGAGATTCTGGATACCGTTCTGAAGATCGCGGGAGTATGACCTACCGTCTCACCGGCATCGTGCTCCGTCGCCGGCCGCTGCGCGAGGCGGATCGCCTCTACACCGTTTACACGCGGGAGCGGGGAAAGGTGGAACTTCTGGCACAGGGGACGCGCAAAATTCAGAGCAAACTGGCTGGAACGCTGGAGACGCTCTCGGTTCTGAACATACAGGCCGCGCGCGGAAAGGCGATGGACCGGCTGACCACAGCCGATGTGGTCGAGTCTTTCTCCGGCATCCGAACCGCCCAACAAATAGCGGCCTCTCTCGCCATCTTCGCGCTCACTGATGATCTCACCCGTGGTGGAGAACAAGAGGAGATGCTCTTTGAGCTTCTTGGCGAGACTTGTCGGTCGATCGCCGCTACTGATGATTCCGTCTCCCTTGAGCGGCGTCTCGACGCCTTTCTTTGGAAACTTCTGCCGATCCTTGGCTACCGACCTGAACTCCGGCATTGCCTTCGTTGTGAAGCGCAGGAGGGGATCAGCGGCTTTGACATTCACGGCGGCGGGATTCTGTGCGACAAATGCTTTCGACAAGCATCAGTTGAAGGCAAGGCGGTAAATCTCACGCTCGAGGCGCTCCGCGAGCTTCGCTCCATTGTCCATAATCCTGGACATCCGGACGCCACACCCGTGGACGTCGCGCTTGCCGTCCGCCGGTTGGGATTCCTTTTTCTTGCCATGCATGGTGAACGCCCCTGGCCATCCCGTAACGTGCTTTCTGCTATTTCGTCAACGTCTTCTCGAATAATCTCCTTGGCTTGATAATTTAGAGATTTTTCGATACCATCGCCTTATCGCAGAAGGCGACTTTTTTTCTTTGCGCTGATTACGCTGATATGGAACGGATTACGCTGATACGGGAACTTGCCGGGCTCGTCAGTTCGAATGTTCGCATCCGCGGGTGGGTTTATAATTTGCGCTCGTCTGGTTCGATTGCGTTTTTGCAGTTGAGGGACGGGACGGGACGCGTTCAGGCCGTCGTATCAAAGAACGATGTGTCGTCCGAGTCCTGGGAAGCCGCCTCGACGGCCACGATTGAGTCCTCGGCCATCGTTGATGGCATCGTCAAAACAGAACCTCGGTCGCCGTCGGGGGTCGAGATTCAAGCAACCCGTGTCGAGTTGGTCCAACGCGCGGCCGAGTTTCCGATCGGCAAAAAAGAACACGGACCGGATTTTCTTCTCGATAACCGACATCTGTGGATCAGAAGCGCTCGACAGGAAGCGATTCTCCGTATCCGTGACGAGATTATTTTCGCGCTCCGCGAGTTCATGCGGCTCCGTGGGTTCATCCTCTGCGACTCGCCGATTTTCACACCCAACGCGGTGGAAGGCACGACCGATCTATTCGAGGTCAACTACTTTGATCGTCCGGCTTACCTATCTCAATCCGGCCAGCTCTATCAGGAGGCGACCTCGGCCGCGCTGGGCAAGACCTACTGCTTCGGCCCGACCTTCAGATCAGAAAAATCCAAAACCCGGCGACATCTCACCGAATTCTGGATGCTGGAGGCCGAGGCTTCTTTCATGGACTGGCAGGAGAACATTCAGCTCCAGGAAGATATGATGGCGCATGTCGTCCGCCATGTTTTAGAAAATCGAAAAGAAGATCTAAAAACACTCGAGCGGGATACGTCGGTCCTCGAGAAGTCGGCTGAAGGCCGCTTCCCGCGGCTCCACTACGACGAGGCGATTAAAAAGCTCCAGCTCCTCGGCTCGGACATCAAATGGGGCGACGACTTTGGCGCCGATGACGAGACTATTCTCACCAAGCAGTTCGACCGGCCGATTTTTATCCATCATTATCCGGCGAAGATCAAGGCCTTCTATATGAAGCCCGACGCCGAGCGGCCGGACTTGGCACTGAATGACGATTGTTTGGCGCCCGAAGGGTATGGCGAGATCATTGGGGGTTCGCAAAGAATTGACGAACTCACTCTCCTCGAGAAGCGAATCGAAGAGCACGGGCTTCCGCGCAAGGCCTTTGAGTGGTATCTCGATCTCCGGCGTTACGGCAGCGTTCCGCACTCCGGCTTCGGCATTGGCGTTGAGCGCACCGTCTCCTGGATCTGCGGACTGGAGCATGTCCGCGAGACCATTCCCTTCCCCCGGCTGTTGAACCGCTTGGAACCGTGAGGAAAATCGGGGTATAATGGGCCTATCGCCGGATGCCTAATTAGAACCATGGCCCGCAAAAAATCGATCTGGAGACAAGAAGTCAACCCAAAGATGGCCTATATGCTGATCGGGACGGCTGTCTTGGCCGTCTTTTTCGAGGTACTGATCCTCACCCTGGCCGTGGAACGCGCCTACGCCATAGCCGTTGACCACATGGTCCGGACTCCGGTGCCTCACTATAGCGAACAAGAGTTGTTCCGTTGAACGAAAGAGGTCCATTAATCCCCCGAAACATGCAGCGCATCTGGATATCAGAAATAACCGGCAAAGTCGGCCAAGAAGTCGCGCTTTGCGGCTGGGTCAATGGCCGGCGCGACATGGGGAAGCTCGTCTTCATCGATCTCCGGGATCGCTCGGGCATCGTTCAGGTCGTCTTTCCTTCGGGAAATCAGGAGCTGGCCAAAGTCGCCGGCGACCTGCGGCCGGAGTTCGTGGTTAGCGTCCGCGGGAAGGTCAACGCGCGACCGCCCAAGCAGGTCAATCCGAATCTGCCCACCGGAACGGTGGAAGTTGAGGCGCTGGAGGCCGTGATCCTCAACCAGGCGAAAACGCCGCCTTTTGAAATCGACAAGGACACGGCCGGAGTCAGCGAGGAAACAAGACTGGCCTACCGCTATCTTGACCTCCGGAGCGAACGAATGCGGAAGAATCTGGAGCTCCGTCATCGAATGATTAAGTTTTTCCGTGATTGGCTCTCGGAGCGCGGGTTCCTGGAAATCGAGACGCCGATGCTCACCAAGGGCACGCCGGAGGGCGCGCGGGAGTTCATCGTTCCTTCACGGCTTCATCCCGGAAAATTTTACGTCCTGCCTCAATCGCCTCAACAATTCAAACAACTTTTGATGGTCGCCGGAGTGGAGCGCTATTTTCAGATCGCCCGCGCCTTGCGCGACGAGGATCAACGGGGAGACCGCCAACCGGAACACACCCAGCTTGACATGGAAATGAGTTTTGTCGATCAGAATGATGTGTTGGAACTTGTTGAGGAAATGATGATGGCCATGGTCAAAGCGGTGGCGCCCGAAAAAAAGATTAACGCCATTCCCTTTCCGCGGATTCCTTACGACCAGGCGATGAAAAAATACAAATCAGATAAGCCGGATCTGCGAAGGAATCCAGGGGATCCAGATGAGCTGGCCTTTGCCTGGATCGTTGATTTTCCCATGTTCGAGAAGGGAGATGATGGGAAGATCAATGCCATGCATCATCCTTTCACTTCCGTACACGAAGAGGACCTGCTTGATTCCGACCCGTTGCGTGTCCACGCCAAACAATACGATCTGGTTTTAAATGGCTATGAGCTGGCCTCGGGGAGCATTCGGATCCATCGGCGGGATTTGCAAAATAAGGTTTTCAAGGTTCTCGGTCTTTCCGACGAAGAAATCGAGCGCCGCTTCGGGCATATGCTCCGGGCCTTCGAGTACGGCGCTCCGCCGCACGGAGGCATCGCGCCGGGGATCGACCGCCTGGCCATGCTTCTTGCCGGGGAGCCCAACATCCGCGAGGTCATCGCTTTTCCCAAGACCGGGGACGCCCGCGACCTTCTAATGGGCGCGCCATCCGAAGTGTCGGCCTCCCAGCTCCGCGAGGTGCACATTCAGATCATCAAGGATAAAAAGGGGAACCCTTCGACCTGCCTACCGGACAGGCAGGCTCGGCTCAGGGCAGGGAAAAGAGGAAATTAGGGTGAGTATGCGGTTCTCGGATCTGCAGAAGTACATCCTGGTAGCCTGCCGTGGAGCCGGCGGGCGGTGCAACCGAAGGCGGATGATCTACTATTACGAAACCAAGAAAAAGCCGTCGCACAAGGATCAGGTGGACGCCGTCACTAAGGCCCTGGAGCGGCTCATTGATCGCGGACTGTTGGTTGGTTACGGGGTCAGGACCCCGAAAAGGTGGTATATTAATGACGTTCGACTCACCCCCGCCGGGCGTAAGGCAGTGCGCGTCATCCGTGGAACACAACAGAGATTATTTCAATAATCAGAAATGATATGTCTGTTTCAAAGAAGGTTCTCGCCTATCTTGATGGAAAGAAAGTGAAGTATGAAGTGGTTCCGCATCGGAAGGTGTTTACCGCCTACGATCTGGCGCAAACCCTGGGCGAGGAGCTGAATAAAATCGCCAAAACACTCTTGGTCAAGGTTGAGCTGCCAGAGCTTAAAAAAAGTGGTAAGTACTATGTCGTCGCGGTGCCGGCCTCCTACCGCGTTGATCCGGCGAAGATCAAGAAACAGCTCAAGGCGGCGCGAGTGGAGCTCGCTCCGGAACGGGTGTTCAAGCAGCTGGGAATCGAACCCGGCGCGCTTTCGCCGTTTGCGGGCATGCATCAATTGGAGCTCCTGCTGGATAAGACTCTTCTGCGCACCAAGAAAGCGATCGTCCGCGCGGGGAGTCTCACCGAATCCTTGCGTGTCGCAGTGAAGGATTTGCACAAAATGGAGAAGGCCAAGGTTGGAGTTTTCGGAGGCAAAGTCGCCGGGCTGAAGTTGCAGGTGAAGGTTCAAAAAGCGAAGAGGAAGAGGGGGAGTGGAAAGGGTAAGAAAAAGGGAAGAAAAGGGAAGCGGTAAAACGATGCCAATCACCGTCAAACTGGAAAAATTCGAAGGGCCGCTTGATCTCCTCCTGCAGTTAATCGAGCGGGAGGATTTGCCGATTACGGAGGTGTCGCTCTCGAGCGTCACCGATCAGTATCTGCGAGCCATCAAAGCGACAAAAGTTCCCTCGGAGGATCTGGCTGATTTTCTGCTGGTTGCCGCTAAGCTCCTGCTCATCAAGTCAAGGATTCTTTTGCCGCAGATCGATCTCGGTCTCGAAGAGGAAGGGATTCCCTTGGACGTTCAGCTGCGGATGTACAAGGAGTTTGTCGAGGCGGCCAAGATTATTGACGCCAAGATAAAAAAGAAACAATTCGCATTTGTTCGCGAGAAACCTCCGTTTCAGAAAGGATTTTTTCCGCCCAAGACGCTGACCTCCGAGAAAATGGCCGCGGTATTCCGCGAGATCGTCAAAGCGCTCGAACCGGTGATCGCTTTGCCTAAACAGGCCTTGGAGCGGGCGGTGTCCATTCAGGATAAGATCGCTAGGATCCGCCAGCTTCTCTCTGATCGAGCCCAGGCCAGTTTCAGCAGCTTGCTCCGCGAGGCCAAAAACAAGACCGAGGTGATCGTTTCCTTTCTGGCCCTTCTCGAGCTGGTCAAGCAGAAGATCGTGGATGTGGATCAAGAGAAACTATTCGAAGACATCGAGATCAAACGATTGAACAAAACCGCGACCCATGTCTGATCTGGCATCAAAAATCGAATCGGTGTTATTCGTCTCCACTCGACCGCTCTCCGTAAAACGGCTGGCCGAGGTTCTGGATTCCGACTCCAAGAAAGTCGAAACGGCGCTGGACGATCTTGGAAAACGGTACAAGGAGCGCGGCGGCGGGGTTTCGCTCGTCCGGGCCGGGAAGGAATATCAGATGATGTCGTCAGGCGAGAACGCGAAGATCGTCCAGGAATTCATCCGCGAAGAATTCACTGGCGAGCTAACCCGGCCCTCACTTGAGACGCTGACCATCATCGCCTATCGCGGGCCGGTGACGAAACCCGAGATCGAACAGATCCGAGGCGTGAACTGCTCGCTCATCCTGCGCAACCTGATGATCCGCGGACTGGTTGAAGCCGAGGAGGACAAAAAACTACTGGCCACTCGTTACCGGATTTCCATGGACTTTATGCGCTACTTGAACATCCGGGATATTTCAGAACTTCCGGACTATGAGCGGCTCCGTTCGGACAAGCATCTTCAGGAGCTCCTGGAGAAGAAAGCCGAAACGCCGCCAACCGCGTCATGATTTTTATCCTTTTTCTGCAACTGGCCCTGCTTCTTTTTCTGCCCGGCTTAACTCTCCCCGGCGCGGAGTTTGATTCGCTGATAGAGCCGGCCGAGGCCAGTGCCGTTACATTCTCTACTTTGCCGCCGCCGGCCGCCAGACTTCCCACGGCCGATGAACGCTTCTCGCAGCCGAGAAAAATCCGCCCCGAATCCTTGGGCGTGCGAATCTCGGCAAGGAGCGCGCTAGTGGTTGACGCGGGGAGTGGGGAGACGCTTTTTTCCAAGGATCCAGACGCCCTGCTTCCGGTGGCCAGTTTGACCAAACTGGCCTCGGCCCTGGTTTTTGTCGAATCCAAACCTGACTGGGATTCGGAAGTGACTATCGCTTCCTCGGACATGCGCGGCGGGGCGGTCGAATATCTTATTCCTGGGGAATCGGTTACTGCCAAGGAACTGTTTGAAATCGCGCTAGTTGGCTCGTCGAACACGGCTGTGGCCGCGATGAGCAGGTCTACCGGACTTAACGCCGAGGAATTTGTCGCCCGGATGAACGCCAAGACCGCCTTATTGGGGTTAAAACGCACCAGTTTTGTTGAGCCGACCGGTTTGAATCCAGCCAACGTCGGCACGGCTCGCGAGGTGGCCAGACTGGCTCAGGCGGCGTTCCTTGAGCCGCGAATCCGGGAGGCGGTAACTACCAGACAAGTCACCGTTAGGCCGAAGAATTCCAAAGGGAGCCGGACGCGCGTCATTCGTTCCACCGATGCGCTTCTCTCTTCATTCCTGGCTAAGCCGCCGTACGAACTGATCGGGGGGAAAACCGGATCTCTCGGCGGTGGAGTCGGATATCATTTCGTCATGTCGCTTGAGAACGGAGAGTCGCGGCCGGTGATCGTTGTCGTGCTGGGATCGGACTCGAACGCGGCCCGCTTCCAGGACGCCAAGTCTCTGGCGGTGTGGACGTTCGATACCTGGAGTTGGAAGTAGCATAATGTATGCGCATTGGGATTGATTGCAGAACGATTTTGAATCCCGGTTACGGGGAGCGGGCGGGTGTTGGACACTACACCTATTTTTTAGTGAAGAACCTGCTCCGCATCGACGCGGAAAACACGTACGTCCTCTTTTTCGACGATCGGATCACGGATGCGGCCATTCGCGCCCACACCGCCGGCGCGCCGAACGTCGAGGTTGTGCGTTTTCCGTTCCACGAGTACCGTCACGCGCTGCCGGGAGTGTACTCGCATCTTCTCCTCTCGGCTTTTATCGCCAAACAGAAACCGGATGTTTTCCATCTTCCAGCCGGCACCATGCCTGCCGCCTATCGCGGACGGACGGTGGTTACCATTCACGATCTGGCCATCTATCACCATCCGGAATGGTTTCCGAAGCAGGCGCTTTCAACCAAAGTGCTCTATCCGAAAACAGTAAGGTCGGCAACGCGCATCATCGCTGTCTCCGACGCCACGCGGGAGGATGCGGAGAAGCGTTTTCGGATTCCTGCCGCCCGCATCAGGACGATTTATCCCGGCGTTGATGTCCGGGGAAGCTCGATTTTTTCCGAGGACATTTTGAGTGAGGACGACTCGGCCGATTCGGCCGAGGTGCGCGCCCGCCATCGGTTGGACAAGCCCTATATCCTGTTTCTGGGAACGCTGGAGCCGCGGAAGAATATTTCGGGCTTGGTTCGCGCTTTCCTCACGCTGTGGATGAAGGATCCGCGGGCGAGAGAGTTTGATTTGATCATTGCCGGCGCTCGAGGGTGGAAAGAAGGGGAAACGGTGCGGACCGTCGAGTCCGCCCGCCGTCTGACCCGCGGAGCGGTCCGTTGGATCGGTTACATTCCGCACCGTGAAAAATTCACCCTGATGCGCCAGGCGGCCGTCTTTTGTTTCCCGACATTTTTTGAAGGTTTTGGAATGCCGGTATTGGAGGCCCTGGCTCTTGGAGTTCCGGTCATTGCCTCGGACATCCCGGTTCTCCGGGAAGTAGCCGGACCGGCGGCCATGTACGTTCCGCCGGGCAGCGAGGATGAGATGGCCCATGTTTTAAGCGATCTCCTGCACAACGAATCGCGCCGCGATGTGCTAAGAGGGATGGGCCTTAAGCGCGCGGCGCATTTTTCCTGGGAGAAAGCGTCCCGGGAGACGCTCGGGGTCTACCGCGCCGCCGTACGCGGTTGAGTTTCAAGACCTAAAACCCGTCCCGCTTAGCGGGACGGGTTTTATGAATGTTGCGTGCTACAAGTTACGAGTTTGGTGTCAAACCCGGTGCTGGATGAAGTAGAACAATGCTAATTGCCAGGTTGCGCCGGATAGGAAGGTCCAGTCGCGGATTCGCAGGGCGATGAAATTGTGGTTTCGGAAGTGGAGATTGTGAAACCACTTGGTGTAAGCGCTGGGCTTCAGTTCGTGAAAGCCGACGACGGCATCGGGTAGAACCGAGCCGGCAATGCCCATGGCCACTGAGGCGTTGGAAAAGAAATCGCGCGATTGGAAAAATAAAACAGCCACGACGATCGAGGCCAGTGCGTCGACGACCGTCCAAAAAACCGCCACCCGCACGTGTTTGCCCCGCTTGTAGTCCTGGTACTGGTGGGCGTCGCCGTGGGGGATAATGTCGGCCAGGAAGTGCGACAAAAAACCAAGGACGAAGGCGGTGAGCGGATCCGGAGATACCTTCCCGATAACCGCCCCGATGGCCGTGTGGTTCAGAATAAGCATGGGAGGAAAAAATAAGTTCAAATCCCAGCCGCAAATCTAATCCGCGCAACCCGAGGCACAAGTATTATCTATCTTCTACCCCAAGTTGCGGGGGCGAGATTTCTCTCGCTCCGACTCGAGCCTGGGCGCTGCGCACCACCCCGCCACCGGCGGGGTTCTCGCGCCCTTCAAATCCCGTGTTTCGCAACAACGTTCCGCGCAACCCGAGGCACAAGTATTATCTATCTTCTACCCCAAGTTGCGGGGGCGGGATTTGAACCCGCGACCTCCGGGTTATGGGCCCGGCGAGCTGCCAGACTGCTCTACCCCGCTATATCAATCCTCGAATATGCCGCCGGTCGGGGTCGAACCGACACGGGGTTGCCCCCATCCCGCCAAAGGCGGGACGTGCCCGCCTGCCAACGCCTATGCCGGAGGAGGGGATCGAACCCTCATGCCTTATGGGCACACGATTTTGAGTCGTGCGCGTCTGCCAATTCCGCCACTCCGGCGTAGGCATAGGCGGGCAGGTCTGCTAATTCCACCACGGCGGCGTGCGGGAATAGGATACTCGGCTCGCTGGTTATTGTCAAACCAGTTCATCTGAGTTATTATCCCGTCGTTGTGAGGCGGGGTAGCTCAGTTGGTTAGAGCGAGGGACTCATAAGCCCTAGGTCGCCGGTTCGATCCCGGCCCCCGCTATTTGAGAATACACAAGTAGCGGGACGGGATCGAACAGGGAAGGGTCGGAAACCGTGAGGTTTCCGTGGAGGAAGTATTGAAACCGAGTGGTTTCAAAAGCCCCGCCCTGCGGGGCGTGTGAGATCCCGGCCCCCGCTATTTGAGAATACCGATACCATCCAAGTTTTATTAAATTGATGGGACCGACGCTTAATCTTTACTACGACATCCAGATTCTGATGCTCCTGGTGGTTTTCGCCGCCGGGGTGTTTTTTGTCGAACGGGATCGAAGGCACCGGCGCGGTTCCGTCGCCCATCGGTTTCAGGCGCTGTCCAAGACGGCGGCGGTTCTTTGCACGCTGGGTTTCATTTTTGTTGTTTACGGCAGTTTCATCGAGCCGCGCATCATCCGGGTGGTCCGAGCGGAGGTGGGACTAACGGGTCGGCGGCCGCTCTCCGCGCCCGTGCGCATCGCGCTTATCTCCGATAGTCACCTCGGCCCTTTCAAACGGGACAGGTTCATGCGCCGAGTGGCGGCGGAACTCATCCGGATCAAGCCGGACATCGTCGTGCTCGCCGGGGATCTGGTCGAGGATGCGACACGGACCGGTGAAGCCCGCTATCTGCTGCCGCTGGCCGAAGTCGCGCGCCGAATACCCGTCTTTGTCGCCCTGGGGAATCACGACTCTGGACTGGGGGATGAACTGGATTACTTGCCTCTGGACGAGCACGAGGCCGAAGTGGCTGGCGCCCTCGGAGAGGCCGGCGCCGTGGTGCTAAAAAATGAGCATCAGGTTATTGAGGTAGGTGGTGTCCGGGTTCTCATAGCCGGTCTGGCCGACATCCGCAGCGGGAAAACCGACCCGGGCGCCGCTCTCTCTGGTGCCCCGCCGGATATCCCGCGGATAGTCATCGCCCACAACCCCGACGTGGTGCGGCTTCTTGATTCCAGAGAGGTCGATTTGCTCCTCGCCGGCCACACCCACGGCGGCCAGTTTCGTTTGCCGGGCATTGGTTCTCTGGTCCGCATTCCCACTACCTTGGGTCAAGACGTCGACCGCGGACTTTTCCGGATCGGGGGCATACCTCTTTACATCACCAGCGGCATCGGGGAGTCCGGCGCCCGTGCCCGCCTTTTCATTCCCCCGGAAATTGCGCTCATCACGGTGAGGTAGTAGGATAATGACGATATGGCCCAGATCATTTCGGTGGTTAATCAGAAAGGGGGAGTGGGGAAGACGACAACGGCCGTGAACCTGGGGGCCTATTTGGCGGCGCTGGGGAAATTCGTGCTCCTAGTCGACCTCGACCCGCAGGCCAATGCCACCTCCGGTCTGGGCGTTGATCATCGAAAAATTGAACGCGGCGTCTACGAGGCGCTTCTTGGTGAAGCGAGCGTAAGGGAGGTGTCCGTGCCGACTCGGATTGAGGGCTATCGGCTGGTACCAGCCACTCAAGCCCTAGCCGGAGCCAATGTGGAATTGGTCAATCTTGATCGGCGCGAGTTTCGTCTGCACGACGCGCTCCTCGAAGTGCGCAATGATTACGACATTATTTTGATCGACTGCCCGCCGTCGCTGGGACTACTTACCATCAACGGCCTGGTGGCCGCCGACCGGGTGCTCATCCCCGTCCAGGCCGAGTATTACGCGCTCGAAGGATTGGGACAGCTGATTCAGACCATCGGCTTGGTGCGCGACCATCTAAAGCCGAGCCTCGATGTGATGGGCGCGGTGATAACTATGTTCGACAAAAGAAACTCCCTTTCCGACGCGGTGATGCGCGACCTCTATCAGTTTTTCCCCAACAAGATTTTTCGCTCGGTGGTGCCGCGGAACGTCCGATTGGCCGAGGCCCCGTCGCATGGCTTGACTGTCATGGAGTACGATGGGGCATCAACCGGCGCCAAGGCCTACGAACGCCTAGCCCGCGAGGTTTTGGGTTTTGAATCATAAATATGGTCATGAAAGGTCTTGGGCGCGGTTTGGGATCACTGATCCCGCAGAAACAGCAGGAGGCCGCCAGTGGGCCGGTGTCGGAAACGGGGCGGCAGGCCGGCGGACCGCGGTATGTGCCCGTCTCCGACATTCAGCCGAATCCCCACCAGCCGCGGGAGCAGTTTGGTCATCAACAGCTCGATGATCTGATTTCGTCGGTCAAGACTCACGGTATTCTCCAGCCGCTTATCGTCACCTCTCGGCCAGAGGGCGGTTATGAACTCATTGCCGGCGAGCGCAGGTTGCGTGCCGCGAAACTCGCGGGACTGCCGTCGGTTCCCGTGATCATACGGAACGCTAAGGAAATGGAAAAGCTGGAGCTGGCGCTTATCGAGAACATCCAGCGGCAGGATTTAAATCCTCTCGAAGAGGCCAAGGCCTACCGAAAACTTATTGATGACCACAACCTGACCCAGGAAGAGGTTGCTCGCCGGATCGGAAAGAGCCGCCCGGTCGTTGCCAACGCGCTGCGTCTTCTAACGCTGCCCGAGACGGTTCAGTTGGCCATTCGCGACGGAAAAGTCGCGGCATCAGCGGCGAGGACTATCGCTTCATTCGAGACTCCGGACGAACAGTTGAAGTTTTACGAGACCCTGGCGGCGGAAAAACTCACGGTGCGTGATCTCGAGGATCGTCTGCGCGAAAGAAAATCCGGTCATCGCGGTCCGCGAGCAATGAAGGACCCCAACCTCGAGGCGGCCGAGGAAGAATTGCAGCAGGCGCTGGGAACCAAGGTGAAGATCGTCAAGCGCGGGGAGACCGGCAGGATTGAGATCGCGTTCTATTCAGATGAGGAGCTAGCCGCGCTCCGCGAGAAGCTGACGGCATGAAACATGCAACATCATGCAACGTGGAATACAAGGCGGCCCCGAGAGGGCCGCTTTTCGAATGATACATGATGCGAGTTGCGAGTATCAACCCTTCTTTCTGACCGGCGGGAGCACCTGCTTCAGCCAATCGGCGAGCTTCTGCTTGCTGTGGACTTTTATTTTGTCGCGGGCGTTTCCGGTTTTGACGAACTTGAGCCAGTCGGGCGATGGTCCTTTGCGGTTCTTATCCAGGATGATCTCCACCATGTCCCCGGACTTTAGAGGAGTCCCGAGCGCCGACATCACCTCGTTGATCCGCGCTCCGGAACAGTGATTGCCGACCTCGGTGTGAATGGCGTAGGCAAAGTCCACCGGGGTGGCGTCCTCGGGGAGATCAATGACGTCTCCGTTGGGCGTAAAAACGAAGATGTGGTTGTGGAAGACGTCAATTTTCATGTCCTCCAGGCGGCGGAGGAATTGCCTGGAATCCTGGATTTCCCTTTGGATCTTGGCCAGCTCCTTGACCCAAGCCAGCTTCTCCTTGGCCAGACTGGCTCGCTTGCCGCCCTCGTCGTACTGCCAGTGGGCGGCGATGCCGTATTCGGCTTCCTCGTGCATCTCCGGGGTGCGGATCTGGATTTCGACGATCTCACCGTCTTCACAGAAAACCGTGGTGTGCAGGGACTGGTAGCCGTTGGGTTTGGGTTGAGCGATATAGTCCTTGATTCGGCCTTTCAATGGATGCCAGCGCTGATGGATGATGCCCATGGCCGCGTAACAGTCCCCGACGGTGGGGACAACGATCCGCAGGGCAGCCAGATCGTGAATTTTATCGATGTCCTTATCGTGGGTGAGAAGTTTTTTGTAGAGACTGTAGAGATGTTTGGTTCGGCCGTGAATCTCCAGGATTTTTATGCCGGCCATGGTTAGGTCCTGACGGGTTAATTTGCGAATACGCTCCAGATACTGAGTCTTTTTTGGGAGGCGTTCTTTAAGAAGTCCGGTAACCCAGGCGTATTCCTTGGGGTAGGCATGCTTGAAAGAGTGGTCCTCAAGGAGGCCGCGGATCTCACCCATGCCCAGCCGGTTGGCGATAGGGGCGTAGATGTCCAGCGATTCCAGAGCGATACGGCGTCGTTTTGTTTCAGGAACTACGTCAAGAGTTTCCAGGTTGTGGACTCGGTCGGCAAATTTGATGAAAATGGCCCGCACGTCTTGGGCCATGGCCAGGAACATCCGGCGCAGATTTTCCACATAGCGGTCTATGCCCCGATACTGGACTTTCCCCAGTTTGGTGACCCGTTCGACAAGTCCCAGAACGTCGTCGCCGAATTCCTTGTGAAGCTCCTGGCGCACTTCCTCGGGAGGCAGAGTGGTGTCTTCAAGCACATCGTGGAGCAGGCCGGCCAGAACCACTGAGATGCCCAGCTTCATTTCCGCCAGCCGGACGGCCGTGGCCAGGGGATGGTTCAAGTAAGGTTCACCAGTGATGCGGGTTTGTCCCTTGTGAGCCCGTTCGGCGAATTGGTAGGCGCGTCGAACCAGCGCCAGGTTGGCCGGCGATTCGCGATGGCGCAGCAGTCCGATAAGGGTTTCCAGGCGGGGTTCCATAGCCATAACGTCTTTTTCAGCATAACACGGCCTCAAATTAGCTCAAAATGGCCTAGTAGTCGGCTTTGTTGACAAATTTCTCGACCTTGTGCTACCTTACCGCCACCTCTCAAGGGGGAGAGGCGGTCATTTACACAACGAAGCCATCGAGAAGTCTCGATGCAAGGAGGAAAGTCATGGATATCGTGACCAGCCCCCGCATCGAGGCCATGGTCTTCGATGCGATGTTTACCCTGCTCTTGGCCAAGGGTTCACGGCGGAAAATGATGGCCAAGATATTCCTTAAGCACCTGCGTCGAATAGCCAAGCGCTTGGGTATCAAGTTCCGACCGAGCAAAGGGTTCGCGCGGCGTCTGATGCGGATCACCAAAAGGGTCCGCGAAGCAACCCCGCCCACCCGGGACTACGGTCGCGATTGGTCTCGAGTAAACCGGCGGATTGCCGCAGAGATGTTGGGCGTTTCTGAGGAACTAGTCCTCATGGAGGAGGGGCTGGCTATCCACCAGGAGGTCCTGTCCGACCCGGACCACTACGAGGTTCCGCGGAACATTCGGGAGATGCTCAAGCTCGCCAAGAAATTGGGTTTCCGCCTGGCCATCGCCTCCAACCAGAATGAAGCGGACCTCCTGCCGATGCTCGAGAAGCACAAGATCGGAGACTTCTTCGAGAAAGTGCTCTGCTCGGACAAACTGGGGATCTGCAAGCCGGACCCCGACTTCTTCAAGCGGGCTTACGCCGAGATCGGCGTCGCGTCGGAGTCAGTCTGCTACATCGGCAACAGCATCCGCAACGACCTGTCTGCCGCTTGGATCGGTTCTCGGGTAGTGCTCATCGACTACGACGGGGGCCTGAAGATCAATGAGACCGGCGGGGGTCTCTACCTGGTCAAGGTCGTACGCAACATCGAGGAGCTATGCGATTGGCTGGGGGAGCAGGCCAAGTCTCCGATCAAGGGGCCGGCCAAGGCGTCGGATGCGGCCGTTTCACGCAGGGCCGTAAACGAATAGGGCGGTACGCGCTTTTCCCCGCGCGCCGAGCGGACGAACGTTCTGCCCGGCGCTTTTTTTATCACCCGTACACGCCCTTGACATTTTTTTGCGGCTTTGCTATCGTGGGCGGCAGTGATGCTAGGGCGGGCGCAAGCCCATCCCAAAAACTCGAACGCTCCTCGGTTCTCGTTCCTTGAGCCGGGGAGCTTTCGTTTGTTGACAGGGGGTAGGGTATAGGGGGTAGGGAGTAGTTTGATATACTCAAAGCGGCGGGGATTGAGGCGTACCCTAGCATCACCAAGTTTAGGGGTTCACGCACTCGCCCCGCCATACGATAGGTTGTAGGGAGTAGAGTGTAGGGAGTAGATATAATAAAAAAGACCCCCGGTGGGGGTCTTTTCGTTTGATAATCAAGCGGTTTCGGCCGCTTGGGAATAATCGCACTCCTTACTGGAACAGCGGAGCGTTCCCTTGGCGCCGTAGACAATAAGCGAGCCGCATTTGGGGCATTTTTCTCCGGCGGGTTTTGACCACAGGGCGAAGTCGCAGTTGGGGTATTGGTTGCAGGCATAGAAATTTTTGCCGCGTCGCGTGCGCTTCTCCACGATCTCTCCCTTGCCGCATTTGGGGCAAGGAACGCCGGTTCCTTTCTGAAGCGGCTTGTGCCCTTTGCAGTCAGGATAATTGGTGCAGCGAAGATATTTTCCATACCGTCCCTCGACTATTTCAAGTTTTTCTTTATTGCATTCAGGGCAGATCTCTTCCGTAATAATCCGTTCCGCGGCCTCCTTGCCGCCCTCAGCAAGCGGGCGGGTGTTGCGGCAGTCGGGGAAACCGGTGCAAGCCAGAAATCTTCCAAATCGCCCCGTTTTGATGACCATCGGCTTTCCGCATTTGTCGCAGACCACGTCGGTCGGCTCTTCGGCGATTTCTTTTTTGATGATTTCCCCCTCTTTTTTCGCCAGCAGCGCGGAGAAAGGTTCCCAGAATTCGCGGACCACTGGCACCCATTTTTTTTCACCCTCGGCAATCCCGTCGAGGTCCTCCTCCATCTTGGCGGTGAACTGAAAATCCACGATCTCCGGAAAATGTTCGACCAGAAGATCATTTACCAGAAAGGCAATCTCGGTCGGTTTCAGGCGCCGGCCCTCGATACGCTCCACGTATCCGCGATCCTGGATGGTGGCAATGGTCGGCGCGTAGGTTGATGGGCGCCCAATTCCATGTTCTTCTAGCGCTTTGACCAGTGAGGCGTCGGAATACCGTGGAGGCGGTTCGGTGAAATGCTGTTTCGGTTCGACGGACTCGAGGGTCAGCGCGTCGTTTTCCTCGACTTTCGGCAGGAGCGTGTCTTTCTGGCCCTCGGGCGTGATTGCCAGGAAGCCGGGGAACTTCAGGACTGATCCGGTGGCGCGCAGCAGGTAGCTTGCCTTTGTTTTTGCGCTTTGGACGTCCACAGTGGTCGCTTCAAGTTCTGCCTCAGGCATTTGCGAGGCCATGGCCCGGCGCCAGACCAGGTCATAGAGTTTCCATTGGTCCGGGTCCAGGACATCCTTGAGCGCGTCGGGTGCGCGGCGCGCTTCGGTGGGACGGATGGCCTCGTGCGCTTCCTGGGCGAGTTTCGATTTGGTAGTGAAACGCCGCGGCGAAGGGAGGGCGTACTCATTGCCGAGCGCTTGCGCGAGATGCTCCGCGGCCTCGGTTAGGAATTTCTCCGACAGATTCACTGAATCGGTTCTCATGTAGGTGATGAGGCCCACGGATCCTTCGCCGGGAACGTCCACGCCTTCGTAGAGTCGTTGAGCAAACATCATGGTCTGCTTGGCGCTAAACCCAAGCTTGCGGTTGCCGTCTTGCTGAAGAGTAGAGGTGATGTAGGGTGGCGGGGGAGTGCGCCGGATTGTCTTCCGTTCGACGCGAGCCGCGCTGAAGGCTCCTTTTTTCAGGTCGTGGACCAGGCCTTCCGCCTGATCCGAGGAGGCGATGAAAAGTTTTTCCAGCGTATGACCATCGACCGCGTGGAGTTTGGCGGTAAAGGCGTTTCCATCCGGAGTTTTGAAAGTGGCCTCGATCGTCCAGTATTCTTGTTTGACGAACGTCTGGACCTCCCGTTCGCGTTCCACAATGAGGCGCACGGCCACTGACTGCACGCGTCCGGCTGAAAGCCCGCGGGCCACCTTGCGCCACAGGAACGGCGAGAGTTTGTAGCCCACCAGCCGGTCGAGGATTCTGCGCGCCTGCTGGGCGTCTACCATGCGCAGGTCGATGGACCGGGGTTTTTTGAACGCTCCGTCGATTGCCTCTTTGGTAATCTCGTGGAAGGTGATGCGTTTCACACGCGCCGGATCCGTGCCGAGGATCTCGGAGAGATGCCAGGAGATGGCCTCGCCCTCGCGGTCTTCGTCAGTGGCGAAGTAGATGGTTTTCGCTTCTTTTGCCGCTTTTTTGAGCTCATTCGAGGTTTTTTTGCTCTTAGTCGGGATGACGTAGCGGGGAGTGAAATCGTGTTCAAGGTCGATCCCCAGATCGCTCTTGGGAAGATCCCGGATATGACCAAACGAGGACTTCACCAGAAAGTCCTTACCGAGGAAACGTGAAATTGTTTTCGCCTTGGTCGGCGACTCTACGATGACCAGGTTTTTTGCCATGAGGATAACCATTACGAACTACGAACTTTTACGAATGTACGAAGAATGATTCGTACATTGGTACTCATTTGTAGTTCGTAATGGTTTCAAAGTGAAACTGTAGCAACATACGGTCTGCGGTCTCGACTGTCAAGTGTTGACGCACTTTTGACGCACCTCGAGGCGTCATCTGGCAATTACATAGTGCATCCCGGGAAGCGAGCGGATTTTGCCTTTCATTTCCATCAGCGTGAGCGAGGCGGTAACCGTTGATATGGGGAGTCCGGCGGTGCGGGCCAGGGCATCGACATGAATCGGCTCGCGCGAGAGATGGGGGAGAAGGGCTGCCTCTTCCTTGGTGTCAGGATGAATCGCCCGGACCTCGAGCATTTCCGGCAGGCGGTCGAGCGACAAGGCGTCGAGCACATCGTTGGCCTCGGTCACCGGTCTGGCGCCCATCTTTATCAGGTTATTAGGCCCAGCCGAGGTTTCTCGGGTTACGTCTCCGGGCACGGCAAAGACCTCGCGGTTTTGCTCGAGCGCCGAGCGGGCGGTAATCAGCGATCCGGAATCGTCGGCCGCCTCAATGACCAGAACTCCCAGCGACAAGCCGCTGATCACCCGGTTGCGGAAGGGAAAGTTGCTCTTGAAGGCAATCGAACCGATGGGGAACTCCGAGATTACGGCGCCGCCGGCATCCAGAATTTTTTTGGCCAGATAGCGGTTTGACGAAGGATAGAGCGAGGCGTCGTCTATTCCCGAACCAAGCACGGCCACGGTCCTGCCACCGGCCGCCAGCGCCGTTTCGTGAGCTAAGGAATCCACTCCGAGCGCCAGTCCGGAGACGATAGTGAGACCCGAACGGGCCAGGGGCGCGACCATCTCCGGAGTGACCTGCCGGCCGTAGGGCGTGATCCGGCGGGTGCCGACCACGGCTAAGGTCAGCTCCTCGGGTTCGTTCATTTTTCCCCGGACAAAGAGGAGCGGCGGCGGGTCGAAGATCTGAGTCAGAAGTTTGGGATAGTTCGCGTCGCCGAGGGCCAGAAGACTGATTCCGGCGGAGCGGGTTTCTTCGAGTTCGGTTTCAGGATTGCAGCGGGCGCGAAAGGCGGCAAATTCAGCGGAGAGCGCCGGTTCAATGCCGGCTCCGGCGATTTGCGGAGCCGATGCCCGCCAAACCTCCTCCATGGTCGGGAAGGCACGGATTAGTTTCATCCATCGTTTGGGTCCGAATTTTCCGAAGCGGGAAATAGCCGCCCAGAAAGCGGCATCCCGCGAATCATTGACGGAAGCGGCGGTCGGCAGTGGAGTGGCGGAATCCGAGGAGAAGATCATTGGTGGAAAAATCAGCTCGGATTTTTTTTGTTGTACTCGGACATGGCATCCGCTATGCCGTCGCGCAGGGCATGGATCACGGCTTGGGTGGCGCGGCTTACCGCTTGATCAATGCGCTTGCGTTCGGTTTTGGTGAATCTGTCGAGCACGAAAACCTCGGTCGGCGCCGACCTCGGTCCATCGGGGGCAATGCCCAGTCGGAATCGGGGAAAATTACTGCTCTTCACAGCTTCGATAACGGATTGAACGCCTTTGTGACCGGCGCTGGATGCGCCGGCGACGATGCGCAGAGTCCCCAGAGACAGATCGAGATCGTCGTGGATGGTCCAGATGTCGGCCGGAGCCAGCTTCCAAAACCTGGCCGCCGCGCCGACGGCCTCTCCGGAGAGGTTCATGAAAGTCGTCGGCCTCACGAGGACAACCTCTTCACCTTCGATGCGTGCCTTAACCGTTTCGGCTTTGAATTTTTTGGCCGCCGTCCAGCGAGAATCAGACGCCAGCACTTGCCGCAGAGATTCGACGACTTCAAACCCGACGTTGTGCCGAGTGCTGTCATATTCGCGTCCGGGGTTTCCCAGACCTACGATGAGTTTCATATTAGTTTTAACGTTTCGGCGGCTTGACTGCCTTGGCCAGTATTCTCACGGGCGTGCCGACCAGGTCAAATTGTTCGCGCAGCCGGTTTTCAAGATAGGAAAGGTACGAAGGATGCAGTGTCGTTTTCTCTCCCCGCACCGCCAGAAGGAAGGTCGGCGGTCGGGTGTCAACCTGTTTCATGGAATAGATGTAGGGATGCCTGACGCCGCGGCCGGCCCGCGGTTTTTGGCGGGACAGGGCCTGGCGGAAAAAGGAGTCGAGTGTCTTGGCGTCAATGGCGTTCTCCCAGCGGGATTTGGCGGCCAGGGCGTCGTCGTAGAGCGCGCTAACTCTCTCGCCGGTTTTGGCCGAGACAAAGCGGATAGGAGCGAAGGAAAGATGGGGCAAGCTCAGGGAAAGATTTTCTTCCGCGCGCAGCATGGTTTCTGATGTTTTTCCGGGGACCAGATCCCATTTGTTGGCTACGACAACCACTGCCCTCATCGATTCCTGGATAAGCTCTCCCAACGCCCGGTCCTGCATGGTCACCTCTTTCGAGACGTCGAGGACGAAGAAAACCACTTCGGCCCGTTCCATAGCCAGAAAGGAGCGCTCCACCCCGGATCTCTCCAGGCCGGGAGCGACCCGTGCCCTGCGCCGGATGCCCACGGTGTCGACCAGAATGAAGGGCTTTTCGTCTTTGATCACCAGCGTGTCGGCCGGTTCTCGGGTGGTACCGGCGATGGAGGAGACGATGGCCCGCTCTTCTCCCAAAAGAGAGTTTAGGAGCGACGATTTCCCAACGTTGGGCTTGCCGACGATGGCGATTTTTGCAGCCTCGCCGGGGTGGCTCGTGGCGACTTCTGGAAAACGAGAAACAACCAGATCAAGCAAGTCGCCGACGCCCGAACCGTTGGAGGCGGAAACCGCGAGTGGCGCCCCCATCCCCAAACGGAGCCAATCTCGGTCGCCGGCCTTGCGGCGGAATCGAGGGTTGTCGGCTTTGTTACCGACCAAAATTATCGATGCGCCTTTCCGCCGGTGGAGCGTCTTGGCCAGTAAGGCGTCCTGCGGCAAGGGGCCGGTTTGCAGGTCGATGATCAGAAGAATGAGGTCGGCCTCGCCCATGGCCAGCTCCGCCTGGCGAATGACATTTACCTCGATATCCGACTCGGGAGAAATATCCAGTCCACCGGTATCCACCAGAGTTAAGGTTACGCCTCTCCAGGTCGTGGTTCCGAAATTCCGGTCGCGGGTCGTTCCGGGGAGCGGCGAAACCAGGGCCTTAGATTCTTCGAGGATGCGATTGAAGAGCAGGGATTTGCCGACATTTGTCCGTCCGACGAGGACTATTGCCGGTCCCAGTTTTGGCAGCTGTGTTTTCATGTGAAAGGTTTCCTTATTCCGACGACGAATCCTGAGATTTTCCCAAAATGATCAGGAAGTCGGGTCGAACGGAGTTCGATACTGAAAGCCAATCGGGGATGGTGGCCGCCGCCTCGGCATCAAGCAGATCGGCCAGGATTTTCAGCTCTTTCTTCTTGGCGCCGGAAGTCAGATCGTAGACGACGCTTCGCTGGTAATCGCGTCGGGCCGCGTTGCCGTAGGCCACGACCTGGTAGCCGCGCTCGCGGAGGGTCAGAGAAGTGCGGTAGGCCAGACCTTCGATGGAAGTGCCGTTCTGGATTTCAAGGCGCGGCGTTTCTTCTTGTCCGGCGATGGCCCGGGTGTCAAGAATCGAGCGGGCGATGCTTTTCAATATTTCACCGGTCCCGTCGGACGGCTGGAGAACGAAGGCGCCGTCGTAATTGGCAGCGACGAGCGGTCCGCCGGGAGCATCATCCAGGACGCGATGAACTATTTTGTCAGAATCCAATTCTCGGGCCAGATCCACCAGGCGGATGATTTCCCGGAAATCTATGTTGGTGGCCACGTGTTTGGACAGGGCGTCAATGATGCTCTTGATTTTTCGCGGATTGGTCAGGGTTCCGGCCGAAAGCATTTTGTCGCGGAGAGCCAGGAGCACCTTTTGCTGTCGCCTGGCGCGGGCGAAATCCGATCCTTCGCCGTTCGAGCCATGGCGGCTCCTGGCGTAGATCAAGGCTCGTTGGCCATCCATGGTCTGCAGTCCGGCATCAAAGCGGACCGTTTGGGTCAGATCGTCGTTGGTTGGAAAGTAGGAATCACTGAAGGATCGTTCGACATTGATGGAGACGCCGCCCAGATCATCAATCAGTTTGCGGAAGCCGGCGAAGTCCACCCGGACAAAATAGGGGACCGGAACGCCGAAGGCGCCTTCCACCGCGCGTCGCGCCGCGTCTCCGCCGCTGCCCGGCTTGTCCGCTTCGGCAAAGGCGTTGGCATTGTTGATTTTTCGCCAGCCGTACCCCGGGATGTCGACTAAGAGATCGCGGGGAATGGACAAGAGCGCCGCCCGGTTGGTTGAGGGTTTGATCGAAGAGAGAATGATGGTGTCGGTGAGATACGGCCCGTTGTGGCCTGCCCCGCCCATGCCCAAAAGGAGAATGTTGACCCGGTCGTCGCCTTCGCCCACCAGTGATTTCTCGGCTTTGACCATGATCTGGCCGACCCTGCTGATTAAGGCCAGGGGCGAGAAAGCGTCAACGGTCTCGTTCGGGGCAACGGATCCTAGCCCGCCAGAGATCCCCTGCCAGAGGGCCAGCCCGCTGATCACAGAAAGAGCCGCCCAACGCCGCTTCCGGCGGCGAGTGCGGACCTCAGGCGGAACCTCTCTAGGGTCGAGCAGATTTACTTTGGGGAGGTCGTCCATAGGCTTCTTCCTATTATGAGACTGTAGAAAAACTCCATTTCTGCTGCGATCACGCTGTTCCTGCCTGCCGGCAGACAGGCGAAAGCGAGTTCTTCTACAGTCTCATTATAGAGGAGCATCTTACTCTTGGCCACGATTAAATCAAAATCCCGCCTTGAATGGGCGGGATTTTGGTGGACGCACCTGGATTCGAACCAGGGACCTCTGTCGTGTGAGGACAGCGCTCTAACCAGCTGAGCTATACGTCCGAACGGGCCAACTGTAGCACAAATCAGCCTCCCGGGCAATAATCGGGGGTTTGACGGAGGGGCGAATAGAAGATATTA
>MGDZ01000005.1 GCA_001791115.1 Candidatus Uhrbacteria bacterium RIFCSPHIGHO2_02_FULL_57_19
GGTGTTTGCTATCCAACAGCGACACGAACGACCAGCTCCGCGGACGGTCCTACAGTAACCGTTTGCTAGTATCTACTGCGGTTCTTGCCTACTTCTTGCCTACTTCACCACCACGCCCCGGCCGCTGGCCACCGGATCGCCTTCGAGGTTGGAGTCGAGCTTGGGCGCGGAGCGGGTCAGATGACTCTGATTGCCGAGGTCGTCGGCGTCGAAAGTAACGGGATCAGTCAGCTGGATAAGCGAACCAACGTTCTCCAGAGCCGGCGTCACTGACACCTCGAAGTTGGCGCCGAGACCAGCGATGGAGGTGGGCATGCGGTTGATTGTCCAAGTAATTCGTCTGGTTTCCGGGTCATAACGCACCTCCCCGGCGTCGGCCAGGACCTTGTTGGTCCAGGTCACACCCTCGGGCAAAGTAGTGGCCACCACCAGGTTGGACAGTTCGTGAAGGGAGTTGGAGAAGCTCCAGAAAACGCGGAGACTGGTAGTCTCGCCGACCTTCGGCGGAAGCGGCCCGGTGCCCATCGGTATCTCGTCTTCGTTGTAGTAGCGCGCGCCGGAGGATAACCGAGCATCGGAGTTGATTGGAAAATCCAAAGTACCGGTGCGCACCGAACGGTCAACCTTGCGGCTTCCGATCGAGCCGATCTGGGTTTCGATCCAGGCGCCTATCCGATAGCTGGGGTCCTCGACGGCAAGCGGCGCCTCGGCTAGCTTGACCGAGAGATCAATCGTCCCCTCGGCCCCAGGGGCCAGATTCCCCAGCACGGCGATTTCTTTCTTGGTCCAGCGGACGACCTCTCCCTGGCGCTTTCCTTCGTTCTCATCCACCAGCGTATCCCAGTCAATCACTGATTTTCCGTCGTCCTCCGGAGAGGCATCCAGATTGAGCGCCAGCTCCACGTTCTTGATCGCTTCCGTCCCCTCGTTTTCATAAACCAGCGAAAGGCGCAGGGTATCTCCGAAATTCACCGGCTGGCCCTTGTTCGATCCGTTAATGATCAGCGTGGTCCGTAATTCCCCGCCGATGATCTGTATTGTGGATGAGGCGACGACGTAGACGGCCAGGGGCTTGTCGGCAGTAAGCCGCCCGACAACCGCGGAAAACTCGGCCGGCCCGCCGGCTTCGGCGGCGAAAGCGCCGCGGACGCTTAGTGTCCCCGAACCGCCGGGCGGAATCTCGCCGATCTTCCACAGATCATTACCTTCGGAAACCGCCGGCTCGGACGCGTGGAACAGGAAATGTTCCGGATAAACCGCTTTCACCGCGGCCTCGGAGATCGGCGACTCTCCAGTGTTCTCGTAACTGAGCGAATAGGTGACCTCGTCGCCGGGAAGCGCGGACTCCGGAAGACTACTCGAAGCGGTAACCGTCGAGGAGACGATCGGCGCCGAGTAGGAACCGACCGATTGGAATTCCGAATTGAAATTGGCCGGGATGTAGGTGGCAAAGGCCTGGAGCCCGGAGGTTTCGCCCAGTCCGCCGGTCACTCGGCCGCGCAGACTGATCCGCCCGCCGCCGCCAATCGGAACGCTGCCCAGTACCCAACGGTTACCCTCGGTCGGGGCCGGTTCGGCTTCTGTGACCTGGAAGCTGTCGGGAACGGTGAGCACGATCTCTAATGAACCGATGGGCACCTGTTCGCGATTTTCATAACGAACGATGAAGGTCACCTCCCGGCCGGAAACCAGACTGTCGGGTCCGGAGAGCGACAAGGCCACGCCCGCGCCGCGAAATTTGTCAAAAGGTTTGAAAACAAAAAACCCGGCCCAGGCCGCCGCGGCCAGCATGGCGAAGAAAGCGACCAAAAGGATAAGGATATTCCGCGTCCGCCGGCTTTTGGTTTTTTCCAAAACTGTCAGATCAGGAAGCTTGCCGTCGTCGCCCTCGTATATTTCCCGCAGTTCCTCTTCCATGGTTTCCTGCTTGGCCGCTTCCTGCTTCATCTTTGTTTTATCACTCTGTTTATCCTCCGGCCGCGGCAAGGTCTCCTGCGATTCCGGATCAAAACTGACCGGACCTGCTTCCGGCGTTTTTTCTTCCTGAATTTTTTTCCTCTTTGATGCCATGGCTTATCGAGCTGTAATTATTGCTCCGATAAAGACATCCCCAGTCTCGGGGAGAAGAACCGACTGTTCCAAATTGCGCTCCCGCGGCGTCTGCCAGGCCAGGCGCAGACCCGAGGGCAGTCGGAGAACGGTGGAAACGCGCCGGCGCTCGGCGCCCGGCTGATGCCAAACGGTCAACCGCCATCCGGCAACCGACTGGCCGCGGACCAGGCGCTTGGCTTTTTCAACCGCGCCCCGAGGCGGTTCCGGCAGGGCCAGGCGCAGCGGCAGACGGTAGATAAAACGGATGACCTTGGTTTCTCCCGGATCGAGAATCATCCAATTGCCGAAGACCGACTTGCCGAATTCTTCGGTGACCCTGGTTCCGCTCGCGGGATCAATGCCCACCTCATGTTCAATCTCGGAGAGCGTTCGATCTTGTTCGTAAACCGGATCGGCTCCCTCGAACTCGCCGGCCGGCGGCCCGCCGAAATCCCCAGTCACCGAAAGGAGCTCACTGCCTTTGGGGACGTAAAGACGGAGGTAGCTGAAGTTGCGTACGCCGGTCATCGGCTTGCCGGCGACCCCCGAATGGGTGCGGCGGATGACCACCGTGTCAATAACCGACCCGTCGGCGGCTACGGCCGACTCATGTTCGACGGCCTCGTCAATGACCTGGTCGGTCTTCTCTCCGCCGATGTTGGCAGTGACCAGCCCCAGAAAATCGCCGTCACTTTGCGGGATGCTTCCATCCCAGCGGCGGTCGCGGATGACCTTCTGGACCAGGGGGTCGTTGGAGTAGATAAGCAGGCGCTTGCTCCTGAGGGCGTCGCCCAAAACCCCGGCCGCCTGCAGAAAGCGGTCGGCCGGAAGGACTGACAACCGTTCGATAACGGCGGCAGCCAGCTCGCTGATGATTGATTTAGGACGACCGCCGGCTCGGGCCTCGGGCGATTCCACCTCGTCTTCGATGGCCGAGAGGGCGTTCTCCGCGGTAAAGATTCGTCCGTCAGCCACGGTCACCGGACCGACGACGCGGAGCAGTTCCGGGAGCAGCGCCGAATTCACGGCGATCACCCCGTCGGTTGAAGGTCCGCCGCTTTTTTCATAAAACCACTGCAGTTTCCGCGCGGTTGTCGGATAATCGGGAAACCAGTTGGCGTCATGAAAAAACCATCGGCCGGTGAGGAGCCGCAAGGGCTCGGGTGGAAGAACCAAAGCTTTGAGCTGGCCTTGGAGATCGTAGGTGCCTCCGGGAGGTGTCACCAATCGCTCGACAGCTCCGCGGCGGACGGAGAGTTCGGCGAAGCTGCCCATGAATCCGCCAGTCGGCCGAAGCTCGCTGGAATTCTGAAAAACGATGAGATAGCGGCGCTGGCCGTCGCGGCCCAAAAGATTCATTACCGCCTCGGAGAGCGGGACCAGATCGCCAAACGCGGCTTCCACCGAGTCAACGCCGCTCCGCAAGGCGGCCAGAGTTTCGGCCTGGGCGCCGGGAAGGGAATGCGCAGGGAGCGCGGAGAGAGCCGCGGCCGCGGCGGTGACGGCAGGCAAGGCGGCGTCGACGGCGTTGCGCACCACGGTGATTTTGTAAATGACGTTGGTCTCGTCGCCCATCCGGCGAATTTCGGAGGACAATGACGCGGCCGCCTCGGAGAGGACGGCGCCGGAGGCCAAAAGAGTTTCGCTGGCCTGAAGCGACTTCCGACCTCCGGGAACCAGGCGGGCCAGCTCGCGGGCCGCCGCCGGCAGGCGCCGCAGTTCGGCTTCGGCCTCGAGCAGGGCGGCTCGCCCTTGTCCGAACTCGCGCTCGGCCTTCCCCAGATCGGCGGAAGCCGCCAAAACTGCTGCCTGGCCTAAGTGGCGGGTAGCTCTGCGTCCGGAATTGACAATGCTGGCCTTGCTGGCGCGAATGGCCGAGGCGGCCGAGAAGGCATGCAGGGGAACGGAAAAGAGGATTGCCAGAAGGACAAAGGGGGCGACGGCCCGCGGCCAGCCCGAAGGCAGGGAAAGAAAGCGCCGTAAATCCCGGGACGACCGCCGTTCTCCTGGCCCAGGAACGGCCAGAACACCGGAGGAGACGATCCTCGGGCCGACTTCCATATCCTCGTTCTCGTCCCTCCAGGGAGTCAGGCGGCGCAGGGCATCGATAGGCAACGAAGCCAGACGGCCGGTAAGCCCGGCGGCGCCTTCGACCGCGTCCAGATAGGCCTCAAGCGTTACCGCCGGCAAACGGATCAGAAACTCAAAAGTCGAGGCCACTGGCGCCCGGACGCGGACCACAAAATTCGGCTGGCTTCCGGGGTTAAGTTTCCAGGACTCCCCGATTCTAGGGAGGGCCGCCGGGGCGGACCTGGCGGCCCGCAAATCATAGACCGGCGCCTGAGGCGTGAGGCGCAAAACGTGCGGGGAAGGAGATGACAGCGGCGAGGATTGGACGGAAAGCGAACCTGGCGGCCGAACGGTCTCTGGAGCCGGCCCAAGGAGAGCTCGGACGGCGGACGACGGATCGAACTCGCCTACAGGCAGTTTCAAACTCGGCACCAACGAATATCCGGCTGTGGTCGGGCCAATGACTGTGAGGCGCGAAAATTTTCTACGACGCGCGGCCCACGGAATCCGCTTCGGTTTAGATGTCTTTTTTCGTTTCGCCGGACGCAAAATCCTCCCCGGCTTCCTGGCCGCTTTCCTCACCGGCTTTTTAGAGGCCTTCCTCCTTTTCATAGATTCTGATAAACATTCCGCGTCGCAATGGCCGCCGTTCTCCAGGAGTACCGAGACGCTTGTTCACGTCCCCGGGTGATTAGTTCCCGCCGCAGGGATTCGACGGACAGCGCCTCGAGAATGACTCGCGCCATTTCATCCGCGCGCTCGGGATCAAAATACTCTGCCGCTTCTCCCAGCACTTCCGGAAGCGCCCCTCCGCGACTCGATACCACCGGAATTCTCCGAGCCATGGCCTCGAGCGGAGTCAGACCAAATCCTTCAACGAGCGACGGAATGACGAACAGTCGCGCCGAGGCGTAGAGATCTTCCAACTCCTCATCACTCGGACTTCCGACAAACCGTACGCCGGCGCCACTCATCCGTTTCAATCTTTTGAAAAAGCAATCGTCGTTCCCGGCAATTACCAGTTCCGCGTCCGGAATTTTTTTTCTGACCTCCGCCAAGGCTTCAAGCAACCGTTCCAAATTTTTGTGAGGATAGGCATTGCCGACGTACAGAATCCGATTCGCTTTCGTAGTCCCTGAGTTTATCGAAGGGCTACCTTCTGAAACGCCTTCCGGAATCACGACGACCTTCTCTTTCGAAATATGAAACCTTCCGATGATTCTCCGCTTAGTGTACTCCGACGGCGCGATGATCTTCCGCGCTCGACGAACGGCACTCCCGATAACCAGACGATGTCCGAATGACTTGACCGCGTAGCGCAACGGACCGAGTGTGCTCGCCCTCCGCGACGGATGGTCGAAAAGAATCAGATCGTGGACTGTGAGCACGAAAGGTGTTCGCACTCCTAGCGGCACGTTCCAGTGCGGAAAATGCACGAGGTCCAGCCGCTCGCGGTCAATGATCCGCGGCATCCGCAGTTGCTCGGCGATCGTATACCAGCGGATGTCCGCGATGACCGGCCGGAACCGCTGGGAGTTCTCCGAAAGGAACCGCGCGAGCCGGCGCGAGCCGAGAGGACGTAAAAAAAGAACGTACGAGTTCTCGGTGTCCGTCTCCCCCAGATGCCGGACGAGCTCTTCGGTATATCGTCCAATCCCGCCTGGCGTCCCCACAAACCGCGCGTCAATTCCGATGCGCATAAAAAAAGAATATCACATCCGCAGACAGGCGAGAAGGCGTGCGGGCTCGCCAGGGGATGCCCAGGCGGCGGCGCGCTCGAGGCCGCGGCGGGCGCAGGACTCCGCGAGGGACGGATTCCCCAAAAGCGCGGCCATGGCTTCCCTCAATGTCGAAAGGTCGTAGGGATCAACCAGCAAGCCCGCGTCGCCGACGACTTCTGGCAGCGACCCGGCGTGCGAAGCGACCACCGGCGTGCCGGCGGCCATGGCTTCCACGACCGGAAGGCCGAATCCTTCGTAGAAAGACGGGTAAACGAAGACCGACGCCCAGGAGAGAAGTTTCCGTTTCGTCTCTTCGGTCACCGCCCCCATTCTGCGAATGCGCTCTCCGACCGGAGAGGCCTGGATGGCCCGGTCGACCTCCCCGGCCCCCCACCCATCCGGTCCGGCGATGATCAGTATGAGCTCGGGGAAGCTGCCGGCAAGACCCTCGAAGGCCTTGACCAGCCCCAGGACATTTTTGCGGCGCGTCACCTCTCCCAGGAACAGGATGACCTGTTCTCTTTTTATCTGCGGGTATTGCCCGGGCGCGATCGCCGGCGGAACGACGAAAATCTTGCCCTCGTCCTCTCCGTAGAGATCAATCAAGTCGCGCTTGGTGTTCTCCGAGACGGCAATGATCCGGTCGGCGCGCTCCGCGAGCGCGCGGGGGTTCACCATCCGGTGCCAGACTCGTTGGCGCGGAGAAAACCACGAGGGGTTGACCTCGAAGGAAAGGTCGTGAAAAACGACTGCGACCTTGGCTCTTGACGAAAATGCCGCGAAGTTGGGATTGGGAAGAATGAACCAGTCGGGATCGCCGACCAGCGTGTCGAGATGCGGTCGTCCGGCCAACGCCAGCCGCGCGTTCAGTATCTTGTTGGGAATCCTTCCGGCGATAACCCTCGCCCCGTCCAAACCAGCCAGATCAGCGTCGCGCGCGCCGCTCCGGCTGTTGATCCATAGGGTCACATCCTCCCCGGCATCCTGAAGCGAACGGATGATCCCCCGGCTAGCGAAGCGAACCCCGCCGGGGCGGGGTTCCAAAAGCGGTCGGGCGTCGACGACGATCTTCATACAAGCGGCTGATGCGCGCGGAGACGAATCGTCTCTCGGTCCTTCCAGGACTGTTCCACAAACTGTTTCATCTTTTCTTTGAATACCGACGCGTCAAATTGCGCGGCGTGGGCGCGAATGCGTTTGGAATCATAACGCGAAGGATCAAAACGAATGACATGGTGCGCCAGATTTTCCCAGCTTTGGTCTTCAAGAAACTCACCGGTGATGCCGGGCACGATGGTCTCCGTCGCGCCTCCTTGAGGCAAGGCGATAACCGGCCGACCGCTGGCCATGGCTTCGATGGCCGTGATGCCGAAATCCTCGATGTGCGGATGGATAAAGGCCAGAGCCGAACGGTAGAGCTCGGCCTTCGTTGACTCACTCACCTTTCCCAAAAACTCGACATTCGGCTTGGCGATCTCCCGCAGGTTCTCGAGCTCCGGTCCCTCACCGAATACTTTGAGCGGGATGCCGAGCTTGGAGAAGGCGCGGACCACCAGATCAAACCGCTTGTAGGGCACGAGCCGTCCGCCGACAAGGTAGAAGTTCCCCGGCCGCTCGGCGACGGAGAAATTTCCGACGTCCACCGGCGGATGGATGACCTCGGCCGTCCGGCCGTAGTACTTCTCGATGCGCCGGCGCACGGTCTGGGAGTTGGCGACGAACTTGTCCACCCGCTCGGCCGCCGCGCGGTCCCACATGCGTAGGTACGAGAGCACTGGCGGAAGCGCGAGTTTCACGATCCCCGGACTGCGGAGATCCTCCACATACGAGTGCGTGTCTGTCCAGAGGTAGCGGGTCGGGGTGTGGCAGTAGGAAATGTGCACGGCCTCGGGACTCACGATGACCCCTTTGGAAAACGCGGAGGAAGAGGAGAGCACGAGATCGAAATCCGAAAGATTGTGCGATTCGGTCGCCGCCGGCATGAGCGGCAGGTACCAGCGGTAGTGGCGGAGTCCGCCGGGAAGCTTCTGGATGAAGGTGGTGCGGACGTCCCATTCCAAAAACGCCGGGTGGGCGCGATCCCGGTCGTGGAAGAGAGTGAAGGTGGGCGCCTCCGGCCAGGCGTCGTGGAACGCCCGGAGCACCCGCTCGGCGCCGCCTTCCTGTGCCAAAAAATCATGGACTAAAGCGATCTTCATTAGTATGGGTCTATCGCCGAATGCCATTTTGACTGCAACGGCGCAATTTCGGCCATAATCGCTTCAAAATTTTTCAGCTTATCTTACAGATAAACCTCAAAATTTATTCAGCGATTCTGTCTCGAAATTCCGCCGTTTCGTCTCAAAAGCCTTTCGGCGACAGACCCATGAGACTGTAGCACGAGACAAAAAAAAGAAAAGCCCGAGGACTTTCCTACACTATCCACTTTACTCTATTCCCTCTTCTAATACGCTCCCTTCTTCCGGAACACCGCTGCGGGCGTGCGCATCAAGATGGAAAGGTCGAGCTTGGAGGACCAGCGCTCGATGTACGAGACGTCGAGCGCGACTTCCTCATCAAAGGAAAGATCGGCGCGGCCGGAAATCTGGGCCAGGCCGGTGACTCCCGGCTTCACGATCAGCACCCTGCGCTGATGCGGCTCGTACTTCTCGACCTCCTCCGGCAGGTGCGGACGCGGACCGACCAGCGACATGTTGCCGATAATCACGTTGATGAACTGCGGCAGTTCGTCCAGCGACCAGCGGCGGATGAAGCGGCCGACGCGGGTGACTCGCGGGTCCTCCTTAATCTTGGGCACCGGACCGGGCCGCTCGGAAAATTTCTTAACTTCCTCCCATTCCTCATGCGCTCCCCGTTTCATCGAGCGGAATTTGAAAAAGGTGAAGGGCAGTCCGTACTGGCCGATTCGTCGGTGGACGAAAAAAAACGGACCGGGCGAATCAAAAACAATGGCCAGAGCTACGACCAGCATCACCGGAAGCGACAGCGCCAACAGGATCGTTCCGAAAACCAGGTCAAAAATCCTTTTATACACCCGGCCCCAGCCCTCAAGCGGGGTCTTTTTGATTTCCACCAGGGGGACGCCGGCGATGGCGGTGACGTCCAAGGCCGCGCGGCGGGCGGCATAAAGATCCGCGGAGTATCGGACGGTAAGATGCAGTTCGTCGGAAATTTCCAGAATCCGTCGGAGTTCGTCATCCGATGGCCGAGGGTTGACGAGAATAATCTCGTCCAACTGAGTCTCCGCAGCCAGCTTCCGCAGATCGGCGGCGGCCTCCGAGGTGAGCGAGTCGTGGCGCTTGACCAGCCGGTAGCCGGCCTCGGGATGTTGGCTGATCTCGCCGCCGACGGCCTCGGCGGCCCTTCCGGAGCCGACCAGCACCACGCCTCGCGAACCAACGCCTCGCCAGAAAAGGTCGCGCTGAATCAAGCGGATGGTCAGCCGGGCGGCGCCGACCAAAAGAACCGACAGCGCCCAGACGGCCAAAACGATAAAACGCGAAGCGAAAAATTCGCGGCTGAAAAACAAGACGGCAATCACCGCCATGGTTCCGGTGGAACAAGCAGCCACTGTCTTGGCCAATTCATCCACGATCCGCAACCGGGGAAGATACAGTCCGGAGAAGGCAAAGATGGCAATCCAAACGATCCCCAGGGCCAAAGCCAAGGTAATGTATTCATCAAAAGAAATGATCTGAGTCGCCGGCCGAAAATCGGCGAAGGTGGTGAAACGCAAAAAATAGGCCGTCGTCGCGGCCCCAATCAATGCCAGATAATCCGCCGGCAGGCGGACAAACAGAAAAAAAAGTTCCAATCTCCTCATACCTTCAAGAATCCCCAAGCGAGCCTGTAAGCCGAATTCTGTACCCCGCCGAAGGCGGGGTGATGGCCATCTCTCTGGGACCCCGATTGCTCGGGGCCTCGTGCCTCCGAAAATGGAGTTGCACCGGGTAGGTGTTTTCCACGGCGCCTCTCTCGAGGCTGCTCGATAGTATCGAGCAGCATCCCAACCACCAGCACTTATTCCGGAGACCGGAACAGTATGCGGACCATCGGGATGCGGTCCCGCGTGGGCTCTTACTTTACCCCGCCGATTCCTCGGCAGAGCTATCCCCATCTCACCGTGAGGTGAGGCGGGGCCCACGATTTCACCCTTACTCGACCTGGTAGTAGTCCTTCGACTACGCTCAGGATCTCGCCCTCGCTTGCGCTCGGGCTCGAGCGGTTTGTTTTCTGTTGCACTTTCCGTGGCCTCGAATCGCGGACGAACGCTGATCGACTACGCGGATTGACGCTGAACGCGTCCCTCTGCGACATGTCATCCAGGCGTACCCCACGTCTCTTGGGCCCGTCGCCGTTAGCGACTACCTCTTCCGAAAGCTTGCGCTTTCGATGGTGTTCGGACTTTCCTCTCCGACGTACGTCGGAGCGGCCATCCGGCTCCCTCGGGGATTGCTGAGGGCTGCGGAAAAATACCAGAATTTAGCTCATTTGTCAATGTTCGTGCCTTCATCCTATCAAAGAATCAAAAAGCCGCCCACCAAAAAAGCGCGGATTCCGCTGATTTGAGCTGATCCCGCGGATTCCGAATCCGCGTAATCCGCGCTCTTAATACTTCTTCCACCCCCACAGATGCCCGATCAACCCTAGGGAGACAGCGGTAAGGATAATCGTCGACTCGTGGATCCAGACGCCGTAGGCTAGAAGCACCCAGCCCGAGATATGAAACCCCAGGTTCACCGGATGCTCATGGACGAGCATGAGCTGTCCGAGCGGCGTTTTAGTGAGTTCCTTCTCCATCCCCCAGACGGCCAGCGACCCGACTATCGGCAAACCCAATCCGAAGATGGCCGCCCAGTACCAGTTGTTCTGCCAGAGAAAATAAAGCGCCCAGATAATCCCCAACGCGTGGAGAACTACATTTACCGGATGGGCGTGCCCAACCAGGACTCTCTGAAATTTTGTCATATCCTCCTTTTTATTTAATGACACCTTCACTATAGCACACGATTGCGCTTTCGTCAGCGAAGACCCGTCTTTTTTCGAACTTCGGTCATTGTCGCCCTGGTCATTGTTCGTACTCTGGATCCTCCGCGTTTGAGAACTGATCGAACCTTAGCCGGATTCTTAAGCAAAGATGCGCGCTTCTTCCGGAAATCAACAAAGTGTTCCGCGATCCGCGCGGCAATTAGGTCCTTGAGGTCTACATACCGGATCGAGCCGTCGCGGTAGGCAGCCTCGACGCGACGCGCGTCCTCGGATGTCCCGAACTCGCGCAGAAGTGTCATCAAGTTAGTTACTCCAGGGCTCATCCTCCCGTTCGCGAACGGGGGGATCATCCCCTCTTCCTTCGGACCGACGTCAGTGACCGCGGAACGCATCTTTTTCTTGATCTCCTCCGGCGAGTCGCAGATCGAGATGAACGACCCGGGAACCGACTTTGACATTTTCTTCGACGGATCGGCGAGCGACATCACCCGCGGGGTTTCGGTAAGCAGCGCTTTGGGCTCGGGAAAGGTTTCGCCATATTTGCGATTGAAAAACCGCGCGACGTCCCGCGAGAGCTCCACATGCTGAACCTGATCAGCTCCGACCGGGACCGTGGTCGCCTTGGGGAGCAAGATGTCCGCGGCCTGGAGCACCGGATAGTCGAAGAGTCCCACGTTGATGTTTGAGCGCTGCCGTTCGGCCTTGTCCTTGAACTGCGTCATCCGTTCGAGAAATGATATCGGAGTCAGCGTGTTAAAAATCCAGGCGAGTTCAGTCACCTCGGGAACGTCGGACTGCACATAGAGCGTGACCTTTTTCGGATCAAGCCCGGCCGCCAGGAGCTCGGCGGCCAGCATCAGCACCTGCTCCTGCTTCTTTTTCGGATCGTAATCCTCGGAAAGCGAATGGTAGTCGGCGACGAACACCAAGCACCGGCCGCGAAACGCGTTCTGGAGGTTCACGAGATTCCGCACCGTGCCGACGTAATTCCCGATATGCATCGGCCCTGTCGGTTGGACGCCGGTGACGAGGATGTCCTTCTTCATACTTCCCAAGTATAGGGCGTGGTCCCCAAAAACAAAAGCCGTCCCCACACCAATTGCATTGGTGTGGGGACGAGCTCTTTTCTAACTACACCTCGATGATCACCGGAAGCACCACCCCGCACCAAAGCTTCGCGTTGGTGCGGGGCAGGACTCAGCAACCGATGGAAGATGAACTGGAGAATCTCTACCCTACACTTCGATTATCACAGGCAAAACCATCGGACGGCGCTGGGTTTTCTGGAAAAGAAAGGCGCCGACATCGTCGCGGATCTTGCGTTTGATGAATTCTGGATCGGCCGCGGACTTGGGGTCACGGTCTATAAGCATTTTTTTCACCCGCGCTCGCATGTCATCGATCAGCTTCTTTTGATCTTTCATGTAGATGAACCCGCGAGAAACAATGTCCGGGCTTCCCGTGAGCGCGCCGGTTTTGGCCGCCACCGTGGCAATGATCACGATCATCCCGTCGGCGGCCAGCGCCTGCCGGTCGCGGAGGACCACTTCGGAAACGTCGCCCACGCCCAGCCCGTCGATGAAGACATAGTCCGAGGGTACTTTGACGTCAGTAAGCCGCCCCTCGCCACGAGCGAATTCCATCACCTGTCCATTGTCGGCGACGAAAACGCGTTCCTTCGTCCATCCCAGTTGGTAGGCCACCTTGGCGTTCTCCCGAAGCATGAAGTGGTTGCCTTCGATCGGGATGTAGTACTTGGGCTTGAAGAGGAGCAACATCAATTTCACGTCCTCGGCCTTGGCGTGGCCGCCGGCGTGCACGTCCATCATCTGGGAGTGGATGACCTCCGCCCCTTTGCGGTAGAGGGTGTCTTTGAGCCGTTGGATGGTGCGTTCGTTTCCGGGGATGATGGAGCTGGAGAAAATCACCGTGTCCCCGGCAACTAGTTTTACGAAACGGTGCTCCTCGTTGGCGATGCGCATAAGCGCCGCCCGTTCCTCTCCCTGAGCGCCGGTGCACATGACCACCACTTTATCTTTGGGATAGTCATCCACCTGCGAGATGTCGATGAGAGTTCCGGGTTTGATCTTGATGTAGCCGAGATGCTTGGCGATCTCCACGTTGGTTTTCATCGAGTAGCCGTCGAGCGCCACCTTTTTTCCGAGGTCTCCGCAGATGTCGAAGACCTGCCGGACCCGGGAGAGCAGCGAGGCGAAGGTGCCGATGATCATCCGGCCCTGCGCCCGTTCGATGATGGTTCGGAGCGTGGCCCCGATCTCCCGCTCGGAGATCTGATGGCCGGGCTGGAAGGCATTGGTCGAGTCGCCCATGAGCGCCAGAACCCCCTGCTCCCCGATCTTGGCCATCTTGGTGAAGTCGGCCGGACTCGTGCCGGTAGGCGTGAGATCGAATTTCCAGTCGCCGGTGTGCACCACGGTCCCCACCGGAGTGTGGACGATGATCCCGACCGCGTCGGGAATGGAATGGTTGATGTGCACAAACTCCACGCGGAATTGACCGAGGACAAGAGTGTCGTCCACGGTCACTTCCTTGATGTTCAGTTTGGCCGTTTCGAAGTCCTCCTGACGCTTGCGGATGATGCCGGCGGTGACCGGGAGCGCGAAGATCGGCGGGTTGCCGATCCTGGGCGCGATGAAGGGGATGCCGCCGATGTGGTCGTAGTGCCCATGGGTGATGATCATTCCCCGAACATTGCGCTCCTTGCCGCGGAGGTAGGAGACGTTGGGGATGATGTAGTCGATCCCCGGCATGTCCTCCTCGGGAAACTGCAAGCCGGCGTCGATCATAATAATGTCGTTGCCGTACTCGATGAGCGTGCAGTTCCGGCCGACCTCTTCGAGGCCGCCTAAGACCATGATGCGCAGTTTGTTGCCGCCGCGTTCGCCCTCGAGACGAGCTGGAGCGGGACGCGGCGCTTGTCGTTCGCCTCTGCCACGGCCGCGGTGAAAACGCCGGCGACGGGCGTGTCCGGCCGATACGCCGGCAGGCGCGGCCGCGATGGCGGCTGTTGCTGATTGCGGTTCCATAACGTGAATGATGGATTAATAATAACGAAGCCGCGGCCTCACGATGACTTAGACAAAGCCCTCGTTTGCCAATGGCTGTTCAGTGGACTGGCGGCGAGAGTTCGCCAACAATCCACCGAGCAGTGCGCCCCCAAACCAATGCCGCGGGAGGGACTCGAACCCTCATGGCCTTGCGACCGCCCCCTCCCTTGCCCCGACACCAATGCCGCGGGAGGGATTTGAACCCTCATGGCCTTGCGACCGCTAGCTCCCTTGCCCCGACACCAATGCCGCGGGAGGGATTTGAACCCTCATGGCCTTGCGACCGCTAGCTCCTGAAGCTAGTGCGTCTGCCAATTCCGCCACCGCGGCATTGGTGTCGGGGTGAACTAGTGCGCCTGCCTGCCGGCAGGCAGGTCTGCCAATTCCGCCACCGCGGCGTTTGTCTCGAGGTACATCACTTCTTTAACGTCGGCCTGGTCTTAATATACCATTCCGTGACCCCGGCGAAACGGTCGGAGGGCACGCTTGTGTGTCCGATGTCAATCCCCATGACCTTCTTGTGCACTGAGTAGGGATAAAAAGGCCGGAAGAGGAATAATGCCGGGGCCTCGGCCGCCACCAGCTTCTGAAATTCGTTGTATTTCTTGGCCCTTTCCGCCGGGTCCGCCGTCTTGCGAGCGGCTTCAAGAAGCTCGTCGGCGGTGCGGTTGGCGAAACCGGAAAGGTTAAGCCCGCGCTCACCTCCCTGTGACGAATGCCAAAAAGGGTATGGATCGGGATCGGCACCCAACACTTCTCCGAAGAGCAGAGCGTCAAAATTTCTGGGACGAATTATATCTTTCTGAATCCCGGAGGTGTCAACAACATTCAATCGAACCTCAGCCCCGACGGCCCGCCAATTCTCTTCAAGAATCTTGACCGCCGCGACGTTTTCGTTACGGTCAACGGTAGTCAAGGCGAAGGACAAAGTGGATGTAGCAGTCACTTTTCCTTTTTTGTCCTTGGTCACTTTTATCCGAACCGACGATCCTTCGGGAAGCGAGAAACCCGCCTCCTCCAGCGCCTTTATCGCAAGAGCCGGATCATACTGGAGCGACGGAGGATTTTCAAGCCCGGGGAACAACCCCGGCAAGACCGGACCGTCGATAATCTCTCCCTCACCATTCAATGCCTCGCGGAGAATCCGCTGGCGGTCGGCTGAAACAGAGAGGGCTTTGCGCACTTCCGGATTCTTAAACAAATCGTTCTTGAGATTGAAAAAGACGGCGGTTTCCTGGGGCAGGCGGAGGGAGAGGGTCTGGAGATCGCGGCGAACGGAAAGGCGCCGACGCTCGCTCTGGGGCAAAAAGGCGGCGCCATCCACCTGACGGGAAAGCAGGGCTTGGGTCAGCAGTGTCGAATCCGGATAGAAACGGAAAACCATTCTGTCGAGAAATGGTCGCTGGCGATGGAAGTAAGGATTGGCTTCCAGGGTATAGGAATGGATCTGTCCCACTCGGTCGCGGAGGAACGACTTCATCCGGAAGGGACCGCTGCCGACCGGTTTCTGGTTGAATTCGGCCAGAGTGGCCGAGGCCGGTGATACGTCGCCCCAGAGGTGAGACGGCAAGATGCCGAGCGTGAGCGACCGAAGGAAGGGAGCATAGGGCCCCTCGAGCGTGAAGCGCACGGTTCGGTCGTCAACTTTCTCGATGCCGACGCCGCGGAAGACGGGCAGGAGCGGACTTTTCCACTCCGGATTTTTTGCCGCTTCAAAAGTGAAAAGAATGTCATCAATGGAGAGAGGCTTGCCGTCGTGCCAGCGGAGATTGTCGCGAAGCCGCACGGTGGTGACTTTGCCGTCGTCTGAAATCTCAAATGACTCCGCTAAGTCGACATCCAGTTTTCCATCGGGAAGGGTGCGGAACAAGCCGGAATAGATTATTCGCACCAAATCGGCGTCAACGTCGTTCCCTGGCGCGTAGAGTGGGTTGATGTAATTGGGCGCGCCGACCAGCCCTTCAGTGTATTCCCCGCCACGCGCCGGAACCGCAGCCAGATTGGCGGTGATAATCCGGACTACAATGATAAACAAGGAAACCAGGGCTGCCGCGGAAAGAACCGCCGTTATCTTCCGTTCGACCGGCGAAAGCACGGTGCCTGCGTAACGAAGCTGGCGCGTGGTCGGAAGTTTGCGGGGAGCAAGACGCACCAGAAGCCGGCGGTTCAAATCACTCTCGCGCGCGATGGTCGCCCGAAACGATGATTTCGTCCGGCCAAAGCCGACGAGAAACCGGCGATAGCTGGAAAGAAACCGGGAACGAAGCGTGCGTAGAAAAAAAGACATTGACGCCGGTTCCCGCTAAGCGGGCAGGAACGAATTTAGGAGCGCCAGCAGAAGAAAAGCGGCGGAAAGCGCGACGGTCGCCCGGAAAACGATTTTCTCAACCCCGCGCTTGGTCCGATAAACGTTCCCTTCGCCGCCGAACACCGCGCCCAACCCGGCCCCTCGCGATTGCAGGAGGACGGCGGCAATAAGCAAAAGAGAAACGACGATCAATGATATCTGTAAGGCAGTTCGCATAAAAGACGCCGTGGAATGTACCACGGGTCGCCCAGGAAGTCAACGTTAACTGTCATCTCTTAATGACGAACGCGAGCGATGATCCGGGCGATTTTTTTCGCCCCGCTTCCGTGCACTTTCATCTTCTTTCCTCTGCTTTCACGGCGTTCGGCTTTGGTTTGTGGAGCAGTCCTCACGGGTTCTATGATATACTTTATACAGAAAGATGTCTGTATGGAAAACGCGGAGGCCAAACCCGTCATACCCAAACCTCTCCGAGTCTTATTTACGACCCTGGGGGTGCTCCTGGCGCTCTTTTTGCTCTTTTTCGCCTGGCAGGTGGCTTCCTATTACCGGGCCATTCAGTCTGGAAACCTATCGGCATTGCCCCAATTTACCAATCGTTTCACCCGCGGGAACTTTGCCGACAAGGGCGCGGAAGCCAAGGCGGATGTGGTTACTCCGGACGATCCGGCGCTGGGAGAAGCGGGCTCGCCGCTCACCATCGTCCAGTTCATGGATTTCGAGTGCCCGTATTCCAAAGAGGTCTTCTCTACGCTCCGCCAGGTAATATCGGAATCCGGATCGCAAGTCAGATTGATCGTCCGCGACTTTCCGCTGGACGAGATCCACTCCAACGCCCGTCGTACCGCCGCCGCGGCCAACTGCGCCGGCGAGCAGGGACGCTATTTCCAGATGTATGACAAACTTTTTTTGAACTCTGACAAATTGTCGGAAACGGACATTCTTTTCTACGGCCAGCAGATCGGGCTCAATATGGACGCTTTCCGCTCATGCCTGGCCGACCCGGCGACTGATTCCGAAATCAACGATGATATCCGCGCCGGCACGGCCGCCGGAATCCGGGGCACTCCGACCTTTTTCTTTAACGGACAGAAAATCGAAGGCGCCATCCCGCTCCCGATTTTCCGCGAACTGGTGAAGAGCCTCTCGTCGCCGTCGAATTGATATGCGCCGCAGGAATGCATTCCGACCGCTGATGCTGAGCGCGAGCATTCTCGCGCTCTTTGTTGGTCTCCTCCCTGCGCCGGCGCACGCGGTTGACTGCAACCGCGTGACGCTCACCTTCGACGTCCTCCCCAAAACCGTGAATGTGGGCGAGGAGAGCCAGTTTAAGACCTCGTTCGCCTGGCAGGGCGGGACCCCGGAGGAGTGCTTCGACACCCCGGTCACCTTTGTCTGGAACGACAATTTCCAGGCCCAGAACTATGAAATCCGCCGACGGGAACGCGCCACGCGCGAACCGATCCGGCTCGACTTCAATCAGCGCTGGATCACAACCCCCGGGTACCACCGGTTCAGCGTGAAGGTTCTCGTAAACGACAGTCAGGTGAGCGAGAGCGCCTTGGTACAGGTGACGGCCGCAGGCGAAGGGGTCTCAACCCAGGCCGAGGCGAGTTACGCAGAAGGGCCGCCGAGCTCCGGGCCCGTGCCGCTCGAGGTCCGGATCGGAAACCTGACAGAGGCCGCGAACCTCGCGGAGTACATCGCGGCCGTGTTCCGCTACGCGCTCTCGATCGGCGGGATCCTGGCCACGGTGATGGTGGTCTACGGCGGCGCAAAGTGGCTCCTCGCGGCCGGGGATTCCGGAAAAATCAGCGAGGCGAAGTCCACGATCACCAACGCGGTGTTGGGACTCATCCTCCTCCTCGGCTCCTACACGATTCTCGTGACTGTCAACCCGGAGATCACGCGTCTGCGCGCGCTCAAGCTTCCCAAAGTCGAACGCGCGATCCTCGCCTCAAACTGGTGCGAGGATCAGGATTTGAACACGGTCAAAGTGACCCCGGTCTCGGGCCAATGCGGACGGAAGGGAACGATTGAACCCCGGGAGGGAGCAGGCCCGGTCACGAGCGACATGTGCACGTTCCAAACCTGCCCTCAAGAACAAGTCTGCTCGGGCTTCGGCGGCACGTTCGAGTGCAGGTCGTGCGGCGACATTGACGACAATCGTCTTGAAGCATGGCGTCTCACCGAGGATGACGCCGGGTGCGCGCCCTTCGCCCCGCGGGCGGCCGGCGGCCGATTCCAGTACTGTTTCTTCTCCGAAGATAACCGCCTGGACCCAAATGTCGACGTCTGCGCGTACGCCGACGTGCGCTGTTCGCAGATTGACTCGTGCCGAGACTATGACGACATTTTCCTTGTCCATCAGGGCAGGCCGATTGAAATCGACTCGGAGACAAAGGACGCCTATGGCGGGTACAACCCGGATCATCTGAGACAGATCTGCCAAAGCAACCCGTGCAATGTCGCCGGGGGGTGCGTCCTTCGGGAAAGCAGCAGCCTGTCCCAATTTCTCACCGACGTCGGAAGTCTCAAGGGACCTCCCTCGGGAGACCTCTATGATTGCGAGAGTCCCTGATGCGATGCGGCCGAACCGCCCCGCCCTCCGGGGCGGTTTTGTTACCTGCCGGCACCTGCCTGCCGGCAGGCAGATCCCCATACCCGGCCCCCTTGCCCCGACACCAATTCCGTACATCTTCGAAACCGCATCTCCAACTGCATCGGGGTATCTTTCCACAGGCCAAATCTCAGAACATTGGTGTGGGGGCTTGCCCCATTGACGGAGTCATGATATGCTCCGCGACATTGATTTCCGATATTCCTTTTTTTCCCCGCGGGACAAGGTGCGCGGCTGATACAGCGAGGATTGTTCGAGGAAGCGCTCACGAGCTGTGGACGATTGGGGACGAGGCGAGTGAGCGCGGTCCGAACGAAGCTCGGATCCGAGTTTCCGAGCAAAGAAGCCGCGGGCCTTGTCCCGCTCATCCCCCCCTGTGGCAAACGTCATTTCCATCAAAGGCGCCCGCGTCCATAATCTCAAGAACGTCTCGCTCTCCATTCCCAAGGACAAGTTCGTGGTAATTACTGGCCTGTCCGGCTCGGGGAAATCGTCTCTGGCCTTTGACACCATCTACGCCGAGGGCCAGCGCAGGTACATGGAGTCGCTCTCCTCCTACGCCCGACAATTTTTGGAACTCCAGGATCGCCCGGATGTGGATGAAATCACCGGGCTCTCCCCCACCATCGCCATTGACCAGAAAAGCGTCTCCCAGAATCCGCGCTCGACCGTGGGAACCATCACCGAGATTTACGACTACCTGCGTCTGCTCTTCGCCCGGGCCAGCCGGCCGCACTGCCACATCTGCGGAGACCCGCTCAGGAAACAAACGATCGTGGAAATTTGCGATGCGATTCGGGTCGCGGCCGCAAAATCAGATCTAAACATTCTCTCACCGCTTGTTCGTGACGCTCGAGGCGAGCACCGCCATCTCCTGGGGGAAATAGAAAAAGCCGGATATGCCGAGGTCAGAGTTGATGGCGAAATGATCTCGTCCGGCGAGGCTGCCGACCGTCGACTGGACAAGGCGAAGAAACACTCGATCGAAGCTGTCATTCTCCACATCCCGCGCGGAGGCGCTCCTGATCCTTCCGCTCTCAAAAAATTTGTGGAAAAGGGGTTGGAGTTAGGTAACGGAATGCTCATTTTGGAGAGGGCTGAAGCAAAGAAGGATGCCCTCCTCTCGCTGGACCTCTACTGCGGCCGCTGTGGGATCTCGCTCCCGCCCATCGAACCGCGGCTTTTTTCATTCAACAGTCCGCATGGCGCCTGTCCGCGCTGCACGGGCCTGGGCATTACCCAGCGTTTGATTCCCGAACTCGTGTTACCCAATCCCCGGCTAACCATTGCCCAGGGAGCCATCCGCCCATGGACCAGGATTGCCGGCGGACAAAATGGTCAAATGGAATTGCTCCGCGCCGTTGCCGCCAAACACGGATTCTCCCTCGACACGCCGATAGGCGAGCTCAACAAAGAAACCATCGAAACCGTCCTCTACGGAACTGACGAAGAAACCTACACGGTAGGAAACAAAACCGAACCTTTCTCGGGAGTGATCCCCGCGCTCGAGGAAAAATATCGCGATACCGACTCCGAGTACCTGCGCAAAGAGATCGAATCCTACATGCGCGAAGAGATCTGCACGGTGTGCGCGGGTAAACGACTCCGCCCCGAATCCCTGGCAGTTCTCGTGGCCGGCAAGTCAATCGCCGAGATTGTCGCTCTGCCGCTTGATGAGGCACTCGAATTCTTGGATACGCTCGCCGGAAATGGAAAGGGGAAAGGAGCAACGGGAGGCAAAGGAAGGAAAGGAGGGAATGGCCATATCCATGAGCCGTTGTCCGACGACGAACAGAAAATCGCGCGCCAAATTTTGAAAGAGGTCAAGGAACGGCTGGGGAATCTGCTTGCTGTCGGGGTCGATTATCTCACCTTGGACCGCGCTGCCTCAACGCTTTCTGGCGGTGAAGGCCAGCGGGTGCGATTGGCAACGCAACTCGGGAGCCAGCTCTCCGGGGTAATTTACATATTGGACGAACCATCCATCGGACTGCACGCCCGCGACAATGGAAAACTCATCGACACGTTAAAGCGTCTCCGCGACGAAGGGAATACGGTCATTGTCGTCGAACACGACGCGGCGACCATTCGCCAGGCGGATTATGTGATAGATGTCGGACCGGGCGCGGGCGAGCTGGGGGGTGAGATTATTGCCACCGGCACGCCTGATGCTATCCGTCGCAATCCCGCCTCAACAACCGGCGCGTACTTGAGCGGGAAGCGCGCGATCGAGGCGCCGAAAGCGGCTCGCAAGGAAAACAACAAGGCCATCACGATCCGCGGCGCCAAAGAGTTCAACTTGCAAGAAATTAATGTGAAAATCCCCCTGGGAAAGTTTGTCTGCGTGACCGGCGTGTCCGGTTCCGGAAAGTCCACCCTCATCCTCGACATCCTCGGCAGGGCGCTGGCCGCGCATTTTTACCGGGCCAAGGAACTCCCCGGGAAACACAAGTCGATTTCCGGAATCGAACACTTGGACAAAGTGATCTCTATCGATCAAACACCCATCGGCCGGACCCCGCGCTCCAACCCAGCCACCTACACCGGAGTATTCACCGCCATCCGCGACCTTTTCACCGAAATCCCCGAGGCCAGGATGCGCGGATATGACGCCGGAAAATTTTCTTTCAACGTCAAAGGCGGCGGCCGCTGCGAGGCCTGCGCCGGCGAGGGGTATGTGCAGATAAGCATGCAGTTCCTTCCGGATGTGTATGTGGAATGCAAAGAATGTCATGGAAAGCGCTACAACGCCGAGGCGCTTGAAATTCACTACAAAGAACGGACCATTGCGGATGTGCTCGAGATGACGGTTTCAGAAGCCAAGGACTTTTTCTCGGATGTGCCGGCGATTTTCGAAAAACTGGGAGTGTTGGACGAGGTGGGGCTGGGCTACATCCGCCTCGGTCAGCCGGCCAATACGCTCTCCGGCGGCGAGGCCCAGCGGGTCAAGCTGGCCACTGAACTTTCACGCCGGGCCACCGGCCGGACTCTCTACATTCTCGACGAACCCACGACCGGATTGCACTTCGACGACATCAAGCGCCTGCTCTTGGTGCTCCAGGAACTGGTGAACAAAGGCAACTCAGTGCTGGTCATTGAGCACAATTTGGACGTGATCAAATCCGCTGACTGGATCATTGATATGGGGCCGGATGGCGGAGTGCGCGGCGGAAAACTGGTCGCCGAAGGAACGCCGCAGGATCTGGTGAAAATCAAAGCCTCGGTAACCGGGCAGTATTTGAAAAAGATCCTATAGGACTATGGATTTCTCCCGAGAGTCGCTCGAGTTGCACCGAAAGTTTGGCGGCAAGCTCGAGATTCGAAGCAAGGTTCCGCTCGCGACGCGCGAGGATCTCTCGCTTGCCTACACGCCGGGCGTGGGGCAGGTAAGCGTGGAGATCGGAAAAGATCCAGCGCTCGCCTACGACTACACCATCAAGCGCAACACCGTGGCCGTGATCTCCGACGGCTCGGCGATCTTAGGGCTGGGCAACCTCGGCGCGGCGGCGGCCATTCCGGTGATGGAAGGCAAGGCCATCCTTTTCAAGGAATTCGGGGGCATCGACGCATTCCCGATCTGCCTCGCGACGCAGGACACCGAAGAGATTATCCGCGCCGTGAAGACCATCGCGCCGGTCTTCGGGGGGATCAACCTCGAGGACATCAGCGCGCCGCGTTGTTTCGAAATCTTAGCGCGTCTTCAGGAAGAGCTCGACATCCCCGTGGTGCATGACGATCAGCAGGGAACGGCGGTGGTGGTCTTGGCTGGACTTATTAACGCGCTCCAGGTCCGAGAACTGGATAAGACGAAGGTCAAATTGGTGATGAACGGCGCGGGGGCGGCCGGTATATTCGTTACCCGGATGCTTCTCCGTTATGGATTCCGGAACATCGTCGTCTGCGACAGTGTTGGGATCATTCAGCGCGGACGAGAAGGACTCACGGATGCGAAACGCGCGATTGCGGAAACAACAAACCCCGAAGGGCATACTGGTGGACTTGCCGACGCCCTCCGCGGCGCAAACATCTTCATCGGCGTCAGCAAAGCCGGCGTACTTACCGGTTCCATGGTTCATACCATGGAACCGAACCCAATCGTCTTCGCCTTGGCCAATCCGGTGCCGGAAATCATGCCGGACGAGGCGCGCGCGGCCGGAGCGTCAATTGTCGCCACCGGCCGATCGGATTTTCCAAACCAAATCAACAACGTCCTGGCCTTCCCGGGCATCTTCCGCGGCGCGCTGGACAACCGCATCCGGCGGGTCACGGATGACATGCTGATGGCCGCGGCCGAACGTCTAGCTTCCTGCGTCCCGTGTCCTACTGCCGACCGCATCCTGCCAGATCCCTTTGACCGCAATGTCGTTGCGGCTGTGGCCAGCGCCATCCGCTAGACGGTTGCCGCCCTCGATCAGCCGTGTTATCGTTTGGTCATCGAAATTATTGAAAAAATAGTGAGCTTGTCGAACTATGAAAAACCGCCTCCTCCGCGCTTTCGTCGCTTCGTCAATCGTTCTCGGCCAGACCGTCTTGGCCCTGCCGGCCCGGGCCGACACCGTCCAGACCGTCACTTTGAATCCAGTGGCCGACAGCTACATTTGGACCGGTGAATCCGGGGCTCAAAATTACGGCACCCAAGCCAACCTTTCGGTGCTCTATGGATCAGGCGCAAATCGCGCGCGTTCGCTCCTTCGTTTTGACCTTTCCTCCATTCCCTCCGACGCCACCATCAGTGAAGCCAATTTGGGCCTGACCATCTCAACCGCCGCGGGCAGCGGAACCATCAATGTGAACGCCAACCGCATCGTCAATGCCTGGGAGGAGACGACCGTCACCTGGAACGATCAGCCGGGTACTTCCGAGACCATCAGCTCGAGCTATGTCACTCACGATCCAGGAACCAAAACCTGGGGCCTGACCACGGCTGTCCAGAACTGGGTTTCCGGCGCCTGGCAAAATCTGGGGGTGATGATCATCGGCCGCGAATCCGGAGCCGCTTCCGACGCCTACACCCGCTCTTTCTGGAGCCGCGAAGGCTCCACCCCCCCGACCCTTACCGTTACCTATACGGTTCCGGCCGACACCCGGACCCCGGCCATCACTAACGTGGCCATCTCCGACCTCACTGAAACCGGCGTGACCGTTACCTGGACCACCGACGAGATTGGAACCAGCAAGGTGGAATACGGACCCACCAATGCCTATGGCTCGACCATTGACGATGTCACCTTGAACACCACCCATGCCGTGGCTCTCACCGGTCTTGCCACTGACACTACTTATCACTTCCGTGTCCTATCCTCGGACCAAGCGGAAAATACCGCCTCATCCGAGGACCAAACCTTCACCACCAGCATGCCAGTTGCTCCGCCTCCGGCCACCCGGCTGATCAAGACCGCCTGCGCCGCCGGCGCGGCCGCCGACCATCCCTGCAAGGCCGTCTATTATCAGGGAACCGACGGCCAGCGTCATGCCTTTCCCAATGAAAAAATCTTCCGCACCTGGTACCTGGATTTTTCAACGGTCCAGACCATTAGCGACTCGGAGATGGCCTCGATCTCTTTGGGGGAAAACGTCCACTACCGGCCCGGGATACGACTCCTCAAGTTCCAAACCTTGCCTAAGGTCTATGCCCTAGCTAGAGGCGGGGTTATGCGTTGGGTGACGACCGAAGAGGTGGCTGCCGCGGCCTTTGGAAGTGATTGGAATCAAAAAATAGACGACCTCTCTGACGCCTTCGTCGCCGATTACACCTTTGGCGCGGACATTGTCTCGGCCACGGACTATATAACCTCGGCGGAAATGAATGCCGCCTCCTCTATCGACGCGGATCAAGGCAGATAACATCCAAAAAAGAACAACCCCGCCATGGCGGGGTTGTTTTTGTGATACGATAATGGCAATATGCGCCGATTTGCGCCAATCATTGTTTTCTTCCTTTTTCTTTTTCTCCTGCCTGCCGCGGCCAAGGCCGGAGCCGGGGATATCGCGGTTACTGTCCGCGACGAGTTTGGCAACGCCCTTACCTCTGGCGGAGCAGAGGTCAACTATTCCTGCGGCGGCGGAACCAGCTTTACCGTGGCCGATGGTACTGGTTCGGATATAAACGCCGCAACCGGAGTGATTGCCATTCAACCGGTTGTCCAGGCCTCCTGTGATACCAATGACACTTTGTCAGTGACAGTCAAAAATCAGTCCGGCTACCTGGCTTGGCAAACCACGGCTTCCTATACCTCGGCGGCTGAAAATACTTTAGTCTCCTTCAACAAATTCACGGTCAAGGTTGAAACTGATGACGAGTTCGCCCAAGACATCTCTTCTACTTCCGCGGCCGGCATCTTTACCAAAGATTCGACCACAGTTATCGGCATGGCCGCCCCCTCTGGGGACGCCATCGGTTATCCGGTTCCGATCACCATCACCGATGGCGGTTCACTCACGGTTACTGGTTTTGGAACCCAAGGATACGTCAACAAAACCATCACCGATATCTTTGTTCCGGACACTGAATTCGACTCCCAACGACGCTACTTTGCCAGAATGCAGTTCTCGGTAGTCATTCTAGCCAAGAGTGAGCTAGGCCTATCTCTCCAAGGCATGGGCGGGAGCGTTATTTTTTTCTCCTCGCCCAGTGTTTCCTGTCTTCCGGAATCAGGCACCAATCGCTTCGGCTGTGCCGTGCCGGTGGGGAGTTCAGCCGCTCCGGTTACCGTTTCCAAACCCGGGTACGTCACCTACACCATCGGCAGCGTCACCCCGCCCTCCACGGCCTCCAACACTCAGGTCCAGACAGCCTCGGCCAACATGTTCCCGGTGCGCGTTCTGGGCATCTCCTCGGAACAGGGAATCAACATAACTCCGACCTCTTCGGAGCGTACTCCCTTTCTCTCTGCCGGCGGCGAAATCCGCGAGATGCGCTACAGCGGCGGCACCTGGCTTTTGGCTGTCACGCCCGGAAATGTTCAACTCACTGCCCAAGTTCCGGGCTACGCCAACGCGGCAACGGGAATCAGCGTCGGTTCGGCGGGCACCGTGACCACTGACTTCGATGGGACCTCGGGAACCTACTGGAGCGGGCAGGTTGACGGCCCGTCGCTTCAACTGGACATGTGGGTGACGGTCAAGGACGCCCTGGGCAGTCCGATTTCCGGGGCCACGGTGGGCATCTACGCTTCCTCCACTTATATCGCCAATCACTTGGCTGACGATCTTTCCGTGGGACTGATCGGACAAGCAGACGCCCAAAAAATCACCGACTCCAACGGCCAAGCCAAATTTGCCCTGGACACTGGCACTTACTACTATCGGGTTGAAAAATCCGGGCTGGGATCAGTGGGCAGCGCCTCCACCCCGGCAGTCATCGGCTACATCGAAACCGGCGGGCCATATCGAGTAAACGTCACCTTATCAGCCAGCGGCGGCACTGGCACGGTCGGCGGCCAAGCCGGAACCATCTCCACCACCGCTTCGTCAGTAACCGCTAATCCCGTGGTTCTTGAGGCCAACAATACCGACGCCGCGACAGTCACTGTCACCATCCTCGACGGAGTCAATCAACCGATGACTAACCAAAGCGTTACCCTTACCTCCTCTCGCGGATCATCCGACACCATCACCGCCGTCTCTCCGGCTACCAATTCCCAAGGCCAAGCCGTTTTCACCATTAAGTCCGGAACCATCGGCACCTCCACCCTCACCGCCTCGGTCGGCGCGACCATCGTTTCCCAGACCGTAGCCGTTTCTTTCCTCGAACCATCGGCCGTGCCAGTAACCTTTGCCCCCGGAGCGCTCGTCAAACTGGCCAACGACGGCGATCCCACGACCTGGTCCGACACCACCGTCTACTACATCGCCAAAAACGGAAAGCGTTATTTCTTCCCCAACGAAAAAACATACCTGTCTTGGTACGGCGACTTCTCCGGAGTGCGGACGGTCAACTACTCCACCTTATCGGCCATTCCCTTCGGGGGAATGAGCCATTATCGTCCGGGAGCGCGAATGATCAAAGTCCAAACCGACGCGCGGGTCTACGCCGTCGGTCGAAGCGGCACTCTGCGCTGGATGGCTACTGAAGAGGTGGCTCGCGCCCTCTACGGCCAGGATTGGAATCAAGCGATTGATGACCTCTCCGACGCCTTCTTTATCAACTATCTTTTGGGAAGCCAGGTGGCGGCCTCCGGAGATTTCACTCCCACCGGCGAGCAGGCCGGGGTGACCACCGTTGATCAGAATTTAGGATTCTGATGGAACTCCGTCGCCTAACCAAAACGAGCCCGCCAGGGCTCGTTTTTTTTCACTACGCACTACACCCTACTCACTACACACTAACGATGGCCGTCTCCTTCAGCCGCTTCTTCGATGTCCTTAGATATCCCAGCTTGGCCCGGCGGACATGCGCCTGACGCACAGCCTCGATCTTGGCGATCATCGGGGAATTGATCGGGAAGATGCGCTCAACGCCGATCCCGTGGGAAATTTTGCGGATGGTAAACGTGCGAGATTGACCGCCACCGCGCAGCCCAAGGATAATCCCCTCGAAAATCTGAATGCGTTCCTTCTCCTCGCCCTTGGCCGTGGTCTCGACGATCCGGTTATGCACCCGCACCGTCATCCCCGGCTTCAGTTCTGTTCCCGCTGGCGTGATATCTGACATAAGATTCCGAGTTCAAAAATAGCGTTCCGAGTGTATCCTATCCGTCGGACGGGGTCAAGCGCCCGTTGTAGATACTAATAAAGGTTACCGAAACTCCCCGTGTAGATATTAATTCGGTTACCGTGTCGCCATATGACCATGGCGACA
>MGDZ01000006.1 GCA_001791115.1 Candidatus Uhrbacteria bacterium RIFCSPHIGHO2_02_FULL_57_19
GCCGTGTCCGAGGAGGCGATTACCCACCTCCTGCGGCACTGAAACTCCGACTGACCAGGGTTTGACCGCCCCTCCCCACACTTCGTGCCAGCCGCGAGTGCGGCCGTCGGAGCGGGCAAAGTAGGCAGTGGGCACGACATCATTCTTGTAGGTGACAATCTGGCCGCGCGTGGCCTCGACGCTGGCCACAAAATTCCCCATACGCTGCTCGCTGCCGTATCCGCGATAAACCTGGTCCCAATAATCATCGAGGGTAAAACCTCCCTTGATGTGTTTTCCGGGATGGGTCAGATGCCAGTAGGCATAGGTCCGGGCGGCGATGATGATAGATTTGTGGTACTCGGATGGCGAGCCATTGCCGGTCTCGGCCAGCCCGCGCAGGTACTGCTCGAAGGGCAGTTCGTTGATGAGCCAGGTGTAACCGGTGGAAGCGTAGCGGACTTCCAGCGCACCGCGGAATTGATTGTCGTTTAAGGTCGAACTCCACTTGGGCCGGTTCGTCCAGTTGGTCACGGTCATGATCCCGGGGACTGTCGGCACCAGACGTACCGGCTGATTTGCCGTGAACGAATTTGTCGGAATCTTCACCACATATCTGCCAGCGCCTTTGTCGTATGAAACCGTGGCGATCTGGCCGATTTCGACGCGCCCGAGAAGCGTTCCATCGGCAAGTTTAATCTCAAATGGCTGGTCAGAGGTGACATCCACCCGATTGCCAATCTCGTCGGTAGTGAGCAGTCCGATGCGGATGCTCGGCTCAGGAATGAGCGCGACCGGCGCCGGAAGCGGTTCGGATGGGGACACCGTCACGTTTCCGTCATTGGTGACGGAGATAGGAATGTCGAACTCTCCACCAGCGACCAGTTCATTGTTAGTGACGATCCGAAACCGCGCGCGATAAATCCCCAAGGTGGTCGGCGCTCGAAGGAAAAACTTGTTGATGACCAGTTGGCCGGGGGCAACCGGCTCCATCCCGCGCCTGACGACGTCAGATGCCGACCAGGTAACATCCTGAAAAGCCAGCGTGCCGCTCCCGCTGGTCGCGATGCCCAAAGGGCTATCGTTGACCTGAAGGGTCCACCCGTTCCAGGTGGCGGTGCCGATATTCTTGTGCCAAATTTGAAATTCCTTGGTTTCCCCCGGCTTCATGCCCAGCGCGGGCGCGCTCTGGACCATGCGCTGGGCGGCGTAGGGTTGGCCCGCCAAAGAGGGAGTCGGTGTCGGTACAACAACGGCCGGCGCGGGAGCAGGAGAAGGCGCGGGAGCCGCGGCAGCCGTTCCAGCCGCGACTGTTATGGTTACCGAAAATTCCCCGCCGGGAATCCACAAAAGATCCTCGGCGGCCAGATTGAAGGTTTCCTTGTAGGTCCCGGGGGTTGTCGGCGCGCGCAAAGTAAACTCGATATAGCCGATCTGTCCGGGCGCGACGGATTGATTCTTGAGTGCCGCCGGCTGGCGGAAACTGCGCCAGGAGGCGTCTTGAAACGGGCTCGCGCGGTACTTCGGATCCCAGGTGTAGGCGGAGACGAAGTTGGCGCCGGAGTTTTTCCAGGTCTCCGTTCCGGTATTTTTAAATCCGACGCTGAATCGCGCCGTTCCGCCGGCAACAACCACCGGCGCCGGCGACTGGATCATTTTTGCCGCCCCGTAACTCGCCGCGACCGCTGGACGGGGCAGAGTGACAAACAAAAATGCCGCAACCGTCCCGGAAATCAATCCGGCAACGATTGCGGCTTTATTGAACAAAATGCTCGGCCGTTCCTCTGTCATGGCCTAAATAAGATACCAGAAAAAAGAGCTCGTGTCAATCCTCGCGGTGTGCTATAACAATTACGAACTACGAACAACTACGAATGTACGAACCGATCAGTTTGTATATTCGTACTCATTTGTAGTTCGTAATGGTTTAACGTGTCCACCACCCGCGCCATTGCCAAAAACACGGTCATCCAATTTGCTAGCCGCGCGCTGGCTACGATTTTGGGAGTGGCCGTCATCGGGGTAATGACCCGCGAGCTGGGTCTTGATGGCTTTGGCGCCTATACCACGGCCTCGGCCTTCATCCAGATCTTCGGCGTGCTCACCGACTTCGGCATCTCGATTGTCGCCCTGCAGATGCTCTCCGAAGCTGACGCCAACCAGGCAAAGATCCTGGGAAACGCGCTCACTCTGCGCTTTGCCACCGCCGCGGTTTTTTTGGGAATGGCGCCGCTGGTCGCTCTGGCTTTCCCTTACCCCTTAATCATCAAACTGGGCATACTCCTCTTCGTGCCCTCACAGTTTGCCAACGCCGGAGTCCAGGTTCTGACCACCGTCTTTCAGCGGCGCTTGCGAATGGAACGCGCGGCAGCCGGCGAACTCACTTCGCGCGTTATCCAAATCCTGGGTGTGGTTGCCGCCGCCTTCTACGACTGGGGCCTCCTGGGTATCATCGCCGCCATTGCCGCCGGCAATCTGGTTCAATTTATCCTGGCCTTTGTCCTGGCCGAGAAAACGGAACCGTTCAAATTGGAAGTCGACCGCCGGATGTGGCGCGAAATTATGCGCCGTTCGGCGCCCATCGGCCTGTCTATCGCCTTCAATGTCATCTATCTCCGGGCTGACGCGCTCATCCTGTCGCTCACCAGAACGCAAGCCGAGGTCGGCCTTTACGGCGCCGCCTACCGAGTGATTGACGTGCTGACGGTTCTCCCTTTTCTCTTCATGGGCTTGATCATGCCGCTCATGTCCAATGCCTGGAGCATCGGAGACCGGAATCGTCTGGCCCGGATCACCCAACGCGCCTTTGATGCCATGGCCATTGCCGCCATTCCGCTCGCGGCTGGGGCAGCAATCCTCGGCCGACCGCTGATGCGTCTGGTTGCCGGAGACGCGTTCGAAGTTTCAGGCGGAATCCTGGCCATCCTCACTGTCGGCCTGGCCTCCATCTTTATCGGAGCGGTAGCCGGCCATGGAATCGTGGCCCTCGGACTTCAGGGAAAGATGGTCCGTTTTTACGCCGCCGACGCTGCCATCTCGCTGGCTCTCTATTTCCTGGCTATTCCCCGCTTCGGAGTCTGGGGCGCGGCTGGAGTCACCGTCTTCTCCGAACTGTTCATCGCCATAGCCGCAAGCGCGCTTTACCTGCGGCGATCCGGCATCCATCTGCGGCTTTCGGTCGCGGCCAAAAGCATTCTGGCTTCCGCTGCCATGGCCGGCCTTCTTTTCATTCTGCGGGACCTGCCGATTCTTGCCGGGATCGCTATTGGCGGGGTCATCTACCTGACATTCCTCTTTATCCTTGGTGGCATACCAAAGGAGATCCTGGCGCAGTTACGGCGGCAACCATCTGACGTATGAGCGGTATTGTTATCGCGCTTTTCATTCTGCAGACGCTTCTAGCCATCGGCCGCCCTACTCTGGCGGCAACGACGATTCTGGCCCTCCTGCCTTCCTATCTGGTGCGGTCGGAGATCGGCGGAATTCCAACGACGATTCTGGAAGCTCTCCTTTTGGGAACGATCATTGGCTGGGCGTTACGGATCATCCGCGAAGGCCAGGCCATGAAAAAACTGCGCGGCCTGGCCCTCCATCCTCTCTTTGTTCCAACGGCGCTTTTTCTTTTTGCCGGCACGGTAGCGGCGGTTGTCTCGCCGGAACGCCTGGATGCTCTGGGAATATGGAAGGCCTACATCGTCGAACCGGCTCTTTTCGGACTGGTGATAGCCAATGTAATGCGCGAACGGAGGGACCGCGCTCTGGCTCTAACCGGACTGGCTGTCTCGGCGGCGGCGGTAATGGCCACGGCCTTTCTTCAGCGTTTCGCCGGATTTCCCATTCCCGCCCCATGGCAGACCGAGCTGCGGGTTACCGGGCCCTATGAGTATCCCAATGCCGTGGGGTTACTGCTGGCGCCGATAGCTACGTTGCTGATCACGGTGGGACTAGGGATTAGGGACTGGGGACTCGGGCGAAGGATTGCGTTGATCCTTGTGGGGATACTCGGAATAGCCGCGACAGTGTTATCCAAAACCGAAGCAGGTTTAGTCGGGATTCTGGCGGGGTTATTTGTCTTCGGGATGTTCTGGACCAAAAAGACGCGAATCATCACTCTCATCGCTTCGCTCGTCGCCGCAGCGATTATCGTCTCGCCCGGCGTTTGGCCGTCCGTTCGAGAAAAAATACTTCTTCAGGATTGGTCGGGAACGGTTCGGCGGGTCATGTGGACGGAAACCGCGGCCATGCTCCGCGACCGGCCGCTTTCCGGCGCCGGACTCTCCGGCTATCCGACGGTCATCGCGCCTTACCACAAGGACCCTAAAGTGGAAATCTTTCAGTACCCGCACAACATCGTCCTCAATTTCTGGAGCGAAACGGGCCTGCTCGGCCTCTTGGCCTTCGGATGGATCGTCTTCGAGTTCTTCCGCCTTGCCCGCCGCCGCGGCGACGCATCTTTAGAGATCCCGCTGGCCGCGGCCATGACCGCCATCCTAATCCACGGCTTGGTCGACGTTCCCTACTTTAAAAACGACCTATCAATCCTCTTCTGGGCCATCGTCGGCCTGATGGCCGCGGCGACTCTTCCAAAAGACAGAAAGGCGTGATATTGTCGCAAAACTGAACTGTCGTGGCCGGCGCGGAGGGGTGCGAGAGCGGTTGAATCGGGCAGTCTCGAAAACTGCTATGGCCGAAAGGTCATCGTGGGTTCGAATCCCACCCCCTCCGCGCCTGCCAGGACTATCTCGTGAGTTCGTAGTCACGGTCGAATGACTGGGTGAATTCCACCCCCTCCGTTCAAAAGACTGCCCTTGCGGGCGGTTTTTTGGTATGATGGCGGGGACAACATATGGGAAAGATCAGAAAAGCCATCATTCCGGTCGCTGGGCTTGGCACCCGGCTTCTGCCGGCCACCAAGGCCCAACCCAAGGAAATGCTGCCGGTGGTGGACAAACCGGTCATCCAGTATATCGTCGAGGAGGCGGTGGCCGCCGGCATCGAGGAAATCGTCTTCGTCACCTCACTGGGCAAGCGGGCCATTGAAGACCATTTCGACCGCAACTTCGAGCTGGAGTATCGGCTGCATCAAAAAAAGAAAACCAAAGAGCTGGAGGAAGTGGCCCGTATCGGCAAACTGGCCAAGTTCGCCTTTGTCCGCCAGCAAAAGCCGCTTGGGGACGGACATGCCATCCTTTCCGCCCTGCCCTTCGTGGACGAACATGAGCCGGTGGCAGTTTTCTTCGGTGACGACATCATCATTCACAAAACGCCGGGGATCGCCCAGCTTATAGAAGCGCACAACCGCTACGGCGACAGCGTGATGGCCGTGGAACGCGTTCCCAAGTCCCAAATTTCACGCTACGGGGTCGTCGGCGGCGTGGCGTTGGGCAGGCATGTTTGGGAAATTAAAAAATTCATTGAGAAGCCCTCCCCGAAAGAGGCGCCGTCGAACCTAGGGGTCATCGGGCGCTATGTCATCACCCCGCCGATCATGAAAATTTTGGCCAAACAAAAACCCGGCCGCGACGGCGAGATCCGGCTGGCCGACGCCTTCATGACCGCCCTCCGCCAAGGACTGCCTCTCTATGCCCGGGAGATCGAAGGGGAACGATACGACTGCGGTACCAAACTGCAATTTCTTCAGGCCGCCGTGGCTCTGGGCCTCAAACATCCTGAAGTCAACGGCGAATTCAAAAAATTCCTCCGTCGCCTCATCCGATGACTACCCCCTACTCCCTGCTCCCTACTCCCTAACAATATGCGCCGTCTCCTCCCTCTTCTTCTCATCCTCCCTCTCCTTGGACTCTCCTGCACCAAGGGGGTCTCCCAGGCCGTTCGCGAGGCCTCGCGGCCGGTAACTCTCAAATACTGGCGGGTCATTGACGATGCCGATGCTTTTGACGAAATCATCCGGGCCTACCGGGCCATCCATCCCCATGTCACCATCGAATACCGCAAATTCCGGCTGGAAGAATACGAGGATGAACTCTTAAACGCCCTGGCCGAAGACCGCGGCCCGGATATTTTCACCATTCACAACACCTGGATGCGCGGTTACCAGCCGAAACTCTTGCCGCTTCCGTCATCTCTCACCCTTCCCTTCCAGGAAGTCCGCGGCACCATCAAAAAAGAAACGGTAACCACCATCAAACAGGTGCCGACCCTTTCCATCAGAAAAGTTCAAACGGATTTCGTCGAGCAGGTGGGCAAGGATGTCATCCTGGAGACAACCAATGAAAAAAGGGAGACGGTCAGCCAGATCTGGGGCCTGCCGCTGTTTATGGACAGTCTGGCCCTGTTCTACAACCGCGATCTGTCATCAGCCGCCGGCATCGCCGAGCCGCCGGGAACTTGGAGTGATTTCCAAGCGGCAACTAAAAAACTGTCCCGGGTGGACGCCCAAAACAAAGTCCTCCAAGCCGGAGCGGCCCTGGGCACGGCCCGGAACGTCGAGCAGGCCTTTGACATTCTGTCGCTCATCATGATGCAGAATCGGACCCAGATGGCCGACGAGTCCGGCAACGCCACCTTCCACCTCATTCCCCGCGAACTTGCCGGCCGCCAAACGCCGCCGGGGGAAGAAGCCTTGGTCTTCTACACCGACTTCGCCTCGCCCTCCAAAGACGTCTACACTTGGAACACCTCCCAGCCCAATTCACTCGAGGCCTTTGCCACCGGCAAAGCGGCCATGATGCTCGGCTACTCCTACAACATCCCCCAGATTCGGGCCCGGGCGCCCAAGCTGAACTTCGCCGTGGCCCCGGCCCCGCAGATCGCCCCGGGCGACCAGATCAATTACGCCAACTACTGGCTGGAGGTGGTTTCAAAAAAGACCGAGCGGCCTAACGAGGCCTGGGATTTCATCCAGTTCGCCTCCTCGGCCGAACAGGTCAAAAAATATCTGGACGTGACCAAAAAACCCACGGCCCTCCGCGCCCTGCGCGCCGGACAGCTCGAAGACCTGGACATCGGAGTTTTCGCCAATCAGATACTCACGGCCAAATCCTGGTACAAGGGCGTTGACATCGCGGCGGCCGAAGAAGCATTTGAAGAAATGATCGAGTCTGTAGTCGTTGGCGCCATCCCAAAGCAGGCAATCTCCATTGCCGTTGGGAAGGTGAACCAAACCATTGAATAGGGGAAGAAGGGGGAGGAATAGGGGAGGAAAGGAGGAAGAAAAGGGGAGGAGAAATATGTTCGTTGAACCGTACAAGAATCTGTTGGTGTGGCAGAAAGCGAACGAGCTACGACGAATGATCTTTCAACTCACTCAACCGCTAGAAAAAAACCACCGAAGACTAGCGAGTCAAATGCAAGCCGCGGCGCGCTCTGTTCCACAAAATATCGCGGAAGCATACAAAAAAGGACAGCTTGGAACTTTGATCCAAGCAACGAAAGTGAGTGGCGGATCTCTAGAGGAACTCCTCGAGGACCTAGAAGATTGCCAAGAAGATGGCATCATTGATCCCGAAAAATGCGCCGCAGCACTGAAGAACGGCAGAAACACCAAATACTTCATTGACCGATACCTCGTCGGCCTCATTAAAAAACAAGCATCCGGCACCTGGAAATCTCGCTGGAATCCCAAATAATCCCCCTTTCTTCCCCTTTTCCTCTTCTTTTCCTCCTCTTTTCTTCCACATTGTGAAACATAGGTACACTCAACTTGTTGGAACAGTGGTTGCTGGATGTCTCGTGGCGCTCCCTGCGCTGGCGGTTTTGGTGCCGCCGGAGTGCGCGACCGGTGAGGCGCCGGTTGAGAGTTGCGGCTTGGCCTCGCTTATCGGCGTTTTCGTCCGAGTGGCCCAGTTTATCTTTGGCATCGCCGGGTCCATCGCGCTCGCCATGTTCGTCTACGGCGGCTTTGTCTGGCTGACCTCGGCCGGAAGTCCGGACAAAATCACCAAGGGCAAAACCATCCTGGTGCAGACCGTGATCGCCCTGGCCATTATCTTCGGCGCCTATACCGGCGTGCAGTTCCTGACCGGCGCGCTCACTGGCGGAGAATCAAAGGTGCAAATCGAGGGCCAGACCTGCGTCGGAGACAATAAAAAACAAGGAACTAGTCTCCGGTTGGCCAGTGGGGAGATCAAGTGCGTCACCCAGTGCGATGATCTCTCTGACGAGGGATACAGCAAGCAAACCGTCGCCCCGGGTCTCGACTGCATCCCCGGGCTCTTCCCCGACGAGCCGCGCGAGATCCAGTGTTGCAAGGGAGGAGCGGCAGGCGGAGCGGAAAAGAAAGAAGCGGAGAAAAAGGAGTGATATGAAATCAAGATTGACGTTTTGGTTCATTGGACTGCTAATTATCCCCTTTCTCTCTTTCGGCGTACTCCGCTGGTCGCCGCAGCCGGCGGCGGCCAGTCCCGAATGTCAGCAAGGGTCGAAGGAAGGGACGGGATGCGATTGTTGGTGTCTTAGATCGGAAGCGGAACTTGTTACCATTGATCAATGTAATGAAACCGATGAAAATGAAGACGGGCAATGTGACGATGGCGCCCCGGCGGCGATCGGCGATATAGAAGGAGAGGTAAAAGACGGCCGACTCCTTTACCGCCGTGATGGAAATTGCAACAGTTCAACTGTCTGTGAACAAGAATGCGATAATCTTCTTGCGGCCGGTGAACGCAGCGGATCGGACAGCGATTGCCGGTCCGGCGCGCTCGAGCCGGCGGCCGGGGCACCGGCCTCTCCCCAAGCGCCGGTCAATTACCAGCAAGGGGGAGTGGTCATTGAAATTGAAAACCCTCTAGGAACCACTTCAATCCCCGCGCTTGTCGGCCGAGTGATCAGCGCTTTTCTAGGCATTGCCGGTTCACTGGCCATTCTCATGGTCGTTTACGGCGGCGTTACCTGGCTTACCTCCGGCGGCTCACCTGAAAAAATCGAGAAAGGCAAAAAAATCCTGGTCTGGGCAGTCATTGGATTAATTGTCATCTTTGGCGCCTACTCTCTAGTCAATTTCGTCTTGAGCCGGATCATCGGCCTCTAAATATGCGACGACTGATTATTCTGGCAACGATCATCGCGACCTTTACTGTCATCTTCGTATCCCAGACAACCAAGCCGGTGTTTGCCGCAACTGAGGGCGAGGGATGTAATTCCGATAATGATTGCAACGAAGGCAATAATTGCGGCAACAATGATATTGGTTGCTTCTGCAGTAGTGGGGGTACCTGTCAGGTAAAAGGCGCCGTGGATGAAGTCTGCGGGGGAAATAGCCAATGCCAGCCTGGGTTAGAATGTGTTGAGAACTCATGCACGCAACGAGAGGTTGGCGAGATCGGCGGATCAGACCTCGGCGGCTCATGTGCACAGGATTCCGAGTGTTCAGCCGGCGTATGTCGAGGATTTGGAACTTGCGCCTGTAGGAGCGGCACCTGCGACCTGACCACCAGGGCTGCCGGCCCCGAAGGTGCTGCCATTTGCTCCTGCGCCCGGGCAGATGTAGAGGAGGGCACGTGCGCAGACATTGGCACGCGCCTGGCCGGCCTGGGCTTCCGCTGCACTCGGGATGCCGAAGACGCGACGACATGTGTCTGTCAAAACACTAACTACCAACAGGGGCAAGCTGCTTGCGTGAACACCTCGCCTCAACTCACATGCATCTGGAACTCAGGTCGTGAAACACAACCTTCTCCCATCCCCCGCCTGGTCAACCCCTTGGGCGTGGGAATAACCTTCCAGCATCTCATCGGCCGGGTGATTAAGGCGGTTTTGGGCATCTCCGGGTCCCTGGCCCTTGCAGTTTTCGTCTGGGGCGGTTTCATGTGGTTGACCTCTGGCGGCAGTCCTGACAAAATAGAGAAGGGAAAGAAGATGCTGGTCTGGGCAGTGATGGGACTGGCGCTCATCTTCGGCGCCTATGCCATCACTGATTTCATCATCAAGGCAGTTACCGGAGCGACTGGGACGTAGCCAAACGTAAGACCTTAGATGATAGACCTTAGTCCTTAGAAACTTGTCGTCTAAGGACTTAGGACTAAGGACTATGGTCTATCTTTCATCAGAAAGGAGGTGAAATGCATGACTGAAAAAATTCTCCGCTGGTTCTACCGGATCCTGCCCTTCGCGGCCATTACTCTTCCGGGCGTGGTGCACGCGGGAACGATTAACCTTGGCCTCACTCCGGAAGTTACAGAGGCGATTGGCTTGAGCTCGACTGACGTGCGGGTAACCGTGGCCCGGATCATCAATGTCTTCATGGGCATTCTGGGGATCATCGCCGTGGTCATCGTCCTCTACGGTGGTTTCTTGTGGATGACCGCCGCCGGCAACGAAGAAAAGGTTGAAAAAGCTAAAAAGATGCTCGTCGCCGGCGTCATCGGCCTGGCCATCATTCTTTCGGCCTACGCCATCGCTCAGTTCGTCATCAACTCGCTGGTAACAGCAACGGCACAGTAATAGGCAGCGACCGGTGCACCGCTCGTTGCCTGCCTGCCGACAGGCGGGCGCGGACCTCGACAATTGTCGAGGTCCGACCTCCAAGGATCCAACCAGGTCTTCGGAGGTCGGACCTCAGAATCCCACCCATGAGCCAAATAAAAAAATATTCCACCATCGCCGGAAGCTCCCTGCTGACACTTTTTTACGCTTCGCCGGCGTTGGCCATCGCAACGGGACTGGAAGAAACCGGCAAAGCGGCCTTCGGAACTCTCCCGGAAACCGACATCACCGTCATTGTCGGCCGGGTCATTTCGGCCGCCCTGGGACTGCTGGGCATCATCTTCCTGGTTCTAACGGTCTATGGCGGCTTTCTGTGGATGACCGCAGCCGGCAACGAGCAGCAGATCGAGAAAGCAAAAAAAATGCTCGTCTCCGCGGTAATCGGACTGGTCATTGTTTCCGCCGGCTACGCCATCACCAACTTTGTTATTACCCAGCTGACTACAGCAGTCGGCGTTTGATATATGCGCCTTGCTATTTCGCTTCTCTTCCTAGTTTCGCTCTTTGGTTTTCTGTCTGCCCCGCTCCCGGCAAGCGCCGCGGAAGAGAAGGTGGAATGTGAAGGCAAGGTTGGCCTGGAACTGGCCAAATGCCGACTAGAAGGTGTGGAGACTGAGGCTGGATTTGGAGCGGAAATTGATCCGGTGGTCATCGTCGGCAACGCCATCAATGTTTTCCTCTCCATTCTCGGCGTTATCTTTCTGGTGCTCACCGTCTACGCCGGCTACCTGTGGATGACCGCTCGGGGCGACGACCAGCAGGTGACCAAGGCCAAGGACATTTTGAAAGCGGCAGTCATTGGGGTAGCCATAACTCTCTCGGCGTACGCTATATCGAGCTTTGTGATCAGCCGACTGGTCCAAACTTCTGAAGTCGAATTTCGAAAGGGTGAGATTAAATGATTGTTATGCATCGGAACATCGCAAAGCTTGTCGCCTTGATTGGTTTAGTTCTCCCTCTTACCGCTTTGGCCCAAATAGAACTTTTAGAAAAAGCCGGCGAAAAGGCCGGCTTTGCAACCGAGGGGGAGGGGTCGGACATCACGGTGATCGTTGGTGGCGTGATCAAAGCCGCGCTCACGGTGATGGGCACACTTTTTCTGGCCCAGACTGTCTACGGCGGCTACCTGTGGATGACCGCCCGAGGCGAAGAAGAGCAGATCACCAAGGCCAAGCATACCTTACGCACTTCGGTCATTGGTCTGGGCATCATGCTTGGCGCCTATGCCATTACCACCTTTGTGGTTAGTCGGCTTACCGAAGCAACTCTTGAATAACCAAACCACATGCAACTCGCTCAAGAACTCAAAGAAGGAATCTTAGAATCGCTCGAAGCCACTGGAGAAACCGGCGCCGGTTTTGCCGAATCCACGGGGTCGGATCTGCCGATTATCGTCGGCCGGATCATCAGCGGTGCCCTCACCCTGGTGGGCATTATCTTCGTCGTCTTGCTTATCTACGCCGGTTTTCTGTGGATGACCGCCGCCGGCAATGAGGAAAAGGTAACCAAGGCCAAAAAATTGCTGACTCAAGCGGTTATCGGATTGGGCATCACACTGGCCGCCTACGCTATTACCACCTTTGTAGTCAACGGTCTGCTGACGGCGACGACCGGGGGCTAAAAATTGTCATTGCGAGCGAAACGAAGTGAAGCGAAGCAATCTCGACGGGATTGCTTCGTCGTCCCGAGTACTCGGGACTCCTCGCAATGACGATATAAAAACATCAGCCCGCCGCAGAGATGCTCCCCGTGTTTCGGGAACATTCTGCGGCGGGCTTTGCGTCGGACGATCACCGGCGCTGATTGAGCCGAACGAAATCCGTGTCGCGGATCTCGATCGGCGGGCCCGGGGCGGCGTAGACCGTCGAGTTACGATACCCGACGGGGCGAACCGGCCCGCTTGAGGTCACCACTACCGGCTGGCCCATGGCGTTGACCGTCCGATCCTCCGGACCGTCATAGTCCACGGTCCCCTGGTGGCAGACAAGGCGCATGGAGTGCTCCTCGTCGTCAGGAAGGACGATGGCGGCCGTCTGGCTGGGCGGGACCACTGGAATGAGGTCGGCCCGGCCCTCCACCCTGGCCACCAGCGGTTCCCCGCCGCGGACCATGGTCACAGCCCGGCCGTCGAGCCGGACCTCGAGGTAGCAGCGGCGACTGAAATTTTTGATTGTCAGTTGCCGCCCACCAGCTTCGCGCCAGCGAGCCGGATAGGAATCGACGAATCCCACCCCCTGGAGTGCCGCCGAGTAGCCGGAACCGAACGGATTTCCTCCGGCTCCCATGCCGCCGGACATCAGCCCCTCGGCCACCTCCGCCAGTTGCTCCGGCGTTGCCTCGGGCTCGGGTGGGTTGACGCAGTCACGGACCGCGACACGGAGCCTACGCAGCCGGCGATCCGGCTCGCGTTCGCTCCGCACGCGGCTCCCTGACTCCTCGATGCAGTCGAGGACCACATCTCGCTCGACTTCCTCCATGGAACG
>MGDZ01000007.1 GCA_001791115.1 Candidatus Uhrbacteria bacterium RIFCSPHIGHO2_02_FULL_57_19
CTTAAGGTTTGTGCTTGCACGAGCCTTTTTAAATTTGAATTTATTGATCTTTTCCAGAAGATCAATCGTCGCGATCACTGAAGGATTTTCAGACTCCTTGAGATATACTCTGCTGCCGAATTTCTCGTTTAAAGGCGTCAAAAATTCATCTGCCCAAGAAGGGGAAAATGTGTGAACACCATCAAAGTTAATGAATATTCGTTCATCAGCAGGAACTTCTGCCAGTCTTGATTGGAACGCGGCAAACGCTTCTCTGCCCGCCTCTCGTGAAGAAAGCACGAAACCGAATTTTTTTAGTGAGATTTCCATAGCGCTTTAGGGACCTCTGCAAAACCCACATTCTACTGCAATTTCACGCTTTCTGCTGCAAAATTGCATAAGCTCCTCCGCTTACACTACGTGTAAACATCGTCGCTTCTGCAATTTTTCGCTGCCTGCCTGCCGGCAGGCAGGCGAAATCATGAAATTTCACCTGCCTGCCGGTAGGCAGGTAACGAACGTGAGTTCTGCAGAGGCCCCTTTAGAATTTAATAAGAACAAGACAACCTCGTATAGGCCGATCGGCTTTTTTAATGATCAATTCCCGGTCTCCCTTTTTTAGATGCAGCTCCGCCGTTCCTGATTGAAAAGTCAGTTTCAGATCAAAGTCGGTCACCATGGCTCTTACGAACTTCAGTCCATTGCCCCTGTGCTCTGGCGCTCGGGCAGTCAAGATCAGAGTGAATGCAGCCCGCAACGCCTCTTCATCGTCAACAAGTTCTGGCTTTACTCGTCGTAGCGTTGCTAGGACGCCCTGACCTCGGTCGGCCAAAACAACTATCCTTTTAGAAAGATCATAAGAGAAAAATGAACCTAAGACATCCGGCCAATTCCCAATATTATGATCAAATGAGTTGTTGCCGATTTCACCGGTAATTGAGGTGACGATCGGGCCCAGGGCTTGGAGTAGAGGATTCGAATCAAATTGCAAGGCCATTCTGTTCAAGCGCGTAGTGAACACATCCTTAGTGGGACAGTGAAACTCTCCCTCTAGAGGGTCAGGAACTGCCGCACTAACCCAGTCTTTCGCTATTTGAAAGAGTCCTTTGGTGAGTTTTTTTAGGTCAGACAATGAATAATAACGGTGGCCGCCTTCTGAAACTAAGGTAGCTCGAAAAGTGCCGCGCTCATGCCAGCGGCGGAGAGTTTGAATAGAAACGCCGAGAAATTCAGCAGCTTCACTAATGGGTAAGAGTTTATTGATCATAGAAGCATTTGTAACAAAAATATCATATCTATACAGTTACGTCAAATCTATCAATATCTATACCTAAAAGGCAAAACTAGACGTAACTAAAACCGCGCGGGACACCGAGCGGTTTTGCTTACATTATTACTCGGCCGTGAAGACCTTGATGTCTTTGAGCTCTCCCTGGAATACCTGCTTGACCCAATAGTTTTTCCAGATGATGTCGCCATTTTCATCCAGATCCACGTCCGCCAGCGCGCCGCCGGCCCAGCCGGAGAGAGTGGACAGCGACTTTTGGGCTTTTTCCGTATCCATCTGGTTTTGCTCGATCAAGTCCTTGACCAGATAGACAATGGAATAGGCATTGGCCATGAATAGTGGAAAGGGCGGCACTTCGTTATATTTCGTCTGATAAGCGGCGAGGAAGGGCGCGGCCCGCTCGGACTTTTCGTCGAAGAAGGCCTCGAAGCCGACCAGTCCTTCGAGGTCGGCGGCGTTATTTTTGACCGTCTCACGGCCAATCAACACCTCGGCGGCGAGTACGGCAGCTTCGATTCCGTTTTCTTTGAGCTGTTTAGCGATGAGCACTCCCGGCGCCGAGGTCTGAGGCAATAGATAAACTATGTCCACGTTAGCCGTCTTGATTTTTAGCGCCTGACTGCGGAAGTCGGTCTCGCCGGTTTGGTAGGTTTCATCAACCACTATTTTTCCGCCTTGGTCTTCAAAGGCCTTTTTGAAGGTGGCGCGGAGCCCTTGGGCGTAATCAGTCTGTTCGCTTATTATTGCCGCTCTTCGCGCGCCGAGGTCTTTCGCCGCGTACTGGGCCGCTACTGACCCGGCCATAGCGCCAGATGGCGCGAGTCGAAACACATACTCTCCGCCCTTGGTCGTAATATTCGGAGATGTTTCTGACGGCGAAATGACGATCACCTTATTTTCGTTGGCGATGGGCGCGAAGCCAAGCGTCTCACCCGAGCAAGCGCCGCCGATGATGTATTTGACTTTGTTGACGCCAACCAGCTTCTGGGCGGCGGTGGCGGCCTCGTTTTCGTCGCACTTGCCGTCCTCGTATTGCACGCGCAGAGGCCGGCCGCCGACCCCGCGGGCGGAGTTAAATTCATCCACGGCCATCTGAATCGAACGCTGAAGCGGGATGCCGAGGGCGGCGTCGTCGCCGGCAAACGGCAAGATGGCGCCGATGGTCACCGCCTCGCCGGTGACGACCGTTGGCGCTGGCGCCTTAGGTCCAACCACTTCCGGTCGTTGCCTGACCAAGAGAAAGACCACCAGAGCCGCGACCACGATTCCAATAATCCACCAAACCAACTTGGATATATTCATAGATTTGCGTTCTCCGAAGAGAAATGTTTAGAGGGTTTAAAAATTTTCGGTTTGAGAAGCAGCAGCACGATTCCGGCCATTACAGAGAGATCGGCCAGGTTTATGTATGATATTGGCCCGATGCGGATAATGTCCAGAACTCCTCCGCGAACGAGACGGTCAGCCAAATTGGAAAGTCCTCCGCCCATGATCGCCGTCCATCCCAAAGAATCAAAGAGACAGCTGTTCCGCAAAGATTTTTTGAGTCCGACCGCGCAGAGCGCCAGCGCGCCGACAACCAAGAGAAGCAGGATGAACTCCGGTGCCGGGATGCTTCCGGGGAGACCGGTATTTACCAAGCGGACCAAGGTCAGCCCGGGAAACAAACGCACTCCAGTTTCCGGGAGTGCGTAGGATGCCCATTTGGAAATTTGATCAACCAGCACGACCGTTATCGCCACAAATAGCGCTACCCATCCGTTCCTTCTCATATCAATTACTATCCCCTATACCCTATCCACTATTCCCTAACCTAGGCCTCCTGGGTCAGCCGCTTCTTACAGTCGATGCAGGCCGAGGAGACCGGCCGGGCCAAGAGCCGCTTGGGGTCGATTTCTTTGGTGCAGTATTTGCAAACGCCGTAGGTTCCGGCGGCGATCCGGCGCAAGGCCGACTGAACGTCGCGGAGCGCCGATTCCAGAGTTCGCTCGAGCGTCAGGTTCGTCGAATAGGTATCCACCTCGGCGGCGTTTTCGTCCTCTTTATCGCCTATTTCCGGGAAATTGGCGTTGAAGTCCTCGGTGTTTTTCGGATTGCGCCGCGAAAACTGAGCCAGCCGCTCCTCAAGGTCGGTTCGCTCATCCTCAAGCTTCTTTTGAATTGCCGAGAGATTCTTCGTATCCATAGGACTTATTTAAAAATACCTTCCAGGCCAGTAATCCACAAGTCAGGTTAGAAGGATACCAGGGTGCTGGCCGGTCGGCAAGAACCGATATCCTTGTACAAAAAGAAAGAGGCGCTGATGTTGCCCGACATAGAAATTATGTGGCTCACTGCGCCTCTCGGCGCCGTGGCATGGGGGTAATCCCCCGCCCGTAAGAGCGCGGATTTCGCTGGTATGAACGGATTTCGCAGATGTTATCCGCGGGATCCGCCCAAAATCCGTGAAATCAGCTCACACACGGGTGGGAGATTATCCCAGTCCTGCCACGACGGAAGGAACCGGTCTCTCCTACCTTTCTTGGGTAGCGCCCCTAAAACTTCATGCTCCGAAGAGGATGAAGGTTCCTTGAAGGGGATACCCGCGTCGCGGTTTTTGCTTTTGTTTTTATTTTAAGCAGTGACGCGAGAGAAAAGTACGAGAGAGGGAATTGTGCCCCTCCCCAAAATACCTGTCCGGGAACCGGACGGTACTTGCCTGCCAAAGACAGGCAGAGAGGAACACTTCCCTGGTTGTGGAAAGAACGGGCATACGCTTTATCAGCGTACATACACATAATAACAGAAAAAAGCCGTTTTGTCAATCGTCTTATTTTGCTTTATAGAGCCAAATTTGAAGGAAGTTTACTGATGGGGATGTGGGTAAAGTTCATAAATTGTGGAAGAAGCTGTGGAAAACCAGATGTTGTTATCCACAGGTGTGGATAAGTATCTATGCGTTTTTAACAGGAAGGGAGAATAAGGGTATGAAGATTGGTTTGGATGCGGAAGGCGGTATTAGGAAGATAGAGAAAGGGTGGAATACCAGTAAAAGGGTTGATTATCGGACGAAAATGAGCGGATGGCCTGACTGGCCAGGCGTCGGGTTGAAGATGGACAACCATTTCGCGGTTCGGGCAGAGCCGAAGGGTGCGGGGTTTAGGCCGGGAAAAAGCGGCTGCCAGACGGTCTGGCGTGGAGGCAATGATGGTGAAACCTTTCAAGGAGAGGTAAACCAGGCCGCCATCGGGGAGGGTCAACTGTCGGCCCCTTTTGCCGAGCATCTCCACTGTCTCAAAGGGAAAAAGGGATGGGTCTTGGATTTCCTCCAGGTACCTGGTGCCGTCGGGAAGCCGCATTTCTCGGGCTATGGGGTGCCGGGGAGCCAGGAAGGCGGACATATCCTTTTCAAATCCGGGATCAATCTCGGTCCGACCGTCTTCTGGTATGAGCAGAACGGCAAAGGGGTCATTGTCTCCATTTTCCAAGACTGCTATGGCCGACTCCTTTTTTCCGATTGAGTCAAAAACCGCGTTAACGGCTCCCTCGGAGAAGAGATCGATGGTTTCGGGGCGAAGAAAATTGCCGATCACCGTCTCCCACCACTCGGAGTCCACTGCGCCGGAGCTCCGGACGGCCAGAATCGCTTCTTTTGGAAAATGGAACCCGCGAACAATGGTTGTTTCGGGCCGGTTGCCTATGGCCAGCGCGGCCAAAGCCGATAAAACCAAAACGCTCCCCGGAAGGAGCCGTTCCGGGTTGAGGAGCCATTCTAGGGCTGTGCGGACGGCCTGGGGAGCGTTGGGGATTTTCATGGCTTCACCCGCGGGGGCGGAACGGGAATCCGCGGCGAGGGCCGCGGTCGCCGCCTCGCGGAGGGCCGCCGCGCTGGGGCGGAGTCGGCGGGGCATCGGGGCTGGCCGCCTGCCGAACGGAGAGATTGATGCGGCCCATGGAGTCAATCTCGATTACCTTGACCATGACCTCATCCCCGATATTGACCGCGTCGCGGACAGTGGCCACCCGTCCTTCGGAGAGTTCCGAGATGTGCACCAGCCCTTCTTGTTTGGGGAGAATCTCGACAAAGGCCCCGAAGTCCATCAGCCGGGTAACTTTGCCCTTGAATACCTCGCCCACCTTGACCTCGCGGGTCAGGTTTTTCACCCAGTCCACGGCTTTGGCCATGGACTCGGCGTTGGTTGAGGTGATCATCACCAGCCCGTCGTTTTCGATGTCGATATCCACTCCGGTTTTGTCGATGATTTCGTTGATCACCTTGCCGCCGGGACCGATGACGTCGCGGATGCGGTCGGGGTTGATGCGGAAGGAGACGATGCGCGGGGCGAAGGGGGAGAGTTCGGCCCGGGGCGCGGAGATAACCTTGTCCATCGAATCCAGAATATTGAATCTGGCCTGGCGCGCCTGGGTAAGCGTCTCGCGCACCATCTTTGGCGTTAGGCCGACGGTTTTGGTGTCCAGCTGAATGGCGGTGATCCCTGCCCGGGTGCCGGCTATCTTGAAGTCCATTCCTCCTTTGCCGTCCTCCAGGTCTTGGATGTCAGTGATGATTTTGTAGTTTTTTTCAGGCGCCTGGGTGTCGCTCGAGGCCAGGCCCATAGCCACGCCGGCCACACTGGCGGCAATCGGCACTCCGGCGTCCATAAGCGCCAGCGAACTGCCGCAGGTCGAGGCCATGGAGCTAGAGCCGTTGGAGGCCATGACTTCCGAGACCACCCGGATGGTGTAAGGGAAGGGCTCGATTTCGGGGAGCACCGGGGCCACGGCCTTCTCAGCCAGCGCCCCGTGGCCGATGTCCCGGCGGCCCGGACCGCGCAGCGGCCCGGCTTCGCCCACCGAGAAGGGCGGGAAGTTGTAATGGTGGAAGTAGCGTTTCTTGCCGGAGAATTCGATGCCCTCGATGAGCTGGACGTCGCCCGGCGCGCCGAGCGTGACCACGCTCATCACCTGGGTGTCGCCGCGCTGGAACAGTCCCGAGCCGTGCACTCGCGGAAGCACGCCGGTCTCGACCGAGAGCGTCCGGACGTCGCGAAGTCCGCGGCCGTCCACCCGCTTCTCGTCTTCGAGGATGGCTCTCATCACCTCGGCCTCGATCCATTCTTTGACGGCATTGGCGGCTTTCCCGCGGTTTTCCTTGCCGATTTCTTTTTCCAAGAGATGGTTGTCAACGTCCTTGAGGAGCGCGCCTTTGGCCGAGGCTCGGTCCGATTTGTTCATCTTGGGATCGGCAAACAGCGCCTCGCGGATTTTAGGAGTGATGAATTTTCGGGTTTCGGAGAGCACGGCCTCCAGTTCTTCGCGGGCCTTCATTTCCAGATCAGTAGCCGGAAGGACGATTGGCCGTTTCGGTTTTCCGACTGTATCGCGGACCTTGGAGATGAGATCAATGACCTTGCCCAGATGCTTTTGACCGAACTCGACGGCCTCGGCCATGACATCCTCGGACACCTGTTTGGCGCCGGCCTCGAGCATGATCACCCGTTCCGGGGTTCCGGCCACCACCAAATCCAGCTCGCTTTTTTCTCGAGCAGCGAAGGTGGGATTCAAAACCCACTCGGCGCGGCCGCCGTCTTCCGAGGGGATTCGCCCGACCCGGACAGAGGCGATTGGTCCGTTCCAAGGGATGTCGGAAACGGCCAAGGCGGCCGAGGCGGCGGCGAAACCCGGAACGTCGGAGTCGTTTTCCTGGTCAACCGAAAGCACCGAGACAATCACCTGGACGTCGGTGCGGATCCGCTCATCAAAAAGAGGCCGGAGCGCCCGGTCGATCATCCTTCCGGTGAGGATGGCGTCGTCCGAGGGCCGGCCCTCGCGTTTCATGAATCGCGAGCTCTTGATCATGCCCGCGGCGTAGAGTTTTTCTTCGAGATCAACCATCAGCGGGAAGTAATCAATGCCTTCCCGCGTTCGAGCGGTCATTACTGCCGTGGCCAGAACCACGGTGTCGCCGTATCTGGCGACCACCGCGCCGTTGGCCTGGTTGGCCAGTTTTCCTACCTCCATCGAGAGCGTGCGTCCGCCCCATTCCATCTCGAATCTCTTCACGTCCATACGTGTTTTCGCGCTCTCGCCGCCAGACATCATCCGCCCGTTGCGATCCGAAGACCGTAAGAGGATGTTTGTCCGGCGACCAGAACGCCGTTAATTAGACCGGTTCCTTTTTTCCGCCGCTCCTAATGATCATGGCTCGGCCCGCCCGCCCGCGTCCGGCGCCGATCAGGTAGCGATCGGGGTCGGCTGAAAGGTCCATGAATCCGTCGGTCATCTCGATCAGTTTCGACGAGGTCGTCGAGCGGAAAGAAACGACTTCAACCTGGCGGCCCTGATTCCGCAGGTATTCGGCTAGCGGAATGAAGTCGCCGTCGCCGGAAACCAGGATGACCACGTCCAGGAGATCGGCGATGCGGATGGCATCCACGGCGATGCCCACGTCCCAATCGGCTTTCTTGGCGCCGCCGAAGAATTCCTGAAGCTCCTTTTCCTTGGTTTCAATCCCCACCGCGGCCAAGGCCTCAAAGAACGGTTTCTCCTCGCCGGTTTTGGTTTTGACCACGTAGGCGATGGCCCGCACCAGCTGCCGGCCGTCCACCGCGTCCTCGAGGAGATTCTTGAAATTCACCCGGGCATTGTGGACATTCTTGGCCGAGTGATACATGTTGGCCGCGTCGATGAAAACTCCCACGCGCTGGGAAGGATGCTTGATCATAAAAATCGGTCTACGGTCCACCGTCTACAGACTACAGTCCGGCCGTAGACCGTAGTCGGTAGTCCGTAGTCTTACTTAAGTTTCAATTTCTCAACGAGCGTGGCGTAGGCCTGCTCATCCTCGCGCTCCAGGTACTTCAAAAGCCGCCGGCGCTCGCTCACCTTTTTGAGGAGACCGCGGCGGCTCGAGAAATCCTTTTTGTGGCTTTTCAAATGCTCCGCGAGCTGTTTGATCTCTTCGGAAAGAATCGCGATCTGAACCTGCGGGGATCCGGTATCAGTGGCGTGGACCTTATATTTTTCGATGATCCTTTCTTTGAGCTTTTTCTCCAACATAGTTCCCGACGGGCGGCCAAGCTGCCGGATCCGAGTGGATCTGCGGTCAGCCGAGTCCGCCGTCTCAGGTAAGAAATGAACAGCCCCAAACTACCACAAGGGCCAGTCCCTGGCAAGAGGTTGGGATAAAAAAGACCCAAGCGCAGCGACCGGAATCAAAAAACCCACAGCGAAGCGGTGGGTTTAGGGGAGTTTTATTCGTACTGCAACGCCTCCACAGGTTCGAGGCGGGCCGCCCGGCGGGCCGGGAGCAGTCCGGAGAGAGTGCCCAGAGCCAGGGCGAAGAAGATCATTTGGGCGACCAAGAGGGGCCGCAGGCTGACATCCAGGAAGACGAAGCCCTGGGAAGCGGCGACGAACTCCGCGCCGTATCCTAAAGCCGTCCCCAGCGCCACCCCAGCCGCGCCGCCGACTAATCCGATTATTCCTGACTCGATGAGGAAAATAATCAGGATGTCCCGTCGCGAGGCGCCCACGGCCTTCATCACTCCTATGTCGCGGGTCCGTTCCATCACTGACATGTACATGGTGTTCATGATGCCGATGCCGCCGACCAAGAGGGCCACCGAGGCGATGGCCGAGAGCGCCAGCTCCAGCACGCCGATGATGTTGCCCACCAGCCGGGCGGCTTTTCCGCTGGTGAACACCGAGAACCGTTCCAGGCCGACCTGCTGTTCGAGGCGGTAGCGGATGTCCTCGGCCAGGTCGTCGAGCGACAACCCCGGCTCGGCCTTGACCACGATGCTGCGGATATTGTCCCGGACGCCGGTCAGACTGCGGAAATTTTCCAGTGAGATGAAAACTGAGCGGTCGTGGGTTTCCTCGCCGATTAGTTTCATGATTCCTACCACTGTGAATTTGCGGCCGTGGACAATGACCTCGTCGCCGAGGCGCGCGTCCTCATCAAAACGCTTGTAAGCCACGCTGTGGCCCAAAATGATTTCCCGACTGTGTTCGGATGCCGGCCAGCGGCCTTCGGACAGGCGGAATCCCTGTGATCCTTCGAAGACAATCTTCATTTCCTCCAGCGGCTGGGCGTGAAGGTTGATGGTCTTCTGCTGGCCGCCGAACTCCATCATACTCAGCCGTTCGACAATGGGCATGGCGGTCTCTACTCCGGCCACCTCGCGGACCGCGGCGGCGTCTTTGTCGCGCAGAGCATCGCCTAAAATGGCGCTCATGATGGGATTTCCTTCCTCTCCGGGGAGCACGTAGATCAGGTCCGAGCCGAACTGCTGCAGCTGTCCGGCCACGGCGGCGCGCAGACCGCTGCCCAGGAGAAGCAAGGCCAAGATCATGGCCACGCCGATGACAATCCCGAGCGCGGTCAGCCAGCTGCGCAGCTGGCGGTAGCGCAGGTTGTTGAGGGTCAGGATGAAAAATCGGTAGATCATGGGATTGAGGGGTCTATTGGTGATGACGATCGGCCTCGACCGCGTGGCCTGGTTTTCCGGCGGAGTTCATTCCGATGTAGGGATGGGCGGCGGCGTGTCCGCGAAAGATGCGGCCGTCGGAGAGGTTGAAAATTCGTTCGGCGCGTTCGGCGATGAATGGGTCGTGGGTGACCACCACCAGGGTCTTGCCTTTGGATCGCAGGCGTTCGAGCAAGGCCAGGACCTCCCGGCCGGTTTTGGAGTCGAGGTTGCCGGTCGGTTCGTCGGCCAGGATGATTTCCGGATCGTTGATGAGCGCCCGGGCCACGGCCAGCCGCTGCTGTTCTCCGCCAGAGAGTTCCGCCGGACGGTGGTTGATTCGTCCGGAAAGTCCGACCTCGTCTAGAATGCGCCGAGCGGCGTCGAGGGGAGGCCGGACACCTCGGAAGACGGCCGGGAGCAGGACATTCTGGAGGGCGGTTAAGGAGGCGATCAGATGAAATTTTTGAAAGACGAATCCGATGCGCTCCCCGCGGTGCCGGGCGGCTTCCTCGTCCGAGAGCCGCGAGGTGTCTGTCCCGGCGACGCGCACCGAACCCTTGGACGGTCGGTCAAGCAGGCCGATCAGGTGCATCAGCGTTGATTTTCCGGAGCCGGATTTGCCGATGATGGCCGCGAAGTCACCCCGAAAGATGCGCAGACTGACGTCGTCGAGCGCCTTGACCGGAACCTTTCCCAGAACATAGGTTTTGGAAACGCGGGAGACCTCGACTATGGGCGTCTCGGACAGGTATCGGTCAGGATCGGCCGAAAATTCCTTCCGGCATTCATCGCTGCAGAAAAAATAGCGCTCACCGCCGCGCTCCGCTCCCGGACCGCCCTCCTCGACTGGCATCCCGCAGACTGGGTCGGTGGGCATATCTTCTTCGTTTTAAAGTTCGCGCACCGAAAGGATCACCTGGTCACCCTCGGAAAGGCCGGAAAGGATTTCAATGTCGTCTTTGCTTTTGAGTCCGACAGTCACCGGACGTTCGACAATCCGGCCGGCTTGGAGCACGCGCACCGTGGATTGTCCGTCCGCGGTGGTCACCGCGCGGAGAGGGAGAAAGAGAGTGTCGTCGCGACGGTCGGTCTCGATGGCCAGATCGGCGGTCATGCCGGGTTTGATTGCCGAGTCGGTCGGATCGAGAACCGCGGTGACTATATAGTAGATATCGCCTTCTTTGATTTTTTCCGTCGGGTCGATTTTTACTGCCTTGCCGGAGAAGGACTGTTCCAAGCCGAAGGCATCGAAAGTGGTCCGGACAGGATCGCCGATGGAGATTGAGGCGATGTCCAGTTCGGAGACATCGGCTTTGATCTCGAAATCATTGATTGAGATGAGGGAGACGACCGTCGCTCCGGCCGATGGTTTTTCCCCGACCTTGCCTTCCACCGCAGTGATGGTTCCGGCCATCGGCGCCTGGAGGACGGCATCGGAGATTTTTTTGTCGATGGCCGCGATGTCCGAGCGGGCCTCGTCTATCTCCGCCCGGAAAAGAGCCAAGTCCACTTCGCGCGGCCCGGCCTGGGCCACGGCCAGATTATCCTTGGCGGTCTCCAAATCGCCCTCGGCCTGGGTAACCGCGCTCTCGGCTACTCGCCGGGCGGCATTGGCCGAGTCCACATCAGATTGAGCGTCGTTGATATTTTTCTGATTGGTTACCTTCTGTCCGGAGATGTTGGTTATGGCGGTGGTTATGTTGGTCAAGTTGGTATCCACCGCGGCCCTTTCGGTGTCCACCGTGGTATTGTCGGCCGAGGAGGCATTGATTGTCGAGTCGTCCATGCTAGTCCGCAAGATGAGGATCTTCTCCCTGATCACGGCCAGGGAATCGCGGATAGAGGACAGGGCGGCGTCAATTTTGGCCTGGGTCGGATCGGCCACCGCGGCGTTGACCGCGTCATTGGCCGGGCCAAAGGCGTTGCGCGCCGCTGTCTCGGCATCCTTGACCTCATTGGCCAGCGAGACGGTTCCGTAAAAGTACTTTTCCTGCATGTCATTTAACGTCCGGATGGCTTTGTCGTTTTCGGTCTGGGCCGTTTTGGCGGTTTCCAGGGCGTCAGAATATTTTTTATTCAGGTCGTCGATGGCTTTGGATTGAACATCCGTCAGCGTCCGCTCGGCGTTGGCCAGAGTCACCATTGCTTCGTCTTTTTTAATACGGGCGTTGGCCAGAGATATCTGAGCGTTGGCCACCGCGGTTTGGGCCACCTGGATTTCCTCCTCGGGATTTCCGGCCTTGGACTGGGCCAGTTTGGCCTGGGCTAGGCGCAGGCGGGCTGAAGCGGCGCTCCGGTCGATCTCAAAAGAGCGCGTTTCCAAAGCGGCCAAGACATCATTCTCGGCCACCCGGTCGCCGACCCGCACCCGCATTTCCTTGATCGTTCCGGAATTCAGGAATCCCAAGTCGATTTCCTCGCTGGGTTCCACATGTCCGACCACGGAAACGACGGCGACGACCTCGCCGCGCCGCACCTCGGCGAAGCGGTATTCAATCTCCGGCCCGCGGCGCAGGTAGAAGAAGGCCGCGGCTCCGGCGGTTAACAGCAGAATGATGATAATCAGAAGGCGTTTCATTCATCAATATTATACACCCTAGTCTCTAAGAGACGAAAACGAGATTGTCTCTTAGAGACGAATAAATAAAAAG
>MGDZ01000008.1:0-10077 GCA_001791115.1 Candidatus Uhrbacteria bacterium RIFCSPHIGHO2_02_FULL_57_19
ACCGGAAGGCCGTTGGGGCGCCTTTCCAGAATTGAGGAGAGCGACTCACCCTCCGCGAATTCCATAATCGCGTACCAACGACCGCTGGGCTGGTGAAAGCCGGAGGTGATGACCCTGGCGATGTTCTCGTGCTTTTCCAGATCCTTGGCCAGTTTGATCTCTCGCATGAAGCGTCCGACGACTTCTTGGTCCTGGCCGCAGAGCTCCTTCCTCAGGAACTTGATGGCCACCCTCGCGCCCTCGGTGGTCGTGCCGGCGTAGACCTCGCCATGGGCTCCTTCGCCGATCTTTTCACCGACCGTGGCAAAAGCGATCTCGGTTCCGGTCAGACAGTCGGGATCCGCCGCCGGCCCCGCCGCCTGAGCCGCGTTTCTTTCGGGGCCACTTGCCTTGGACATCAGACTCTCCTTTTCTGGAACGGGAATGCTGACCGTGGGGGCCAGCGACACATTGAGAGTTGGCAAAGAACTTCCTTTTCCTACCTGTCTCGCCCCTTTGCGGGGACGAAATTGGACGTGCGCCGCATTGCCCACGACCTCCTCCTTTGCCTCCCTGCCGCCAGGCAGGTAGGACGATTTAATCTAGACGATCAACGGGCCTCTGTCAAGAGCCATCTATAAAAAAACGGCTCCCTTGAGCCAATTCTTCTAACCAGACACTCGGACTAGTGGCCTGAAACCAGAAGATCATCCGCTTTAAGCGGTTCGGCCATTAGTTCGCGGACAACCGCTTCGAGATGCATGCCGCGCGAGGCCTTGACCAGGACCAAATCGCCCTGACGGAGCTTTTCCTGGACATAACGCCCGGCCTCGTCGGCGTTTTTGAAATGCTCCAAACGATCTTCGGGGAATCCCGCCTCTCGAGCCGCCGCTCCCAGATCGCGCACCCGTTCGCCAACAGTAACGAGCAGATCAATCCCGGAACCAGCCGCCAGTTTTCCAATGGAACGGTGCGACTCGACGGACAAGGCCCCCAGCTCCAGCATGTCCCCAAGTACAGCGATTTTTCGCGCGCCCTCACCAACGCCCGAGACGCGGAGCGCCTGCAGCGCCTCCTGGGCGGAAGCCGGCGAGGCGTTATAGGTGTCGTCAATGATGGTGGTGTTTTTTATGCCTGGGATGATTCGCATCCGGCCCGGAGGCGAATCAAAACCGCCAAGCGCCTCGGCTATCCCCACCAGATTCATTCCCTTGGCCAGGCCCACGGCCGCGGCAGCCAGAGCCGCCTGGATCACTCCGCGCCCGACAACTCCAGCGATATGCACCGGCGCGGCGCTCCCTTGGTAGAGAATCTTAAAAACGACTCCCGAAGGCGCGCCGCCATCCGACACCAAATCCGCCTCGACCGCCCGGACATCGGCCTCCTCGTGGAATCCGAAAGAAATGACCCGCGCTTTTGTCTTGCCCCGCTTCTCCCAGGCCAAATCGTTGTCGCGGGAAATCACCGCCACCCCGTCCTCCGGCAAGGCGCGGAGGATGGTGGCCTTTTCCTCGGCCAGGGCCTCGATGGTCGAAAAAAACTCGGTGTGCGCCGGAGAGATAGCGGTCAGCACGGCAATTTTGGGCCGGGCGATTGAAGTCAGATATTCGATGTCTCCCGGCCGGTCGGCGGCCATTTCCAAAATCAACGTCTCCGGATATCGCGGGCCGCGAGTGAGGACTTCCCCAATGGCTCGCAGGGCTACCGCCATCCATCCACCGGCGGACTTTGCCGGTTTGGCGCCCAAAATGGTCAAAGGCACCCCGATTTCGGTGTTTAGGTTTTTTTCCGATTTGCGGATACGGCCCCGTCCTTCGAGCACGGTCCAGACGGCTTCCTTAACCGAAGTCTTTCCCACCGAGCCGGTTATGGCGATAACCTCGGGAGAATATCTCCCGATCATCAGTCGGGCGACCCAGGCCAGGTATTGTCGAAAAATCTTTTTCATAAGCCACTACATCATCTCCGAATCAGGAGCGTCCGTCAATCGGCCGCTCCGGCGGAATCTGCAGGTACTGAAGGAGAAAAGCGGATATCTCTCCGAAAAGCGGGGCGGCCGTGGACTCGGCAAAACGCACGTCGCGAGGATGGTCAATGCGCACGATCATGGCAAAGGCCGGATCAGCCACCGGGGCGAAACCGATAAAAGTGCCGATGGTCACGCCCTCCAGATACCCCGGGCCGTTGGGGTTGGAAACCTGGGCCGTGCCGGTCTTGCCGGCCACGTAGTAACCGGCCACCCCGGCCCGCTTGCCGTGGCCGTTCTCCACCACGTTGGTCAGCATGCCGCCCAGGAGCGTGGCCGTGCGCTCGCCTATTGCCTGACGGACCAGCCGCGGCTCGGTTTTCTCCAGGCCGCCGTCCGATCGGCGGATTTCAGCCACGATGTAAGGACGCATCAGCTTTCCATCGTTGGCTAGAGCGGCAAAGGCGGCCAGCATCTGCATGGGCGTGGCCGTGACCCCCTGCCCGAACGAGGCGGTGGCGACGTAAATCTCCCCCCGGCGTTTGAGCGAAGAAATGTCGCCGGGGGATTCCGGGGAAAACTCAATCCCGGTTTTGATCCCGAGACCGAAGCGCTCCAGATAGGATCGAAAAACATCCTTGCCCACGGCCTGGGCGGCGAAAATGGCCCCGGTATTGAGCGATTTTTCCAGAACCTCGGTCATGGTCTGGGTGCCGTGCGCCTCTTCGTCTGAATTTTTGATGGTGAACCCGGCGATCTCCACTGACCCCGTGTCTTCGTAGGTGGTCGCGGGAGTGACCGCTCCCTGGTCGATGGCCGCGGCGATCGTGATGGGTTTCATCACGCTCCCCGGCTCGTACTGGCCGAAAACTGCCGGGTTGTTGAAGACCGAAACGTCAGTCACTTGATTGTAAACATTGGGGTCAAAGTCCGGCGACGAACACATGGCCATAACCGCCCCGGTCTGGGGATCCATGACAATGGCCGTTCCGGCGTCCGCGCCGTGACGCGACACAGAGGCCTTGAGTTTTTCGCAGACAATGTACTGGACCGTGCGGTCAATCGTTAAAACAAGATCCGACCCGTCAGTGGCCGGCACGAATCTCCGCCCGGCCACCGGGATCCACCGTCCGGCCGGATCGCGCTCCGCGGCCAGATACCCCGGACTGCCGGCCAGCTCCCGGTCAAAAGCGCCTTCCAAGCCGTAGCGGCCGCGCCGCGCTCCGGATTCGTCGGATCCGACGAATCCCAGGATGTGGCCGCCGATCCCCTTTTCCGGATAGACCCGGACCGTTTCCGGAGCAAAGGCGATGCCCGAGAGATCCTTGGCCCGGATGACCCCGACGATTTCGTCAGAGACGCCGTGAGCCAACGGCTCGTAAGGGTCGTCTTCAATCGAAAGCTTCTGGACCAGCACCTCCGGAAGGATATTCAAAAGCGGGGCCAGGGCCTCGGCCTCGCTTTGCGGGTCGGTCACCTGCCGCGGATCGGCATAAACCAGCCAGACGTCGCGGTTGGTTGCCGCCGGATATTCCTTGGAGGAGTCGGCCCGTTCGCGCAAAAAAATCTGCCCACGCCGGGGAAAAAGATCGGTGTAGAGCTCGTGCTGGCCGGAGGCCAAGGCCTTATAAAAATCGTGATCAACGATCCCGATGATCACCAAGCGCACGACCACTGCCGCCGCCAGGAGCGCCAGTCCGGAGCGCAAAACAGCCAAACGCCAGAACGGCGCCGAACCAGAGCTTCCCTTGGCAGCCCTGCGCCTGACCAACATCCGCATATAAGCGAAATCACCGGCCAATTCCGAACTCGAACAGGCCGCCCTCTCCTTTGGGATTCTTTCCGGAGTTGACTTCCTCACCGTCACTCACCCCATCGTCGTCGGTGTCCGGATCAGCCGGATTGGTGCCGTAGAAGGTTTCCAGATCGTCGGTGAGCCCGTCGGCGTCGCCGTCAGCAATATTAAGTTGCCCCGGAACTAGTCCAGGCGCCGGAAGCGGAAGTTCAGTCCCTTCCCCGTTATTGAGATCAATAATGGTACCCACTCGTTCTCCCGACGCGGGTAGATTGATGAGTCCGCCCAAAAGAAGCCCCAAAACTTGCTGGAAGGGCTTAGCGTCTTCCGGCGTCTCAATGGCCACTGGTTCGTTGTGATGGCTCAAAACCAGATTCAGCGTCCAAGCCGCCTCTCCTCCCTGGGCCTGGTTCTCTAATTTGCCCGAAGCCAGTACACGCCAGAGCAGTTTCTCTCCACGGCCGATCCACAATTCGATATTAGCGCCGCCGATTTTTTCAGCAAAATCATCCAAACTCTTCAGTTCCTCCTCGGTCGGCTCCTTGCCGTCGTTACTAATCTTGCCGGCCTCAATCAAGAAAGCGCGCAGTTCCGGCTGATTGATCTTCACCCGAAAATGAAAGGTCGAAACCCCGTCAACACTTTCCGGTTTCAAGGTTTCAACCACGGCCAAAAACCGCGTTTTGCCGGCCAACTGGCGAAGGCGCTCTATCTTTTCTTTGGTCAAGTCCTTTTTATCTTCTGATTTTTCAGCCGCGGCGCCGCCAAACTGCTGACGCAATTCTTCGCCGTCAAAAACCCCCCATTGATTCAGAATCGCTGAAAGATCGAACTGATCTCCCGCTGATGCGGAAGAAAGGCGGGCATAGGTTTTTTTGTCGCGATGGCGGATCTCTCCGGCAAAGACGCTGTTTTTTTCCCCTTCGGAGCCGGTAAAGGCGAGTACTGTCCCAAAAAGCGGAAACTCGGGATTGTGGCCGTCAACGTCGCCCTCAAGAACCAGATTGACACTGCTTTCGGTTGATTGGGCCGGAGGCAGAACTTCGGGAAGAGAAAGCGGTGAAGCGACCTGCCCGGAAAGATTGGCCTCGAGCTTGAAATGCGCAGATTTCACCCGGCTCATGGCCGCGGTCATCTCGCGCAAAACATCTTCCGGATTGCTCCTGGCGCGCGACCAGACGACGGCTCCGACGACCAGGGCCACGCCCAGTATCGCGATAGAAATCAGTTTTTTGTTCATAGGTTTTTATCTATATCAATGGTCGGCGAGGCGCTCTCGGCCGCGGACGGTGAATAGTCAGAGGCCGAGTTGATCGCCGAACCCTGGTAATAATTGACGAAGAAGGCATCCGAGACGTCGTTGATCATCTGGTTCCAGCTGGAGCCGTAGAGAACGACGGCCAAGGCCTCGGAAGTCACCCAGCGGATGATGCCGTTCCTGTCCACGGCGTAGACTTTAGGATCAGTCTGAATCTTGATCATGCGCGTTCCTGGACGACAAGTGACATTCCCGCCGAGCGGCAATGAAGCCAGATCAGAATCCGAAATGGTGGCCACCTCGGAAAAATCCGAGTACCAGGTCTTGTAGGTTTTTTCATCCGGAAAAACATAGCGCTTGCTGTTGGCGGCGTAGTAATAAACGGCGGGAGCCGATCCCTTGACCAATGATCCCTTAGCCACACCCACAAGCGGCATGGCAGGAATCGGAGCTGGTGCCGGAGGCGTGGCGCCGTACTCGTAAGCGCCAATGTCCACGGCAATGCCGTAGGGACGAGCGGCGCCGCGGATGTCGGTGGTCGGAGCGCCGATCCGCGCGCCGGCGTCCAGGGCCGGACTCCCGACCAAGAGCACTGCCTGACCGTCGGTCTGCTCGGAAATCAAGGGATCGACGGCCCTGTTGCCGCCCAGATCAATGCTCCGTTCGCCTTCCAATCCGCCAGCGTTGATTTCATCCACGCCGACGAACCTCCCGGTCGGCAGATAGATCCCGTCGCCGGGAATGAGAAACCAGAACAGGTTGTTGCGGAAAGTGACGAAAAAACCGTTTTCGCCAGCCCCTCCCTCGACCGACGGCAATCCGATACTCCCGTCGCGAGAGATGACCAGGTTGTTGCGGAGCGTTACCGACCCGCCGGCGGCTGACGGATTTATCTCGAGCGTCAGGGCATACCCACGGCCCAAGGTCTGGCTCCAAGCAAAGGTGTTGTTGGTCAAATCATAATCCGCCCCGCCCATCAGAGTAACGGAAAATCCGCTTTGGGTGACAACGGAATTGACTATCTCACCGCCGCGCCAGAGCTTGATCGCGTCTCGCATAATGTGATGGGCGTAAGAACGGATAATGTGCGCGTTGGTTCCTTTGATGTCGAAACCGTCTCCGCCGTTGTGATCGGTTTCCGAGTCCTCGATGACGATGTTTGAAGAATTGTCCTCAAAGGCCACCCCATCGGCGGCTGTGTCATTGTCGCCGTAGCCGTTGCCGTGGATCCAGGAACGCCGGATGGTGACGTTGTCGCAAGGCCCGGGCGCGCAGTCGATGCCGATGAGGTCATTGTCGCGGATTTCCGTGTCTTCCAGAGTAAAACCGTCCACGCCGGAATCAACATAAGAAAGCCGCAGAGCGGTTTCGCAGTTATGGATGGACATGTTTCGAAGAGTGATGCCTTTGCGAACGGCGCCGGTCACCCAGACGCAGAAGGCCTTTTCCGGGGCATTGATTTGGTTGATTTCCAGACCCTCGAAGGTCAGATAGGAACCGGCGATGTCCAGGCCGTCCCACTTTCCGGCAATGTCAAAAACCGGTTTCTCTCCGGGAAAAGGCCGAATGGTGATGGGCGAAGAGGCGGTTCCTGAATTGGAAAAGGCGCCGGCCGAGGTGTAGGTGCCGCCTCGGAGAACAATGGTGTCGCCGGGGTTGGCTGAAGCCGCCGCGTCCTGGAGGTTGCCGAAAGGAAGGCCTTCGGAGCCGTCGCCGATTCCGCCGGGAGCGACGTAAATCAGGCGCGTCTCGGGCAAAGGCGAGTTGGCATAGGGGTTGATGGTAATCAAAGCCGCCCGGGTGGCCAAAGGAAAAAAGAGGACCAAGCCGACCGCGAGAATATAACTGGCCATCGTCGACATAACGTTTTGCTGATAACTATTTTCCAAATCTCCTCTGCCGTTCATTGTACCATGAAAGCGCCTCCTCGAGGTCGGCCTCGGAGAAATCCGGCCAGTGTTTGATAGTAAAGTAAAGTTCGCTGTAGGCGCCGGTGTATGTCAAAAATCCCGATGTCCGTTGTTCGCCGGAAGTGCGGATGATCAGGTCCGGATCCGGAGCGTCGGGCGCGTAGAGAAACCCGCGAAACGACTCCTCGGTGATATCTTCGGGCTTTATCCCGCTCTCCGCCACTTTCCGGGCCGCGTCCACTATCTCAGCGCGGCCGCCGTAGTTGATGGCGAGGCATAGGGTCCCTTTGTCATTTTTCGCAGTGTGCGCCTCGGCCTCGTGGGCCGCGCGCTGGACGTTTTCCGGCAGACCCGCGCGCCTGCCTATGACGCGCAGCCGGATCCCGCGTCGGTCGAATTCCCCAAGCTCGGTCGTAAGACCGCGATGCAGGAGCCCCATCAGATAATCCACTTCTTCTTTTGACCGATTCCAATTCTCGGTAGAAAACGCAAAAACTGTCATCCAGCGGATGCCGCGGGCGATGCACCAGTCCCCCACTTCTTTCATCTTGTCATAACCGCGGCGATGCCCTTCAAACGTCGGCAACCCGCGCGCCCGCGCCCACCGCCGGTTCCCGTCCATGATGAAACCGATGTGATTTGGAAGTTCACTCATATCGGCCGTGATTGTACGTCTCTGATTGATCCGGGTCAAAAGCTATGCTATGCTCCTCGCGCACCGGGGTATAGCGCAGCGGTAGCGCGCACGGTTCGGGACCGTGAGGCCGCGGGTTCGATCCCCGCTACCCCGATTTAAGAATTCCATGAAGCGTTTTCCAACCGCTCTAGTTGGAGGATTCTTTTCTCTGGCCGTCATCGGAGGCGGAAGTTTTTTGATTTGGCGTAACGCTTCAACTCCCGGCCAATACGACGATCTGGCCCAGTGCCTGACGGACAAGGGTGTCAAGATGTACGGCGCCTACTGGTGCCCGCACTGTCAAAATCAGAAAAAAGCTTTCGGAAAATCGTTCGACAAGATCAACTACGTGGAGTGCGCCCTCCCTGGCGTACAGGGACAGACCAAGCAGTGCGATGACGCCGGCATTACCGGTTACCCCACCTGGGTCATGCCCGACGGCGAGAAACTTAGCGGAGAACAGAGGCCGGAGGAACTGGCCGATGCCGTCGACTGCTCCCTGTCTCACCAAACCCCGTCCGGGGCTTCCCAATAATATGGTCCGCCGCGGAAGAGCCATCTCGGTTCTAGGACTGGCCGGCGCCGGAGACGCCGCCTACGGGCTGTGGCAGCACTATGCTCCGGCTGGTTCGTCGTTCTGCAATATCAACTCGGTGGTCAGCTGCGACTTGGTCAACCAAAGCGTCTACTCCGAGATTTTCGGCATGCCGGTAGCCATGGTCGGCTCTTTGGGTTTTCTGGCCTTGTCCGGACTGGCTCTGGCCGCCGTCCGCAATGAAAAAGCGCGGCCCTATCTTCTGGCAGCGGCGCTCTTCGGATTGGCTTTCCAACTTTACCTCTCTTGGGTGGAGTTCGGTCTGCTCCGGGCCGTCTGCCCCATCTGTGTGGTTTCACAAATCTTAATTACCGGCATTGTCGCCCTGGCCATCCCCTGGCGACAAGTCTCCCTGATATGGTCCTCCCGATAGAAGCGCAGGCCATTATCCACGGTTTCCTGGGAACCGTGGTGCTGATGTCTTTTTCCGGCGCTTTCGCCGAACTCGTCGGTCTCTCCAAAGCCGGCATTCGGCGAGTAAGGATCGGGGTCACGGCCATGTTCGCCGCCACAGTCCTTACGGTTACTACGGGAATCATCCTATACATCCCCTACCGAGCGGCCGGCGGACCACGATCGGAGATACTCGCCGGGCCCATCCCCTGGGTCCATACCATCTTGTTTGAACTCAAGGAATACGCCGGCGTTTACGCGGCAATCATTCTTCTTATGGCCGTTATTCTGGTCTCCCGGCACGGCGATCAAATCCTGGCCGAGCGTCGTTTCCGGCTGTCTACGGCCTGGATCCTGGTTCTGTCCATGCTGGTCGTGCTGCTTACCTACGGTTTGGGCGCTTATGTCACCAAGATTGCTCCGCTATGATGAACGATAAACCAAACTTCGGGCAGACCGCCGCTGCCTTCATCGGTACCTCCGCGGCTATCCTGGCCATCGGGCTTTTGAATGTTTGGAGCGAGTTCTCGACAGAGATTAAAACACGACTGACCCTCCACGCTGGCATCGGACCTTACTCGGGCAAGGTGCTCTTCGGTCTCTTGATTGGAGGGGCGGTCTGGATTCTGGCCGACGTTCTGCTTTTAAGGATGAAAAACGGCAACATCGTCCGCTGGACCTTTTTCTTCACTCTGGCTGTCGGCGCCGGAATGCTCATGGTCTTTACGCCGTTCCTGCGTCTTCTGCTCGGCGAATGAATCAGAATTAACCCGAAAAGCCCGGAGCTAAGCTCCGGGCTTTTTTACGAGATTTTTTTGTTTGCGTTACTGCCGCTCGGCGCGGACGCGGACGGAGCGCGTTTCTCTTCCGACGAGGAAACCAAGGGCCTCAAAAGATCCAAAAAGGAAACCGGTATAAAACAGGTCACCCAAAAGAGTGTTTTTAAAAAACGGAATGCCCATCAAATAGGAAGTCAGCAATCCATCAGCGGTTTGCAGATACAGACCGCCCCAGGCCCAGACCGCGGCGTTGGTGACGAAGAAAAAAAGGACGGACGAGGCCAGACTGCCGATGAAGACGGACCCGACGGATTTGCCTCGGCGGATGTACCAGCCGATGCCGATGGCCACAATAAATGAGAGATAGACCGAGGCCATCACCTGCCATTGATAAAAGCCGATCACCGCGTCCGAGGCGAGCATCACCACGAGCGGAAGACCCCATCCCCACTTCCGCGGCAAATAGACGCCGGCAAACAGCGCCACAGCCGCCACCGGTGTGAAATTCGCGGGATGATCAAAAAGCCGCGAGGCCGCGGCGAGCACGATAAGCGCGAGCGCGAGAACGGCGTGCAACATGCTACATCTTGAGATTAACGTACTTCCACTCGGCAACGTCCCCCGGCTGCAAGCGATACTGGTCCGCGGCCACCTCGCCGGCTTGGCCGTCCACCCACCACAGCCACCACTTGCCGCCTTCCTCGCCGCCCTTTTTATCACCGATAG
>MGDZ01000008.1:10102-10758 GCA_001791115.1 Candidatus Uhrbacteria bacterium RIFCSPHIGHO2_02_FULL_57_19
GGGCGGATCGAACTCAAGCGCCAGATTATTCTCACGGGCGATCTTGGCCGTGAGGTCAAAGAGGGTCTGACCTTCGACATACGGAAGGTCCGTCCAGGATTTCACGGTCCCGTCGCCGAAGTCGAGCATGAGGGAGACGGGGACTTGGGATGAGGGAGTCGAGGCGAAGCGAGAAGTCAACTTCTTGACTTCGAGCCGCCGAGACGGGTCGAGCGATGTGTCAAAGACACCGCGAGACCCAAGGGGGACTTGGGATTCGGGCGACACGGTCGCCGGCGGTTGGCTTGCCGAGAGCGGCAAAATCCGCGGGGCGGCGCTCATCCCTAAAAGGAAGCCGGCCAGCAGAAGAATGATTCCTGAAAATGTGAGTTTGGTTCGCATATCAGTAATCCAGCCCCTCCCGCGCCGGAACGCCTTTGGCCAGATAGTGCTTGACTGCCTTCATCTCGGTAACCAGATCGGCCAGCTCGATAATCTCCGGCGGCGCGTTTCGTCCGGTGCAGATGATTTCGAGATTCTTTGGTTTGTCTTTGAGCAGTTTCACCACCGGACCGGCGTCCAGCATCCCCAAAGAGACAGTTACATTGATCTCGTCTAAGACCACCAGATCGTATTCCCCACTTTGAATGATTTTCGCCGCCGCCGTCAACCCCCGC
>MGDZ01000009.1:0-4539 GCA_001791115.1 Candidatus Uhrbacteria bacterium RIFCSPHIGHO2_02_FULL_57_19
AGTGTTGACCCAAGCAAGATACTCTTCCGGCAGTGTAACCGGAGATTCCGCAAGCAGTCGCTTTTGCCGCGCGGTGCCGTGTTGGCGGATCCACGCACTGCCCCACCGCCACTCCTCTACGCGCGCCACCAACCGGGCACGCACCGGGTTGCGCTCGACATATTTAAACACCGCCAGCAAGTGCTGGTCGCTCTGCGTCAAAAATGATTTGTAACGGCCTTGGTACAGCGGCCCTGTCCCGACGGTCTTGGTGATGCTGTGCACGCGGCGCGTGTGTGCATTGGTGAGCCAGTGCATAAAAGTGCCGAGGTCGCCGTTTTGGCGCGGATACAACTGCAAGTGCCAGTGGTTGGGCATGAGCGTGTGCGAAAGGATGCGCATGTCGGTCAGGTCCTGCACCTCCAGCAACAAATCTTCAAAAAGTTTGTACTCCTGGTCTGCGGTAAATATCTGCAGGCGGCCGACGGCACGGTTGATGACGTGATATACCTGGTCGGCAACATCTACCCGCGCGACGCGTCCCATGGAGATATTATGACACGGGTTTTACAAAACAATTGTGCCTGTCCCCTTTTCTCATTCCTGCTCCGGCCACGATGCAGGGCGCTCAAAACTTGGCCTTCCGGCAATAATAATATCCCTGAACCAATTCTCCGGCTCGTAGGTATCGTTTGTATGCGCCAAAATGTATAAAAAGCGTTCGCGGTCCTTTTTATCGCGCACAATGGGCAACCCCCGGGCTCCGCGTTTAATAACGTGGACAAAGGAGCCTACGCCAAATGGCTCTTTTCGCATGTATCAATCTTATCATACTTTGCGGACATCAGATGTCCGCAGCCCCTCTGTCCCCGTTTACCTTACGTATGCAGCCCAAAGGAGTGAACCGCTTGAGAGCCTTTGGAAAGTACAGTCCACGTCGCAAGCGTACCGACTTGTACGGGAGAGGATCGGTCGACAGTGTCTCCAAGGCCAAGTTGACCATCGGTGACATTTTTCCCCCACGCCCACAGCGTACCGTCGGTCTTGATGGCGATTGAGTGTCTAAATCCCCCTCCAACTTGCGACCATGTTGTAAGTGTCCCAATCTGCACGGGGGAAGAGCGGTAGACATCATCGCCGAGACCGAGTCGGCCTACCCCACCATACCCCCACGCCCAAATAGTGCCATCGGTCTTGATGGCGAGAGAGTGTCCTTCCCCACCGACAATGCCAGCCCAGGTAGTAAGTGTTCCTACCTGCACAGGCGAGGAACGAGTGGTCCCTCCGCCATCGCCCAGGCCGAGTCGGCCACCAGAATTTCTCCCCCACGCCCACAGCGTGCCGTCGGTCTTGATGGCGAGGGAGTGCACTTCCCCTCCTGCAATACTCGACCAAGTAGAAAGCGTACCAATTTGTACAGGCGAGGAGCGGTAGACAACGTCGGCTTGGCCGACCTGACCAAAATTATTTTTCCCCCACGACCACAGCGTGCCGTCGGTCTTGGTGGCAAGGGCGTGCCCACTGCTGTCGGATATTCTCGACCACACAGCGAGAGTGCCCACCTGCGCGGGAGAAGAGCGTGTAAAATCTCCACTTAAACCAAGCCTGCCATCGCCATTATTCCCCCACGCCCAGAGCGTGCCGTCGGTTCTGACTCCGTGGGACGAACCGGTTCCGGCGGCGACTGCACTCCACGTAACAAGCGTGCCCACCTGCACAGGAGAGGACTTTGAAGCGTAACCTCCAAGGCCTAGGTAGCCATTGTTGCCTTCGCCCCACGACCACAGAGTGCCGTCGTTTTTCACGGCAAGTGTGTGTTCCGCGCCAGCGGCGACTGCACTCCACGTAACAAGCGTGCCCACCTGCACCGGCGAGGAACGTTTGGCGGTGTCGCCAAGACCAAGCCGACCGGAGGCGTTATTCCCCCACGACCACAATGTTTGCGGCACCGGCGGAGTCACACTATTGCTTGCGGCTGAAGCGGCGCTGGTGCCCACACTGTTGGTTGCCGTGACGGTGAAGGTGTAGGCGGTGCCGTTGGTGAGGCCGGTCACGGTGGCGAAGGTGCCGTTGGTGGTGGCGGTTATGCCGCCGGGGCTGGAGGTGACGGTGTACAAACTAATTGGCTTGCCGCCCGACGACATTGGCGCGGTCCAAACAACTACAGCGGCCCCACTTGCCGAACCCACACTTGCAATAACAGCAGTAGGCTTCCCCGGCGCGGTCGTGGTGGTGGTCGGCGGCCAGAGGAGGGCGGGAGTATGGTTCCCTCTGTGCCCGACAGATAATCCCCAAGTAGCCAGGGTCCCTACCTGTACCGGAGAAGAGCGATTAATAATATCACCATGACCCAACTCTCCACTGGTATTTTTCCCCCACGCCCACAGCGTACCGTCGGTCCGTACCGCAGCTGTATGATATGGTCCGCCAAAAATCCCGGCCCAGGTGGCCAACGTCCCCACCTGCACGGGCGAGGACCGATTGACGACATCGCCGACGCCAAGCTGGCCAAAGTCGGAGGCTTTACCCCATGCCCACAGGGTGCCGTCGGTTTTAAGTGCAAGGGAGTGATAGGTACCATTTGCGATCAAAGACCACGTAGTAAGCGTGCCGATTTGCACGGGCGAGGAACGGTCGACAGCATCGCCGAGACCAAGATACCCGGCGGTGTTCCTCCCCCACGACCACACCGTGCCGTCAGTCTTGAGTGCAAGGGAGAAAGTCTTCCCTGCCACAACCTGCGCCCAAGTAGCAAGGGCACCCACCTGCACAGGAGAAGAGAGGTTGGTACTGTTACCCAGGCCAAGCTGGCCAAAGTCGGAGGCTTTGCCCCACGCCCACAGTGTGCCGTCGGTTTTGATGCCAAAAGAGTGATACGACCCGCCGCCCGTACTTGCCCAGGTTTTCAAGGTGCCAATCTGTGTGGGGATAGAGCGATAGGTGTTGGCACCGCCGGTCCCGTCCCCGACTTGGCCAAATGCATTAAACCCCCACGCCCATAAGGTATTGTCTACCTTTGTTGCCAGCGTGTGTTGCGCGCCGCTGGCAAAGTTAAACCAAGTCTGCGGACCGCCCACTTGCACGGGCGAGGAGCGGTGGACGGTGTCGCCAAGACCGAGGCCTCCGTTGGAGTTGTTCCCCATCGACCATATGGACCCGTCGGTTTTGAGGGCAAGGGTTTGGTGGTGAGTGTGTACAGCACGCGCCCAGGTAGCAAGGGTGCCGACCTGCACGGGGGAAGAGCGGTCGACAGTGTCGCCAAGACCGAGGCGGCCATAGCTACCAAGCCCCCACCCAAAAAGCTGGCTATTTGCCAAAAGCGAAGGGTCCTGGAGCGCGAGGGTGTGGTAGCGACCGCCCTTTATTTGCGTCCACGCCGCTCCACCGCCTACTTGCACCGGCGAGGAGCGGGCAATTGCATCGCCAAAGCCGAGTGGACCTTCCGTATTGCGACCCCAGGCCCACAGCGTGCCGTCGGTTTTGAGTGCGAGGGAGTGTTGGAAACCTCCCGCCACCTGCGACCATACGGCAAGCGTACCCACCTGCACAGGGGAGGAGCGTTTGATAGTGTCGGCTTGACCGAGTTGACCAAGGTTATTGTACCCCCAGGCCCACAAGGTGCCGTCGGTTTTGAGTGCGAGGGGATGATATACTCCGCCGCCGATACTCGCCCACGTGGCGAGAGTGCCCACCTGCACCGGTGAGGAGCGGTCGATGATGTTGGCTTGGCCGAGCTGTCCATAGGTATTGCGGCCCCATAACCACAGCGTGCCGTCGGTTTTGAGTGCGAGGGAGTTATAGCTACTCCCTGCCATCTGCGACCATACGGCAAGTGTGCCTACCTGTACGGGAGACGAACGCAAAATGATATCATTGAGTCCAAGCCGTCCATAGGTATTGCGGCCCCATGCCCACAGGGTACCGTCGGTTTTGAGTGCGAGGGAGTGCTGGCCAGATCCCCCCGCCGCAACAGTAGACCAAACCGTAAGCGTGCCCACCTGTGTTGGAGAGGAGCGGTCGATGATGTCGGCTTGGCCGAGCCGGCCATAGGAATTGCGGCCCCATGCCCACAGCGTGCCGTCGGTTTTGGTGGCGAGAGTGTGATAAAGACCTTCTGCTATCTGCGACCAGGTGATAAACCCACCGACTTGCACTGGCGACGAGCGCGACACGATGTCTCCTTGCGCTAGTTGTCCGAAGGTGTCTGCCCCCCACGCCCACAGAGTGCCGTCGGATTTCGTACTTAGGGAAAAGTGGCCTGTCCCTGCAATTTTTGACCATATAGTAAGCGTACCAACTTGCGTCGGTACCGAGCGATTGATTATGTTTGCACCGCCAAGCTGGCCAGTGGTGCCCAGCCCCCACGCCCACAGGGTGTAGGCGGTTGCGGCGGGGGTGGCGCCAAAGTTGAACCCGCCGGCAAAGCCCAGCCAGGTGGTGCCGCCATTGATGGTCATAAAGGTAAAGATGTCGCGGATGCCGCCCGTGGCCGAGAGCACCGGTGCGGTGCCACCGGGCCAGATTACGCTCGATGGCCACGTGGCCGTGCGCGTGCCGCCG
>MGDZ01000009.1:4616-5753 GCA_001791115.1 Candidatus Uhrbacteria bacterium RIFCSPHIGHO2_02_FULL_57_19
TTGGCGTTGAGCAGGACATTAAAAACGTTGCCGGTGGTAAGGTCGACCGTGTACGCGGTGCCGGAGTTGGTGCCACTGCTGCCGCCGACCGCCGTCTCGGTATAACTTTTGAGCGTGGCGCTGTCTATCCTGCCACCTTGAGCATCTACTCGTGCGTTAGAGATTTTCATAGGTGGAAGGATGCGCCCGCCCGGCCACTAAGCCTTGGCATCGTTTTGCGAAATATATTTGTCCACAACCCTCCAATTGTACCTAGGGAATATCTTTCGGCAGAGAATATATCTACGGCAAAACAAAAGAAATGCCAAGAGCTAGTGCGGGGCTTGCCCTGCATACCTGCCCCGTAGCATGCGCAAAGCGCATTGCTACCGGGGTCCACGCGTGCGGCAGATATTTTTGTCATACCAAAATTGCGGACCCCGTAAGGCTCATGCCTCTCATTTTACCGCACCTTTTCCCCCCACCCCCCTGTGCATATGAACGACCTCGTAGGTCGTTCATGATATATACTGGGGGAATGGCGGAGCTTTACCATGTACTCAACCGCGGGGTCGAAAAGCGGGATATCTTTTTGGACGATGGGGATAGGGTCCGTTTCGTCCATAACCTCTACGAGTTTAACGACACCCGCCCGGCCAACAACACCACCCGCCACATGAACGACCTCGTAGGTCGTTCATGGGAACGGGAGCCGTTGGTGCAGATACACGGTTGGTGTCTCATGGGCAATCACTACCATCTTTTGTTGTCGGAAGCGGAGGGGGTTGAGGGAGGCCTGACAAAATTTATTATGAAATTGAACGTCGGCCACGCAAAATTTTTTAACGAAAAATATAAACGCTCGGGAGCGCTCTTCCAGGGCCGGACAAAAAAAGTGCTCATCAAGCGCGACGCGCACTTTTTGCACATACTCAATTACATCCATCTCAACCCGCTCGACCGTCTGCCGGACGCTAAACACTGGCGCGAGCGGCGGGTGGAAGATGTGTCGCGCGCGCTTGCACACTTGCACGCGTACCGGTGGAGCAGCTTTTTAGATTACTGCGGGCAAAAAAACTTCCCCTCACTCCTGACCACGGGGCTCTTCCAGCAAAACCCAGGCGAGTATGTCCGCGGCTTGGGCGAGTACCTATTGAG
>MGDZ01000010.1:0-333 GCA_001791115.1 Candidatus Uhrbacteria bacterium RIFCSPHIGHO2_02_FULL_57_19
CGTCGCCCCTTCTGGTTCGAGTCCTCTCCTTGAGAACTCGATGTTTCCCAAATGGGCGGGAGAGGACTCGAACCTCCAAGGCCTTGCGGCCGCTACCACCTCAAGGTAGTGCGTCTACCAAATTCCGCCACCCGCCCATCAAGGTAAACTTTTCAGGAACTCTTTTCCGAACCCCGACTTCAGGTACTTCTCTCTTTCTCTTGCTGACGTTCGATCAGAGAAACGTTCAGAGTGTATCAACAGGAGAGGTCTGTATGGTCTCGTTGTTTGTTCACTTCCACTGTTGTGCTCTTCAATTCTTCGATCAAGCTCCTTGGTCATCCCCACGTAGAT
>MGDZ01000010.1:405-19498 GCA_001791115.1 Candidatus Uhrbacteria bacterium RIFCSPHIGHO2_02_FULL_57_19
TAGTGCGCCTGCCTGCCGGCAGGCAGGTCTGCCAATTTCGCCACCCGCCCCTATTAAAACATCCTCTGCTTCCCGGCGATGATCTTGAGTTTCAATGGAAGAATCTCCAGGTGCATGATGGAGTTCCTGATCTGCCGGCCGTCGGCCAGCGCCGAGAACGGCTTATGGCTTGTAACAGAAATCCTGCGGAGAGGCAAGATGGTCGGCGCTTTGTTACTCTTTTTCCGCCAGGGAAAACGACCCTCAGCCGGCTCGATCACCGCGTCAAGAAATCCATCGCAGGGGTCAGAGATGTGCGTCGGCAGATCGCGGCCCCCCACCGCCGCCAGGTTGCAGATGTGCACCGCGCCGGCGCCGACCGGAGTCACCCGGTACTTGCCCTCGCAATCGAGGGTCACTCGCCCTCCGGGAATGGAAACCGAGGAAAGGAAGTACTGGCCGTTGACTCGCCCAACGTCGACGGTCACCGCCCGGCGAGCCGAAAGAGTTTCGCAAGCGTCCGACCCGTCGGGAATCCCCAGAAGCCGGGCCATGCGATTGGGAGATCCCAGCGGAATCACTCCTACGGTCACCTTGTAGTTGGGAGCCACCTCGATCACCTTTTTCAGCGTCTCGTCGTTGCCCACGGCTACCACGGTTTTGATCCCGCGGCGCACGCCGTCGTCAATGGCCTCAGCCACGGACTTGAGCGGGGAGAGCCGATCCACCTTTCCGTGGATACCCAAATCGGTCAGCCGATTTTCAATCTCGGCCAGCACCTTGGCATACTGGCGCTGACCGAGAAAGGAGTCGTAAATGTATTGGTACACAACGTCAGGGTGTAGTGGGTAGGGTGTAGGGTGCTTAGAGCTTAATCTTCTCCCCCTTCTCCGACCTTGATCGCCCCCCGAGGAGAAGCGATAACCCCTCGTTGGCCTTGTCCACGCGCTCCGCCGCCTTGGCCGCCGCGGCTTCCTCCTCGGACCCCATGATTATCTTGCCGTTGATCATGGCGCCGGCCTCGACAATCAGGATCTTGGTATGCGCGTCGCCGAAAATCCGGGAGGTCGGAGTCAGCTCCAGCTTCTCCTTGATCTTGACGTTTCCCCTGATTTCCCCGGAAACCCTGGCGTTGGTGGCCGACACATTGGCGTGGATGCGCGCCCGTTCGCCGACATAAAGATCGGCGGCCGTTTTGACGTTGCCCAAAACCTCGCCCTCGATGATCAGGTTCCCTTGACTCTGAAAATCACCCTCGACCTTTACTCCATTGGCGATCACCGTGTCGCCCCCAGCTCCCTCCTTGCCTGTCGATGCTTTGAACATAATGAAAAAATCAAAAAATAGCCAGCTCATCGTACCAGGACTCCGACCGCGGTGTCAAAAAGTCGAACTCGCCTTAACGTCTCTTAGAGACGAGGGGCAGGCGGAACCCGAAGACGCTCCCCTTTCCTTCGCCGGGACTCTCCACGAAAACCGTCCCGCCATGGGCCTCTACCAAGGCCTTGATGATGTACAAACCCAGGCCGCTGCCGTGCGAGACCCTGAACCCGCCGCCGGCCCGGACGAATTTGGAGAAGAGCTTGGGAATCTCTTCTTTCTCGATGCCGATGCCGGTATCGGCCACCCGGCACTCCAGCGCGTGATTCGACTTTCGGAGAATGATCTCTACTGTTCCCCTTTCGGTGTATTTGATGGCGTTCTCCACCAAGTTGAAGATGACGTTGCGTATTTTTTCCGGATCGACCTGGGCGGCCGGCAGCCCTTCGGAAATTCTTGTCCGCAGTCGGAGCCCTTTGCGTTCCGCCGAAAGGGCCAGTTCACGCCTGACGCTCTCGGTCATTTCGGCCAGATCGGTTTTCTTCAGCGAAAGATCAATTTTCCCGGATTCCATCTTGGTGACGTCCAAAAACATTTCAATGACGTGCAGGGTATGGTCCAGGACGTCCAGATTAAGCTCGATGATTTTTTTCTGCTTGTTCGGCAAGGGTCCGAAATCCTCGTCGCGCATCATGGTCAGATAACTGCGCACTCCGCCGATCGGCGCGCGGAGCTGGTGCGAGGCGATGGAGACGAAGTTGGATTTAATTTCAGAAAGTTCGGAGAGTTTGGCGTTGGCCTTCTTTAAGTCATCGGCCAGTTTCTGGATCTCTTCCCGCCGCCGCACCTCGAGAAGAACGCTCTTGACCAGCTGGATGGACAGGAAAATCGAGAAGAGCAGAATGACGACGCGGACCACCAGCTCAAAGGGAGAAGAGGAGAACGCGGCCTCGATGGTCAGGAACACCAGAAGAGCCGCGGCAAACAGTTCGGTGGCGATCACCTTGAGCTGGAGAAGCCGATGCCGGACGATGGCATAAGTGGTCAGTCCGACCAGAAAAACCGTCCCCAACGGACCGAGATGCTGGAAGTCGTAATTTCCTCCGATCAAAGGTATGAAAATGTTGGTGGCGGCTCCGAAAAAAACAGACAAGGCAAAGCCGAATCCGAAGTAGCGGATCTGCAGACGACGGAGGTCTCCCGCCGGAAAAGAAAGATATTTAATAACCAACCGCCAGATGGCGTAACCGGCAAAAAAGATGAAGTGGAGAATGAAAAGAAAATACAGCGGGCCGTAGACAGTGACCCGACTGGCCCCCGAGACGATCTCTTTAGCGTCAACCAGCGGAGTAAATTGGGTCAGCAAGGCCAGAGCGGCGGTGGGAATCCCCAGAACTAGCTGGATTTTGATGGGAATCGGCCGGCCGTCTTCAGGGAAAACTTGTGAAAAAAGGACAACAAAGTAAACAATCCCAGTGGCAAAAACAAAATTCAGTCGGCCGAAAAGGAGAACAACGTCGGGATCGGCAAACAGGTAGAAGAAATAGAGGGTGAGAATCCAGAAGGAAATGGCAAAGACAAAAAGACCGAAATAAAGGCCGACCCTGGCCCTCTTCTTGTGGGACAAAACGATCAGCGCCAATGCCAGGTTGACGGCAAAGGTGGAAAAATAACCAAGTTGAAAAAGGGAAGTCATTCCCATAGAGACGACTTTTCCCAATCCGGCAAGCTGATTGCGGCCAAGCGTTCGGCTGAACCCCCCGGCAGAGCTCGACGGGCCAGTTTGAAATAAGGAAGAAGGGCCAGGGCGCAGCCATACTGGCCGGCTTTGATTTCAGCCGTGCGCACTCCGACGAAAATCTCGGAAACAGCGAGACGCTGCGCCTCAGCCACCACCAGCACTCCCTCGGCCACTCGGCGAACCAACGATCGCCCGCCGACCTCCGATTCAGGGAGCGGACAGACGTCTTCCATCAAAATGTGCGCCCCGCGGCGGTCGCCGACAATTCCCAGGCCAAAGGCCGCGCCGATCGCTCCCGGACCGGCCTGAGTATGAGTCATCATGGCCGCCGGGGTGTGCGAACCGGGCAGGATGGGAAAACGTTTCCGCTCCCGGGTGCCGAACAGGGCCCGGCCGGCGGCAAGAAGCGGCTCGGCGGAGTAAACCGGAATTTCCCGCCCACCGGAGGTCCGGGAAAAAAGCCGCTCCCCGCGCAATTCCGGCGACCGGGCGACATGATACCCCCAGATCAATCCGTGCGGACCGCAAAAAGACGAAACGGTGATGACGTTTAACTGGCCCAGATAGGCGCCGTCCACCTCGGCCTCGTCAAAGGCGCAAACGGCATCCAGCCGCGGCGACCCTTCCAAAGAGAAACGGGCCGGAACCGCGGTGGCGGCGACGTGGAAAGCCAGAAAATAATTTCCCCGCAAATTGTAACCAAGGCAGTGATCGTCCAAGGGACCGACTGCAAAATCAATGGCTTTTTCAACCGACATATCCTCCTTCCGAAAAAAGAAGCCAGTCCGTTGTCGAACATGGCTTTGGCGCGCGACGCCTCAAACCAGCGACGGATAGAGTTCGCGCGTTCGCAAGTGCATTTCCAGGAACAGTTCCTCCATGTCCTCACGCATCAGCTGACTCACGCACCAATCGATGGGAGTGCAGAAGGCGACGATGTCCCGCGGACCGCCGATGGTGTGGACTTCGCGGAAGCCGAAACCGATGGCGATCTTGAAGAAGTTGGTCGCCCTGGCGGTCCAGAACCAGGCGTGGGTGGCCTTGCTCTCGGCGCCCTTCCAGAAAACCGGCAGGGCCGTGCACATGATCTTCGATATGGCCGCCTGGCGGTTCAATCGCGCCTTTCGGCTGATGCCCAGTTCCCTGACCGAAAGGACCAGCGCTCCCGGCGCGACCCCCTGGCGGTAGAAGGCCTCGATCAAGGCCCGCCGGTCGGCGACCGAGACGCAGCCCGGGGGCAGATCGCGCTCTTCAGTGACGCCCTCGAGGCGGTCAACATAGCCCAGGCACATGGCTTGTCCGACCTCTTTTCTGCCTTCCTGCTCCCATTCCAGAAAGAGCGTTGCCGGCCGAATGTCGGCCTCGGTCTGCGCCCTGAACTTCCGGAAGGCGCTCTCCGCGGTCCAGGACTCGTTCCACTCGGCGTTGAACAGTTCGACAAAGAGCTCCAGAAAAGCCGGACGGAGACGCTCGTCAGACAGCGCCTTCGGCAGGGTGGTCAGCAGTTTCTCGCCCATTTTTCTCCTCCGGGTGAGATGATACCAAAAACCGACAACCGTGGCTACATCTCTCTCACAGCTGGGATTCCCAAAAGAGCCAGTCCGTTTCCCATGACTACCCCCATGGCCCGGACCAATCGGAGCCGGCTGACGCGCACCGCGGGAGGCGCGGAGAGCACCGGCGCGGATTCGTAAAACTCGGAGAAGGTTTTAGCCAGCTCAAACAGGAATTGGGCCAAGTGTGACGGCCGAAGGTCGCCTGCCGCGGAAGCTACGACCTCGGGATACCTGGCCAGCGCCAGGAGCAGGCGCTTCTCCTCGCCCGTCTCCCACGCCCTTCCCCCTTTCTTCCCTTTTTCTTCCCCCTTTCTTCCCTTTTTCTTCCCCTTCTTCATGATGCCGTTGACCCTGGCCAGCGTGTACTGGAGATACGGCCCGGTTGCGCCTTCGAACGACACTGCCCGCGAAATATCAAAAACAATCGGCCGATCAAGATCATAATGAAGCATCTCGTAACGAATGGCGGCCATAGCCAAGGCGCGGGCCGTGGCGTCGAGTTTCCGCGCCGGCCAATCCCGGTGGCGCGAAACGGTCTCCTCCCGCGCGCGACCAATGACCTCGTCCCGAAAATCCTGGTAGGAGACGATATTTCCCTTCCGCGACGACATGGATCCTTCGGGAAGCGTCACAAACTCGTAGGCCAGGTGGCGTAGCGGCTGTTTGTATCCGGCCAGTTCCAGTGTCCGGAATAGCTGTTTGAAATAGAATGACTGACGAACGTCCACCACGATCAATGACTCATCAAGCCGATAGTCCTTGGCCTTTCGTTCGGCCAGCGCCAAATCAGTCGTTGAATAGAGAGAAGTGCCGTCCTTTCTCCGCAGCACGAATTCGTCCAGTTTCTCGGAGGTGAGATCAACCATCACCGCTCCGTCCTTGATCTTGGCGATCCCCCGCCGCACAAGGTCATTCACAATTCGTTGTCCTTTCTTTTCGATTTCCGATTCGTAGTAGGTAACGTCAAATCGCGCGCCGAGTTCATTGAAAACCGAACGAAAGTCGGCGAGCGACCACTCCCGCGTCTTCTTCCAAAGCGCGACCCACTTGCGGTCTCCGGCCGCGATCTTCCGCGCGATACTCCGCACTTCCGCTTCGCCTTCCGGGTTCTTCTCAAGTTTTTGCGCCGCCTCGGCGTATATTTTCCCCAGATACGCGCTGTGATTCCCGGCTGGCGGGCGTTGGCCGCGGTGAAACCGTTCCATCGCCCAAAGACACTTGGCCACCGCCGCCCCCTTATCATTGATATAAGAGACCTGAATAACCCGATGCCCGGCCGCTTTGATCAGATTGGAAATGACCTGCCCAACCAAAACATTCCGGAGATGCCCGATGTGGAACTCCTTATGAGTGTTGGGCTGGCCGTACTCAACCATGATGCTCTGCTTACGTTTTGCGACGGCCGTCCCAAATCGTTTGCTGGTCGACTCGATCTCACGGAGCAACTCCTTGGCCAAAACGTCGGCCTGGACGAAAAAATTAACGTATGGTCCGACATTCCGAACATCGGCGATGAACCGGTTCGGATGATCTTCAAGTTTGTGGCGGAGGATCCCGCTGATGTCATCGGCCACCTCTCTCGGCGACTTGCCCATCACCTTGGCCAGCGGGAAGCAAGGGAAAGCAAAATCGCCGAGCGTGGGGCTCGGCGGCGCTGTGAGCTGGTCGCGCAGGAGTTCGATTTCCCGCCCCACCATATCCTCCAGCAGTCGGATGATCTCGGACTTCACCCGTTCGATCGTCGTCATAAAACCAGCCGGACGAAATGACGCTTGCCCTTTTGGATGAGAACTCCGGTTTTGGAGATCAATACTTCGACCTTCGGATCCTTTTCGACGCGGCCGTTAACTTTGACACCGCCTTCCACGATCACCCGCCGTGCCTCTGATTTCGATGCCGCCAGCTTCGACGCCACCAGGCAGTCCATGATTTTACATCTCGTATTTTTCATTTTGCATTCTCTGATGTTTTCGGGCGTTTCCTTGTTCCGGAAGGTCCGGTTAAATCCGTCTTCGGCTTTCCCGGCCGCCGCCGCGCCGTGATAAAGCGCAACTATCTCGCGAGCCAGCCGCGCCTTGTGGCCGCGCGGATTCTCTCCTGCCGAAAGTCCGCGGGAAATCTTCTCGATTTCCGCGTCGGAAACACCGGTGGCCAGTTGGAAGTAGTGAACGATCAGCCGATCGGGGATAGACATCGCCTTGCCGTACATCTCTTCCGGCGCGTCGGTAAGCCCGATGTAGTTGCCCAGCGACTTGGACATCTTTTTTTCACCGTCCGTGCCGACCAAAAGCGGGCAGGTGATCACGTCCTGCTCGTCCATGCCGACCTTGCGTTGGAGGTCACGTCCGGCCAGCATATTGAACTTCTGGTCCGTGCCGCCGATCTCAACCGAGGCCCGGATCATAACCGAATCTTGCGCCTGAAGTATCGGGTATAACGTTTCGTGGTGACCGATCTCGATTCCAGCTTTCCATCTTTTTTGAAAATCGTCGCGCTCCAAAACGCGTTGGGATGTGAATTTCGAGGTCAGCACGATGAGGTCCGCGACCGACATTTCCCGAAACCACTCGGAATTCCAGTGCACTTCGGTTTTCTTCATGTCGAGAATCTTACCGACCTGCTTGAAGTATGTCCCGGCGTTCTTTTTGATTGTCGCGGGATCAAGCGGCGGACGCGTCTTGTTCCGTCCCGATGGATCCCCGATCAGCGCCGTGTAATCACCAATAATGAACACTACCGTGTGTCCCAGCTCCTGAAACTGACGAAGTTTCCGGAGAACCACGGCGTGGCCTAAATGCAAATCCGGCGCGGTAGGATCCGCGCCGAGCTTGATCCGCAAGGTCGTTCCCTTCCGCAGGTCATTTTCCAAGTGAGCACGGACGATGACCTCTTCCACTCCTCGGCCGAGCAGCCGCTCAACCGTTTTCTGATCCGCCTTTTTTGTCATATCCGAGTTTTACCTTCAAATCGGCAATCTCCTTCTTAAGCTCAACCATCCGCAATTCGCGCCCGATCATCATCTGGTTCACCCGCTCCACTTCCTTGATCTTTTTCTCCAGATCAGATTTGGCTTTGACCAAATTCCCTGAGGTGGCGCTCAGATTGCGGTTTGTATCTTCCAGTTCTTTATCGCGCAGAAGGATGACTTTCTTACTGTCTTCAAGCGACTGAACCATGGAAATATAACTGCGCGTCAGAACGCCGATCTCGTCTCTCCGGCTGTCTTTGGGCATCTCGACCCGTTTCCCGGCTCCATAATCGAGCATTATCCGGGCCAGATTCTTGATCGGTTTGGACAGCCGGAGTCCTAAAAAGAGACCTGAAGCGATGGTTATAAGAACTCCAATAATCGCGCCCCGCCCCAATGATCTGCTGATCTGCGAACGGATATAGTTGGCGGTATTCTGGTCTTGTCCGACGCGCATGGCCCCCAGCACCTCTCCGGTTGAAGAAAGAAGAGGACTGTAGAAGTAAATGTAGTCAGGGGTTCTATCGAGATAATCCTGCTTATGGCTGATCCGCCGCCGAGCTTCGAAAGAGATGTCGGCGAAAGGCGTCCCAATCTTATCTTTAGTATTCTCATCGCTGGCGGCAATCAGTTTTTCCGTATCAAAGAAGGCGATGTCTCGGCCGACAACCTGATAAATATCATCAGCTACCTCATTATCAATATCGCGGCCATATATGAGTGTTCCGGGGGAATCTCCTATCGGCGTCAACGTCTCTTCTGTTTTAGTAACAAAACCAGCGGAGATGATCGTCGGACCGCGCGAGGTTGGAACGATTCCCCATCCCTCCCGACCCTCCATCGCGTCTTTAAACTGCGGCAAACTTGAAACGTTTAGCGACAACTCGGACGGAACATTATATGTGTAAAAGACATCCCCCAGGCGATCGGTCATCCAGATTGAGTCAATTCCAAAATGTGCCGGGACCCAATCCGTCAAGTTTATCTTCTGCCACTCTGGATCATGGGACGTTTCCGGAAAGTACACATCATCCCAGTGAGAGTAATCCGTGTTGTTTGACAACACCTGTCCCCCGTTTCGTTGAAACGCCCGCACGGCTCGATCTTGCGAATCTTCAAGCCGCGCTAATTCGAGACGATCGACGCTTAAAGTCATCTCTCCCAACAAGTAATAAGCAATAACCCCGGCTGGAACCAAGGCCACCACCAAAAAAGAAAGCAGTAGTTTGAAACTGATGCTAAAAAAGATTTCCTTACCAGCCATTTTTTGCCCTCCTGTTTTCTTTGGCATGTACCCTAATTATACCACAAAACGCTCACTTAATGGAGGCGATCTGCGTTTCGGTCCTGGACAACCTCTCTTTGGCCTCGGCCAGCTTGGTCCGTTCGGATTCGACCACCAGGGCCGGAGCGCGGCCAGTAAACTTCGCGTCTTCCAGCTTTAACTGGAGCGCCGAAACATATTTGGCCAGGTCATCGCGCTCATGCTTGAGCCGGGCTTTTCCCTTTTCCAAATCAAACATCCCGGAGAGCGGCACGAAGACCTCCATATCGCGGACAACAGCACCAACCGCTCCGACCGGCTTCCCCGCCTTCTGTTCCACCGTGAGCGTCGAGATTCTGGCCAAGTGGCAAATCAGCTCGGATTGATTCCTGAGCAGACCTAGTTGCATACCGGCTGAAACAATGGCGTCGACGGTTTTCGATGGCGGCACCCGGTAGTCGGCGCGGATGTTGCGAATGGCGGAAACGACATCCTGGACCAAGGCGAAGTCCCTCTGTGTTTTGGCATCCGCTTTTCCCTTACCAACCGGCCACGCTTCGATCATTAAAAGATTTTTGCCGCCAGACTCTTCCCAGATTGCTTCGGTGATGAAAGGCATAAAGGGGTGCCACAGCCGCAGGAGCCCATCGAGTATGTGAGAAAGGATCCCTTCATTTTTCTGAATTTTGCTGATTTCGAGATACCAGTCGGCAAACTCATTCCAAGTGAAGTCGCGCAGTTCTTCTCCGGCGGATGAAAATTCGAAACGTTCAAGCTTGCTGGTTACCGATTTGACCACCGCGGCGTAACGACCGAGGATCCAACGATCGGCCAAAGTCTTAGGGGATAGGGTATAAGGAATAGCAGATAATCGATCCCTAGTGCCGAGGATGAAGCGGGCGATGTTCCAGAGTTTGTTGGTGAAATTCCGGTAGCCGGCGATTTTCTCATCCCAGACACGGGAATCTGCTCCCGGAGCGGTTCCGATGAGTAATGAAAGACGAACAGCGTCAGTGCCATACTTTTTGGCAACATCCAACGGATCAATGATGTTGCCGAGCGATTTGGACATTTTCCTTCCCTGCTCGTCGCGCACCAGCCCGTGGAGATACACGGTTCGAAACGGCACTTCTCCGAGCGCGTAGGTGGTCATCAGAATCATCCGGGCGATCCAGAAAAAGAGGATGTCGTAGCCGGTCTCCATCACCGAGGTGGGATGGAAGGTCTTGATGTCTTTTGTCGCTTTCGGCCAGCCGAGCGTGGAGAAGGTCCATAGCCCGGACGAGAACCAGGTGTCGAGGGTGTCCGGATCTTGCGTCCACCCCTCGCCCTTCGGCGGCTCGACGCCGACATGTGTCTCGGTTCCTCGATACCAAACCGGCACTTGATGTCCAAACCAAATCTGCCGCGAGATGTTCCAGTCGCGGAGGTTATCTATCCAATGGAAGTAGGTTTTGACGAAACGGTCCGGGATGATTTCGATCTGCTCCGTTCGAACGACGTGCTGCATCAGTTTTTTCAAGGTCACCTTCTGCCCGTTCTTGAGTCCCTTGATTGGCGCGCGCTTTGACTGTCGAAAAGGAAACTCCTTGGTGACATTGATGAACCACTGCAGTTTCGGCAGCGGCTCGATGACGTGTTCGCAACGATAGCAGACGGACAGATTGTGGTCGTAGTCTTCGATCTTTTCGATGAGACCCACCTTATCCATGTCTTTAACAATCTCCGCTCGCGCCTCGGCCGTGGTCATCCCGGCGTACTTGCCGGTGTTAGGCATCATCTTCCCGTCCTCGCCTATCACCTGGCGCATGGTCACTCCGTGACGCTGAGCAATCTCGAAGTCCGTAAAGTCGTGCGCCGGCGTGACTTTGATCACCCCGCTCCCGAATTTCATGTCCACCACCGGATCGGCGACGACGACCACCTCGAACTCGCCGAGCACGCCAGGGATCATGTATTTTTTTCCGACGTGTTTTTTATAGCGGGGATCGTCCGGATGCACGGCCACCGCCGTATCTCCTAGTTTGGTCTCCGGACGAGAGGTGGCCAGCACAAACGGGCCGTATTTGATCCAGTAGAGTTTCTCTTTGGCGGGTTTGTACTCGACCTCATCATCGGCCAGCGTGGAGGCGCATTGCGGACACCAGTTGACGATCCGGTTTCCGCGGTAGATGAGGCCGTCCTTATGCATCATTTTGAAAACCGTGCGGACCGCCAGGGTCCGCGGTTCGTCGAGCGTGTAGGCCTCGCGTGACCAGTCGCAGGAGGAGCCCATCTTCCTGATCTGACGATGGATGGTGTCTTTGGATTCGTTGACGAACTTCTCCACCTCGCGAAGGAAGGCCTCTCGGCCCAGATCATGCCGCGTCTTCCCGGTTTTCTCCTTGAGCAGTTTCTCCACCTTGGTCTGAGTGGCGATGGCCGCGTGGTCAGTGCCGGGCAACCACAGCGCCTTGGCCCCGCGCATCCGCTCGAAGCGAACCGCGAGGTCCTGGACGGCCAGCATCACCGCGTGGCCGAGGTGCAAGATTCCGGTAACGTTGGGCGGCGGCAGGACGATGGAAAACGAGCGGGCCCGCTTCCCCGGAAGAGTATCGGGATTAAAAAATCCGCTTTTCTCCCAAGCGGCATAGATCGCGTCCTCGACCGAGGACGGATCGTAGGCCTTGGACATTTCTTTCATATTGACACTATCGTATCATCGCCTTTTATCCTTGACGACCCCCAGCCACTCGGATAGAGTAACCCCCTTCATGGCTCTCACCGCCACACAACAAGTTTTCGAATTGCTTGACCGCAGCCGCGAGGTGCTGGTCGCTGTTACCCCATCGCCTTCAACCGACGCCTTGGCCTCGGCCCTGGCTCTGCGGCTCCTCCTTGAGCGTCAGGGGAAAAAAGTCGAGGTCGTTTCCCCCGGCTTCTCGCCAGAGTCCAAACACGCTTTTCTGCCGGGGATCGCCGCGGTTCGGCCGGAGCTTCCCCATCTCCAAAAAATGACCGTGGAAGTTGATCTGAAATCAACAACGCTTCATGAGCTGACTCACGAAGTGCGCGACGGAAAACTGCGCATCAACCTCACTCCCCGTCAGGGAATCTGGAAACCGGAGGATGTCCGGGCCGTTCCGGCCGATTATCGCTTCGACTTGGCAGTAACCATCGGCGCCCAAGATTTGGAAGCGCTGGGTCCAATCTACGAATCCAACCCGGAATTTTTTTTCAAAATCCCGATTATCAACATTGATAACCATCCGGCTAATGAACATTTCGGCGCCATAAACGCGGTGAATCTCGCCGCCGCCTCGATCTCCGAAGTTGTTTATGATCTTATGGCCGACCGTCGATCGACCTTCGACGAAGCCGTGGCCACCGCGCTCTTGGCCGGCATTATCGGCGCCACCAAAAGTTTCAAAACCGACAATGTCACGCCCAGGATTCTTTCGATCACCGGAGAACTGGTGGCCTTGGGCGGCAAGCGGGAAGAGATCGTCAAGCACCTCTTCCGCACGCGGAACGTAGCCACTCTCCGGCTGTGGGGACGGGCGCTGGCCCGGCTCAAACACGATGAGCCGTCTGGATTGGTCTGGTCAGTGCTCACCGCCTCTGACTTCGTTCATGCCGGATCAAAAGAAGAAGAATTGCCGGATGTCGTTGAAGAGTTGATTTCTTTCTGTCCCCAAGCGCAGACCATCGTTCTTCTCTATGAAACGAAAGAGGGTATCTGCGGACTAGTGGAGACGCGCCGAACGCACGACGCGCTGGCCCTGGCCAAACCCTTCAGCGCCACAGGCGCCCGCCATGCGGCTCGATTCTGCATTAAAGATCAAGGTCTGGTCGACGCCGAGCGCGCGGTCATTTCAAAAATAAAAGAAGGCCTCTTATCAGCCCCCATCTAAACCCCCACCTCCGAAACTAAGTTTCGGAGGTCTTAATTAATAATGGCCGTTTTGATCTTTTGCCAGTTAGAGTCGGCCCTTTCCAAGACGGAAGTCAGCGAATTCGCCGCCGAGCGCGCGCCAGCAACATCAACCGTGATCTGCCGCGGATCTTCTCCGGCCTCTCTCCTGCCGTATTCCTGCCGGTAAGCCGAAAAGATCTGATTGTAAACCTGGGACATATTCAACAAGCCGGAAGACAATTCATCGGCCGCCGATGTAAACTCGGCGGCGTTTCGTTTTAAAGACACGGGTCTGATTCCTCCTGATTGTTCGCGGAGAATTTCCCAAGTTTGATTGACCGAATTTTGAAGATCAACAAATCGATTGGAAAGAAACACTCCCCGCTCCGCATGTTCGCGGGCGTTTTTCCATTTTCCGGCGGCTTCCTGCTCGGCCATGATCCGAAGTTCATCGGCTATCTGGTCAACCAAAGCCCTGGTTTGGGCGTTGATGATCACTGCCTGTTCGGCTCCTCCGTAAAAGGCATCCGGCATTTTGACGGTGAGGAATTCGCGAAGGAACAGCGTGCCGCCGAAAAACACAGTGGCCGCGGCAGCGGCCGTTATCCATTTTGCAGACAGCCGTGGTAGAACCAAGCGGAATTTCGGCAATGGTTGATGAATTTCTTCCCGGCCGGTGAGCTTTCCTTTGGAATTGAAGAAAAACCTGAGCGAAACGGTTTTCCCGGCGAGAACCAGGGGCACCCAGTGCCGGTCGTCATCCCACATCTTATCGAATGGAAGTCCGTTCGTCGGAAACCAGGCCGGACGTCCCTCTTCTGATTCCTCAACATCTCCGGTAAAACCGGTTGCGCTGTAGATATGGCAGCGATTGTTCCACAATGGCTGGCCGTCGAAAACGAACTCAATCACTCCCTGATGTTTTATCCCTGACGGCGTCAGACCGGTTTCCTCCCGCACCTCGCGGACGACCGCTGCCTCCAGTTCCTCCCCGGGACGAACCTTGCCCCCAGGCGCGTTCCATTTCCCGCGCCCGAACCCGCGCTTTTTCATTATAAGAAGCACCTCCGGCCCCCGCCGCACAAAACACAGATTGGTTGTGTTGGCAAAAATTGGTTCCATGTATTCTCAAATGGACCCGAGCGGGATCTCACTGCTCCTGATCCGCATACGCGGATCAGTGTGCTCTAAAACCACTCGGTTTTAGTGTTTCCTCCACGGGGAAACACCCAGTTTCCCCGTCGCCCCTTCTGGTTCGACCCCGCTCGGGTCCATGAAAATATTCAAATGGACCCGAGCGGGATCGAACCGCTTACCTCCGCATTGCAAATGCGGCGCTCTACCAAATGAGCTACGGGCCCTCTTATCCTGTCGAAACAGTGGCTAGTGTATACTGGATTAGAAGCAGGGTCAAAGCTATGCGATTAACGATTCTCGGATCAGGATCATCGAAAGGGATCTCGCGCGTCGGACACCGCGACGCGCTTTGTGTGGACGCCAGAAAGAAGGGGTCGAAAAGCCGGCGACGGCGCAGTTCGGCGCTGGTCGAACAGGCCGGACGCCGGATTTTGATTGATGTTTCACCGGATTTTTTGTCGCAGATGAAGCGCGCGCGCGTCTCGCGGCTTGACGCTGTTCTCCTCACCCACGCCCATGCCGATGCCACTGGCGGACTTTCGGACTTGGGGAAATGGATACGCCTCCGCCGACACGACCCGGTCACGCTCTACGCTCATCCCGATACCATCCGCCGCCTGCGCCGATCGTTTCCGAAATCAATCATACCAATTCCGGTTCGCCCGTTCCGGATGATAACGATTGCCGGAATGAACATCCGGTTCATCCCGGTCAGGCACGGAATGCGCGGAATCGCGACCTATGGCTTCCGCTTCGGCCGACGGCTATTCTTCGCTTCCGACATGGACGCGACCTCTCCGGCTGGGATCAAAATAATCCACGGAACACCGACCATCATCCTCGACGGCGCCTTCTGGGAGTACAAGCGCCTCCGAGGACATTTCTCGGTTCCTGACACGCTGGAGTTCGCCAAGACAATTCGTCCGCGCCGCCTCATCATCACCCAGTCCGGCCATTCTTTTCCTCCGCACAATCTCGCCGAGGCTGAAATCCGCCGCCTGGCCAAACAAAAAAGCTGTCCGTTTCCGGTAAAGCTCGCTTACGACGGAATGAAAATCGAAATATAAAAAAGATCCGTCCACGGAGGACGTCCGCAAACGGATAGAAATCGAATGAGTTCTAGCGTCCCAATATCCGGCTGCGCTGACGCTTGAGATCGATGAGCTTGCGCGTAGCGCTGGATTTCTCCTGGTCGTCGATCTTCTCGGCGACTGATTTCGCGAAGAGGAAACAGTGGGCCTCCGCCAGACTGTTTGCGATCTCCTGCAAAATCGCGTTCCTCCATCGGCCGGAAACCGCTTCTGCGGCCGAGAGAGTGTGAGCGAAATCTGATGTGGATCCCGTCACTCGCGCGATTGAGAGATGCGCCAACGTCCGGATCGCTGGATCCGATATCTTGAACGCCTCTTCTCGCGCCTGGGGGTAGTTTCGCGCCTCGGCCAGGCGCTTGACGATGATCGCCCGCGCACCCGCACGAACTCTCGGGTCGTCGATCTCTTGCGCGGCATCGAACGCCGCTTCGAAATCGAACCTCCTCGCGTGCCGTTGGGCGTGCAGGGCGTATTCATCATCATGTGGAACCAGTTGGGGAACCTGATTCCTTCTCCCTGTCACTCGTTCCTCCTTGGTGGATGTGTCGTTCGACGAGGTCAGAAGTAGGTCTGACCACCTTTTAAAACCTCGTCGGACAGGTATCCCCAAGGGGGACGCGGCACTCTAACAAATAAAAAAGCCCCCGTCAAGGGGGTTTGCTCTTTCAGCCCGGAGGTCCAACCTCCTGAAATTCGGAGGTTGGACCTCCGAAGCCATGAATTATCGATGCCCCTTGTAGCCGGAAAAATGACGCTTTGCTTCTTCCGGGCCGCGCAAACCTTTCTTTCGCGGAAGCGCCGGCATTCCGCTTACCTTCATCAATACCTGATCCGGACCGGCTGGCAAAACCTCTGACGGAGTCCCCTCGCGGATACCCAGGACAGTGTACGATCGTTCGGCGTGCTCGCGCGGCAGAAAGCCGAAAGAGCACCGGCCGCTCCTGAATAATTCCGAATAGTACGGTTCTCTGTCGCGGAACTTCGGATCGGCGTGCTCCAGATATCCCTGATTCCAGTCTATGGCGTAAACGCCGGACCACCCGGGCACGCCGGTCACCGCGACCGAGAGCGCTTCCCCCGGCGCTCGATCCGAACACAGCGAGCAGAACACCTGGGCCACGGCGTGCTCGTCAAAGTCGGCCGTCGAGCGGAACGGGATTTCTCTCGTGTGGCAGAAGCATATTTTTTTGAAGACGTGCATATCAATGGGATTTCTTCATCATCATTCTAAACGGAATGATGCCAATACTCCAGGGGAAAACCGAGAGAATTACAGGAATAAGTACCTCCGGTTGCGGAAAAAATTTGCCGGCAAGATAGATCGCAAGCGTGAAGTTCATATACGTCAGACTAACCGTCACCGCCAGCCGCTGCGGATGGCTAAGGCCCGGCACACCCCAGTATCCGGCTAGGTGCAGGAGAGCAAAGAAAAACGCGAGGACGACGATCGCCCCGACAAACAGGCCGACGTTCGACTTGATTTCGGTCGCGCGTTGGGAAACAACGCCGACAATCAGGAGTCCGAGGAGGACAATTGAGACGGGTTTGAAGGTGAAAAACGTCGCCTTGATCCGTTCGCGCAGAACCAGCCGGACGATCTGCGCCAGGGCGAAAGGAACAACGATAACGGTAAGGAGCGACCAGAATATTTTTAGTGCCGGCACCACCACCTCCGAACCCGCCAATAGCTTCACCGCCAAAGGGACCGTGATCGGAGCCAGGAGTGAAGTGGTCATGGTCAGGACCAACGCCAGGCCGACGGAACCGCCGACGATCTCGGTTAACAGCGGCGTAGTCATCCCTGCTGGCATGGCGGCGAGAAGGAGGAGTGGGAGCGCGTAGCGCGGAACAACCATCCGGGCCAGGATATAGGTGATGATCGGAAAGACCACGAGCGTGTAGATATTCACCAAGGCGACGGCGCGGAAATTCTTGGCCTCTTTGGCCACCGCGCGAAACTCGAGTTTAAGTGACGAGAGAAAAAAAATTACCTGAAGAAAAAACGTCGTCCACGGAGTTAAACGCTGGCCGAATTGGGGGGAAAAAAGCCCGACACCCAATGAGACGGCCAACACGACAATATACGATTCAAGAAGTTTGAGCAGTAGTTTCACACTTTAGCCGGCGTGAGGGGTGCTTTGCCCGAAAGAACGGCGGCGATATTCTCCGCGGCCAGCCGACTCATGGCCTGGCGGGCTTCGATGGTGGCCGAGGCGGTGTGCGGGGTGAGGATCACGTTCGGGAATTTCTTGAGTTCCAGTTTGTCGGTAAGGTCGCAGTCGATGGCCGGCTCGCATTCGAACACGTCCAGACCGGCTCCAGCGATTTGTTTCGCGCGAAGCGCAACCAGGAGCGCCTTCTCGTCCACGATGGGCCCGCGGGCGGTGTTGATGAGGTAGGCAGTCTTCTTCATCATCCCAAACTGCGGGGTGGAGATGAGGTGGCGCGTCGAGGGAAGAAGCGGGACATGAAGTGAAATGAAATCTGAAACTCCCAACAATTTATCCATCGGCAGATACCCCGCGCCGAATTCCTTCTCGAACTCCGGATTCTGGCGCGGATCGCTGTAGACCACCTTCATCTTGAATCCCTTGACCGCGCGCTGGGCCACGGCGGCGCCGATCCGCCCGCTGCCGATAATGCCCAGAGTCTTGCCGTAAAGGTCCACGCCAAGGAGGATCATTGGCCCCCATCCTTTGTATTTTCCGGCGCGAGCATAAGTGTCGGACTCCACCAACCGATGGGCCATTCCGATCATCAGAGCGAAGGTGTGCTCGGCCACGGTCTCCGAGACCTCGGGCGCCGGGGTGTTGGTAACGACGATTTTTCGCTCGGCCGCGGCAGGCAGATCAACATTATCAAACCCCACCGCGTAGTTGGCGATGATCTTCAGATTCTTCCCGGCCGCGTCCATCACCTCTCCGTCAATCTTGTCCGTGAGGAGCGGAAGAAGCGCATCTACTCCTTTGACAGAGCGGAGCAGTTCTTTCCGCGGGATGATCTCGTCCTTGGGATAGACAGAGACGGCGTGGCCCGCCTTTTTCAAAATTTCGATTCCCTGGTCCGGAATCTCTCGGGTGATGAAAATTTTGGACATACAATGTCATCGCGAGGAGTCCCGAGTACTCGGGACGACGAAGCGATCCCGACGGGATTGCTTCGCTACGCTCGCAAAGACGTTAAATTACTTTTACTTTAACTTGCGCCAGCGTTTTCACTGACGGCATATCGGTAAGCAGTCCGGCTTTTGCGCCGATTTTTTGAATGACCCCCTCGGCGTTCTCGGTGCCGAGCTGGAGCGCGAAGACGGGTTCCTTCTTCTTCATCCACCCGACCAAGAATCCGGAACCAAAAGCGTCGCCGGCGCCGGTGCGGTTTAGAGCCTTGATATCGCGGGGTTTGGCGAAAAGCATCCGCTTGCCATCAAAATAATACCCGCCCCGATCACCGTCGGTAAGGAGCACTATCCCTCGCGTTATCTTCTGCAGTCCGCGAAGCATCTCCTTGACCTCCCCCAGCGGCTTGCCGGTCAGTTCCGCGGCTTCTTCCCGATTTAAGTCCAACACGGCAACCCCGCCGAGCAGGGTCCGCAAATGGCCGATCCCGCGCCGGATGTCTGCCTTGCCCGGATTGTACAGCACCTGCGCCTTCGCCCGCTTCGCCGTTTTAACGATTCTCTCCAGCATGGCCAAATTCCCGGCGAGATTGGTCACATAAAACCATTTAGTCTTGAGCTTCGGCCAGGCAATTTCAGCCGGATCGAACCGCTCCGAGGCTCCGCGGTAGACCAAAACCGTCCGTTCTCCTGAAGGAACGACCAGGATGGTGGAAAAAGCGGTGCGCTCGTCTTTGACAACCATGACCAAGTCCGTTCCGATCCCGTGCCTCTTGAGGTCGCGGACGATCCCCTCCCCGAAAAGATCATCTCCGACGCGGGTGACGCAGGCGGTTTTGAGTTTGAAATTAGCAAAGGTCGCGGCGCAGTTGGTGGCCCCGCCGCCGGTGGTCTGGACGAACTTGTCGATGTCAATCTTGGAGCCCAGAGAAAAACATTCTCCGACACCAGTCGGAAAGGAAGGCGACTTCACCACGCGAAATTCCTTAGCCCAGACAAAGGCATCAATGGTCGCCGCTCCGATGGT
>MGDZ01000011.1:0-11011 GCA_001791115.1 Candidatus Uhrbacteria bacterium RIFCSPHIGHO2_02_FULL_57_19
CCCAGCAGTTCTCGGTTTTGGGCGGCTCCATGATGGGCTCGGCCGCAAACTACATCAAAGACAAAGGCACCAAAATCGCCAAAGCGCCGCTGAAAGCAGCCGCCTTTGCCGCTAAGGATATCGATTCCCGCATTGCCGCGCGCACCGGCATCAGTTTGAACGTCCCGGCCTACTTCCGCGGCGCGGCCAAGGGGCTCGAAGCGCGACAGGCGTCGCGATACAAAGCTGGTTTGGCTAAAACCGCAGCCCGGGCGGAGAAGGGTGGAGTTTTAGGACGCATTTCCCAGCTCGCTGGAGATCCAGAGAAATTTTACAAAAATTACGGCATCGGCGGGGTTGCGGGCATAGCTATGGCGCCGGCTTCGGCCATTCTTTCGCAATTTTCAAGTAAGTTCGCTCCCCAAAGCAGAAAATTCTACTCGGACGAAGCCGAGCGTTATAAAGGCGCCACCACAAGATCGGAGGGCGAAATTGATAATATCCAGCTCGGCAGATCGGCCGACGTCAAGAGTATCATGGGCGGCGTTAGGGCAGACGTCGTCGATATCAGGACACAGGCATTGGATCCAACAAAGTCCGCGGCGGAACGGACCCAGTTGAACGATGACGCCAATCGGCTCGAACAAATGGCCAATTACGTCGGTTCCGGAAAGCAGATGTCCAGAGACCAGCTGGCCGAGATGTTGGCCGTTTCCGCGAAGAGTACCGGTAACGCTTTGGGACGGAAGGATGCTGCCGGGGACTTTAACACATTCGAAGCGCGAGAAACCGTTGAAGATCAAAAAATTGGCCAATTCAAGAAAAAAGAAGAATTTTACACCGAGCAGGCGCTTCGAGCCGGTCCCAAAGGATTGCCTGAAGAATTTGGAAAGCACGCTTATAGTGGTGCAGAAACTAAAGGTCTAGCCGACCGAGCAAGACTTGATGGAAGCCAAGAAGATTTTGCGCGGGTAATGCGCAAAGCTGCTGGGGATGATTTGGATGGCCATCTTGAAGCTGAAGGATTCAATGCAAACGCCGATGGGTTGAAAGGTTACCTCGAAGCACAAAAGAAAGCATTCAAGATGTCAGAACAGCAGATGTTGGCTATAGCTTCGGAGGTTTCCTCGGTTGCCAAGAGCAAGGATCCGAAGTATGTAGGCACGTCTAAGATGGCTGCGGGCGGAATCATGCGCTGGGCAGATAATTTGGAAAGAGAAGTTGCCCAACTGAAGAGTAAGAGTGCGGGAAAAATGCGGGATGGCGTGGTTTTTGGCTGGAAAGATAAGCAGGGTCGATCTCATATGGCAGACAGCGACATTGCGGCCATGGCTCGTGATCCGGTTGGTGTTATCAAAACTCTCATGAACCCGAAAGGAGTAAGTGCTGCGCAACTTGCTGTTTTTGCAGAGAATAAGAAACAGATTATCGATAGAGTAGGAACGCTCATAAAAGCAAAAAATCCTCAGGAGTTCAAAAGACTAGTAGATGCGTTGGACTTGGTTGAAAACAGATTAGCAGCCATGCCAGCTAAATTAAGCGATCAGATATTGGCAGCTAAAGCCACAAAGTGAGTTTCTTGATATGGGCACGTTCAATCCGCCAATCAATACTCAGGAATGGTACGATCGTTTTAGCGAATCGTTCGATCGGGCATTGACTTACAATGAACAAAATGAGGCCGATTCTTTTTGTCTTTTTTATGAATTGTTTAAGAAGGACAATCCAGGTTTTGAAGCCGAGGAACCGGAATGGGCAACTAAATATGAGAAGCTATATCGGAAGGCGCAATGGGTAGCTCTTCCGCTTCTTGCGGATGATAAGGACGTGATTGAGATGTTCCGCCAGCACGTAGAGGTTCTCTTGGAGATGCCGGATTATGAACTAAACGAAAGGTTTCGGCAGCGTCTCCTGGCTTTGAGTTTGCCAGAGCGCGATCCATTCAAAGCGAAAATTAAAGATGCACTCATCCAGAATCAAGAACGGATTACCGACGACTTCACTACAACCGTTATACGTACAGCACAAAAGGGGACAGTCGGGAACTGGGTGCGCGAGTTTCAGACGTTTATGGGTAAGGATTTCACGGATGCCTTGCTTCTTGCCAGGTTTTACACGGAGAGCAAGGCATTTGGCTCCCAGACTTCGGAAGTTAAGGAATTTTTAAAGAAACTATTTGATGTTGTATCGCGTCTCAATACTTCATCTGCCACGGCGGCGGGTTTTGAGGCGGATCGGTTAGTGGATGTGAACGGAGAGCTTGTCGAGTACGTGCATGGCGGCACAGTTGAGGATTTTGACGAATCTTTAGTCGCGTTGTTGAAGCAGATCAGACCGCCAGAAACTGAAGAATCAAAGCGTGAAAAAATCAAAACCCGATTTGCTGATCCTCCTGACGTGGCAAAATCCATTGAGCCGCTCATCGCCTCGCTTCTTGAGACAGCGGGAAAGGATCCGGCCGCGCTCCGAATGGCCGTGACGAAAGCTGTTGTACCGCCTGCCGGAGGGAAGCCCAACCGGGATCAAGTTGTGGCCACACTGCGGGCGTTAGCACGTTCTGGAAATCTGTTTGAAATTCTGGGCGACAAAAAACTGCAGGATCTCCTGAACAACTACTACGAAAAAGGCGGTCGGACACAGGACGCCGAGAGTCTGAAGGTCTTCCCGAACGCGCCGGAACATATCAAGTCGTTCGTCCGATTTGTTTTCGGTGAGCTACTGACCATGGATGAAAACGAGGCGGCGCGTCAGGCACTGCAAATTGCCAACATTCTGCGAAAGAAAGGCGATGATCGGCTTTTGGACATTGCCTTTTATGACGAAAGCAGCGGCGAGTTTCGTTGGACGGCTGGAAAATGAAGAACCGCACGTCGGATGACGCGCGGCTTCGAAGGCGGGAAGCGATCTCACGACCGCTTGGTGAAGAGGAGGTAGGGGATGAAGAGAAAGAGCGGGGCGATGAGCTTTGGGCCCCAGAAATACAGATTGCCCCAGAGTCCTGACCGGGACTCGATCCAGCGGGAGAACTGCCAGTCCACCGCGTAGACGCCAGCCGAGAAGGTGAGGAAGAGAAGCGCCGCGCCACCGAGTACTAGGAGGATGATTCCCCAGGTGATGGTCCCGGTCACCACGTCCACACCCTTGTTCAGGGTGTTAACGAGCGGGGACTCGGAGTCCTTCCGCCAGCCGTCCTTGGAGAAGGGCGAGCGATAGCAGGCGGGGCACTCGAGGCGGGAGGCGAGGAGGATGCTCCTCGGGAGATCCACCTGCATCATGTATCCACCGCAGGAGGGGCAGGTTCCCGCCATGTGGATCCTCTGAACGCACGGCGTGCACATCCACTTGTGTGAATATGTATTCAGCCATGCGCCGGCAGAACCACAAGTCTGACAGTTCATTCGACACCTCCGAAACTTTTGGCCGACTTGTTCCACCACCTCACTCGCCGACCATCGGCAGGCATAGGCAGATGAAACGAAAACCGGCGTGTTTCTGGGCCTGGGAGGACGCAGAAATACGCCGGCTTTCCTCCTCAAGTTAACGGGAAACTATAACATAAAGAAGCGGTTTTGTCAAGAGTATAAAGGCAGAATTTGGCTTTGTAAAGCCGAAATATGGCAGATACACAGCTTGATCTTGATTTCGAGATACCAGTCCGCGAAGCGGGTACAGGGCAGATTAAGCGTGTCACTTTTGGCGCGGCGTCGGTGGCTAAAATCGTTTCACCAGATGCTCTGGCCGATGAGGTAGTTCGTCGAGCCACACCATCTTTTCCTCCAGATCTCCAGAAGCGGTTTCGAGAATCAGTGCTCGCGCGGATCAACGACGTGCGTGACGCGATTGAGACGCGCGAGGAGCTCGTGAGGACTCCGGAAAAAGGGGGACTGGGAATGCCTGCGGCGGATGCGGATCGAGCTCTGAAAATTATTGATGAGGTGATGAAAGGCGTGTCTCCGAAACCCGCACCTCCGGCGCCTCCAATCCCCGTCACTCTGAGACGAGCTCCGTCTCAGAGTGACGGGAAAGCGCCGCCACCCTCTCCGTCCACTCCCGCGCCCAAACCGCCGGAGGCCGTTCCACCTATTCCACGCGACGAGGTTTATGAGAAACTAGCCGAAGAAGTCATCGGCGAAAGCGGGATCTCACTGCCGCCGGACATCAGGAGGCGCCTGGTCATCGCGCTCGTTGCCCGGCTCAAGGACGTCCGCGACTCGGCGGAAACCAAAGATTATATTACCCGGCCTGTTCCAGCGGGCGGCGTAGGTCTGCAGGCGGCTCAAGCCGAACGGGTGCTGGCTTTGGTCAATCTCCGCTTTTCCAAGATTACCGAGGAGATGGAACGCGTCGAGCGCGAGCGCACGCTGACTGCCTTGAAACGGGAGCGCGAGGGCGAGGAACGCCGGGTGGAGATTCGCCAGGCCGGAGAGGGGATGGCCAGGGATGAACTTTTCGCGGCTATCACCGCCAAATCAAAAAAAATGCCTCAGGCGCCGACCCCATCGGTCTCGCCCCCTCCTCTTACCTCCCCCACGCCTCCTCCTCCCGCTCGTCTCGCGGCTCCTCCCGCGCCTTCGATGCGTCCGAAAGTCCTCGATGTGACTCCGGCGGTTAAGCTCGTCGGCCCAGTCGAAGAGCTCCGGGCCATGACCCTTGCCGACTTCCGCAAACTGGCTCGGGACCCCAAGGAGGCCTGCTTAAAGATCCGCGACAAAATCAATCTGCTTCAGGAGGAAAGTTTTGAAAAACGAAACGCGGCCGTCACCGCTTGGCGCGGATCTGAACCGATGAGGATCTATGCCGAGCTGACCGCCGCCGCTCTTCAGGAAGGCAAGGCGGTTCCGGTCCAAATCCAGGAACGGACCGCGGCCGGTAAACCGTCTCTGACGCAGGAGGAGTTTACTGCTATAATGGAGCTGAACCGGATTTTACGGTTTTAGCCCGCTATGCCCCAGCAATATACGGTTCCCCAGTTCATTGATGTCGAGGACAAGATCCTCGGCCCGCTGACTGTCCGCCAGTTTGTGATCTTTCTGGCGGTGGGCCTGACGCTGTTTATCATGTACAAGATCCTGACCTTCGCGTTTTTTATCATCGCCGGCCTTCCTTTTGCCGGTTTCGGTTTTGTTCTGGCCTTCATCAAAGTCAATGGCCAACCCTTCCATCTTTTTCTGCTGAATCTGCTGCAGACCTCGCGCCGGCCCGGGCTCCGGGTCTGGGACAAGACGCTCTCCCTTGATGAGGTGCGGTCCCTGCTCAAAACTCCGCCGATTCCGCCCCGGCCGCCGAAGATCCGCAAAGAACCTCTTTCCACTAACAAGCTCTCCGAATTATCGCTAGTGGTCAATACCGGCGGGGTCTATCGGGCCGAAGATTATGCCTGAGCAAACGATGCAATCCAAAAAGCTCGCCGGTTCCAAGCCGGGTCCAGCCACCCAGCGATTTTTGGACATCGCCGAGATCCGCGAGGATACGGTGATCCTTAAGGACGGCACGCTTCGGGCAGTGCTGCTCGTCTCCTCCATCAACTTCGCTTTGAAAGGCGAAGAGGAGCAGGAGGCGATCATCGCCGGATACGTGGGATTCCTGAACGCCTTGGAATTCCCCCTGCAGATCGTCATCCATTCGCGCAAGCTGAACATCGAGGATTATCTGATTCGTCTGGTTGAGGCCGAAAAGACCCAGACTAACGAACTTTTAAAAGCCCAGATCGCCGACTATCGGTCCTTCGTCGGCGAACTGATCACCTTGGGCGAGATCATGGCCAAGAGGTTTTACGTTGTCGTTCCTTACGACCCTTTCACCAATAAACGCAAAGGGTTCTTTGCCCGGCTTCAGGAGGTTTTCCAACCGGCGTCCGCAGTGCGCCTCAAGGAGAAGCAGTTTCAGGAGCGCAAACACGACCTCGATTTCCGGATAGACAATGTGGTCAGCAATCTGGGGTCGCTGAGCGTGCAGGCGGTTCGCTTGGATACCCAATCGCTGATCGAACTCTACTACGGCGTGTACAATCCCGATGTCGCCGAAACGCAGAAGCTGGCTGATGTTGGGAAAATCCAAGTGGAAATGTGAATAAGGGCATAGGGGATAGTGGTTAGGAAATATGGCAATACTTCCGGGCAAAATTCGCGCCAAGAAAAAGGAAGAGGCCAAGGCGCCTCTTTCCGCCGTCGAGGAGCGGGCCAAGCTTGAGGCGGAAAAAATCGCCCTCGAGGAAGAACGCGTTTATCGCAAGGGGGTCATCTCGGTCAAAGACCTGGTCGCTCCGGCGGCCATGAAGATCGAGCCATCATTCGTCGTGTTAAACGACGTCTTTGTGCGCACGGTTTTTATCGTTTCCTATCCGCGTTACGTTTCCGTCGGCTGGTTCTCCCCGGTCATCAACATGAGCAAAACCCTGGACGTGGCCATGTATATCTATCCGGTGCCGGCGCCGATGATCTTAAAACAGCTCAAAAAGAAAGCCGGCACCATCGAGGCCCAGATTCTCTCCGACGCCGAGAAGGGCGCACCCCGCGACCCGCTGCGCGAAACCGCCTTGCGCGACATCGAAAAATTGCGCGACGATCTGACCACCGGAGTGGAGCATTTTTTCCAGTTCGCCCTTTACGTCACTTTCTACACCAAGAGCAAAGAAGAATTGGATAAGACCTCGGAAGAGATCGAAACCCTCTTCGGCGGCAAACTGATCTACTCCAAGAAGGTGCTCTATCAGGCGGAGCAGGGATTTAACTCGACTATCCCGCTGGGCAACGACGAGCTCATGATCACCTTCAACATGAACTCGAGCCCCATCGCCTCCAGCTTTCCTTTCATCTCCGCCGACCTCACTTCCGACAACGGTATCCTCTTCGGCATCAACCGGCACAACAATTCGCTCATCCTTTTCGACCGTTTCTCGCTCCAGAACGCCAACGCCGTGGTTTTTGCCACCTCCGGCGCCGGCAAGAGCTACACGGTCAAGCTCGAGGTGCTCCGGTCGCTCATGCTCGGCACCGACGTGCTCATTATCGACCCGGAGATGGAGTACAAACATCTCTCGGATGCGGTCGGCGGCACCTACATCAATATTTCTTTGGCCTCGGATTCCAAGCTCAATCCTTTTGACCTGCCGCGGGCAGTGGGAGAGGATGTTTCGGTCGAAGACATCATCAGGAGCGCGGTGATCACCATGAAGGGGCTGGTCAGGTTGATGCTGGGCGGGCTCTCCACCGAGGAGGATTCCGTCGTTGACCGGGCGCTCTTGGAGGCCTACGCCAAAAAAGACATCGTTCCCGGGGCGGATCTGACTAGGGTCGAGCCGCCGATCATGCAGGATTTCCAGGAGGTTCTGGAAGGCATGGAAGGCGCCGGAAACCTGGTGGTCCGGCTTAAAAAATACACCGAGGGGACCTTCGCCGGCCTTTTGAATTCGCCGACCACCGTGGACGTGCGCAATAATCTGGTGATTTTCTCGGTCCGCGACCTCGAGGATGAGCTCCGCCCGCTGGCCATTTACGCCATCGTCAATTTCATTTGGAACGTGGTGCGGAGCGAGCGGAAAAAACGCATTCTGATCATCGACGAGGCCTGGTGGCTCATGCAGCACGAGGATTCGGCCAAATTCATCTTCGCGCTCGTCAAGCGCTGCCGGAAATATTACCTGGGAGTGACCACCATCACCCAGGACGTCAACGATTTCCTGCGCTCGCCCTACGGCCAGGCCATCGTCACCAACTCCTCGCTCCAACTCCTGATGAAGCAGTCGCCGGCCTCCATTGACCTTGTCCAGAAAACTTTCAATCTCACCCAGGGCGAGAAATACCTGCTCCTGGAGAGCGGGGTGGGAGAGGGGATACTTTTCGCCGGAGCCAAGCACGCGGCCATCAAGGTGGTCGCTTCCTACACCGAAGATCAGATTATCACCACCGACCCGCGCCAGCTCCTCGAGATCGAGCAGGCCAAGAAGGAGTTCCAGGAACAGATGGAGGAAGGCGCACCACCGTCAGTATGAGCCGGGGAGCAAAGATCATTCTACTGGTGTTTGTGGCGGTGCTCATCATCGCCACAATTTTGCTGCTGGCTTTTCGGCTGCCTCGCGGCGCCGCGCCGGAGGCGGCGGTTAATAGGGCACCCGTCGGAGGCTTGCCCCAGGCACCGGCTGTTGGCCGGACGGCTCCGGCCGCGGCCAATGTCAACGGCGCGGTTTCGGCTCCGTCGCCGGCGGTCCAGGCCAGCGAGGCCGAGCGCACCCGGGCCGAAATCCTACGGCTCTCCACCCAGTTTGCCGAACGCTTCGGCAGTTACTCCAGCCAGGGTAATTTCGAAAACATCACCGATCTGGAGCCGCTCCAGACCGATTCGATGAAGGCCTGGGCCGACCAGTATATTGTCAGGGCTCGCGCCTCTCGGGGCGAAAATCCAGAGTACATCGGTGTCACCACTCGCGCCGTCTCGCCCAGGATTACCGATTTTTCAGAAAGTGCCGGCACGGCCACAGTTCGAGTCTCCACTCAGCGCGAGGAGGTATCGGGAACTTCTGCGGCCCGTCGCGTCTACTATCAGGATATCGTACTGGATCTGCGGCGGGTTGGCGGCGTGTGGCTGGTGGACGCGGCGGCATGGCAAAGTTGATTAACGCCATTCTCGATCTCGTCTTTCCGATTTCCTGCGTGATCTGCGGACGGGAGAAGACCTGGCTCTGTCCGGCTTGCGCCGGCGCGGTCGTTCTCCGGCCATTCAGGAGTTGTCCGGAATGTCTCAAGGTTTCCACCGGAGGGGCGGCTTGCGGAAGTTGTCGGACCGATTCGCCGCTTTCCGGATTGACCGCGGCCGCTCCTTACAGCGATCCGGCGGTGCGCAAGCTCATTTGCGGATTGAAATACGGACGAGCTAGAAGCGCGCTTCCGGCCGTTGTTGCGCTGCTCCGGCGTTCCAACGTTTCCTCCCGACTGCCGCCGGCCGACCTGATTATCCCCGTTCCTTTGCACCGCGTTAAAAAACACCTGCGCGGTTTCAATCAGACCGAACTGATTGCCGCGGAATTTGCCGGGGATCTCGGACTGCCGGTCTCCGTCGGGAACCTGGCGCGCAGAAAGAAAACCGAACCGCAGGCCAAGCTCCGGGATGAGGAGCGGTCGAAAAATTTGCGGGATGCTTTCCAAATCGTCAATCGCGGGGAGATTGACGGCAAGCGGGTGATCCTGGTCGATGACGTTTTTACATCCGGCTGGACCATGCGGGAAGCGGCGCGGGTTTTGCGTGAGGCGGGCGCCTCCGAGGTTTGGGGTCTGGCGGTGGCGTATGGTTGACGATCGAGTTCTTTTTCGATACATTCCGTTCACGATTGGAGAGGTGGCCGAGAGGCTTAAGGCAACGGTTTGCTAAACCGTGTTCCCGCAAGGGGACTCACAGGTTCGAATCCTGTCCTCTCCGTTTGGTGAGGTGGCCGAGCGGTTGAAGGCGACAGTCTTGAAAACTGTTAGACCCGCAAGGGTCTCGTGGGTTCGAATCCCACCCTCACCGAATGAACGAAGTTAATGAGGTGAGGTGGAATTCGAACGGGAAGGGGAGGGAGTCGAAACGGAGCGAGAACACAAATGTTTGTGTTAGAGCCGTTGAGACCAGCGAGGCGATGTTTCGATAGAAACCGTCGAGCTGTCGGTAGTTTCCCGTGGAGGAAACACTAAAACCGAGTGGTTTTAGAAGCGACCCCGAGTACTCGGGGGAGCGGGTGAGAATCCCACCCTCACCGCCAGACTACGCTAAAGCTATGATGGATCACGGTAAAACGCTCGTTTCTTGGCAGATTGATGAGTATCAACATTACCAGCGGGGAGTCGGCTGGTATGTTGGCGCCGCGCTCGTGGGCGGCGGTCTATTGGTCTACGCCCTGTTCACTCTGAATTTCCTCTTCGCCTTGATTCTGGTAATCTTCGGAATCATTCTGGCCATGACCGCCGGAGCGAAACCGCGGCGGATTCCCGTGTCAATCACCGAGGACGGAATGGAGATTGGTCACAGGTTCATTCCCTGGAAGGACGCGCGGTGTTTCTGGATCATCTACGAACCGCCGGAGGTAAAAAATCTGTATCTCGATTTCAAGAGTCCGATTCGTCCGCATCTCTCCCTCTGCCTGGAACAAACCGATCCTAATGTCGTGCGCCGCTCGCTGCTTCCCTACGTTGAGGAGGATCTTACCAAGGAAGATGAGCCGCTCACCGATTTTCTGGCCCGAGTGATGAAGATTTGATGGAAGCAGCCATCGGCTATCTCCCTTGCCCCTGTAGTTCAACGGATACCTGCCTGCCGGCAGGCAGGGAATGCAAGTCCCGTTCATTCAAAATTTTTCCCCGCGCCCGTAGTTCAACGGATAGAATTCAAGCTTGCGGAGCTTGTGATCCAAGTTCGATTCTTGGCGGGCGCAAGGAAAAATTTTGAATGAGGTGATGCCCGATGAGATAGCATGCTTACCATATCTTCTCCCATATCCGCCTTGAACCGCGTGGGACGGGCGACAGAGTCTAAATTTAAAAAGTTGGGGATCCTCACGATCGAGGATCTCCTTTCGTATATTCCTTTTCGGTACGACGATCTCTCGAAGACCGTTTCAGTCTCCCAGCTTGTTCCCGGCACGACCCAGACCGTCCGGGTGCTGGTCGAACAGATTGCCAGCCGCCGCGGCCGCAGCGGCAAGATCATAACCGAGGCGATTGTTGCCGATGAATCGGGAAAAATCAAAGCCGTTTGGTTCAATCAACCCTATCTTTCGAACGTACTGCGACCTGGTTTCGAGGTGTATCTCTCCGGGAAGGCGGAGAGAAATGTGTGGGGCATTTCTCTCGTTTCGCCGAGCTGGGAGCCGGTTCGAGAGGCGCAGGTTCACACAGGGAGAATCGTGCCGATCTATTCGACCACCGCCGATCTTACCTCGCGGCAGATTCGTTTTCTCGTTGGCCAGGCGCTGCCTTTCGCCTCCAAGATGGCGGACCCGCTTCCCGAAGATTTGAGGCGCGCGCACGGTCTGCTACCGCTCGGCCGGGCGATTGCATCCGTC
>MGDZ01000011.1:11029-14777 GCA_001791115.1 Candidatus Uhrbacteria bacterium RIFCSPHIGHO2_02_FULL_57_19
AGCCCGGAACCAGGGAGTTCGTCGCCCGCCTTTCGTTCCGGCTGACCGACGCCCAGCGGCGTGTCGCCTGGCGGATCATCCGTGATCTGGGCAAGCCCCATCCCATGAACCGTCTCTTGAATGGCGACGTGGGCAGCGGGAAGACGCTGGTGGCGGCCATTGCCGCCTGGAACGTGGCCCGCGCCGGCAAACAGACGGCCTTCATGGTCCCGACGGAGATCCTCGCCCGCCAGCATTTTCGGACGCTGTCGCGCCTGCTTTCCGGGACGGGCGTCCGGCCGGCGCTTCTCGTCCGGAGCGCGGCGGAGACGGTTGAAGGCCCTCTTTCCGCCGGGACGCTTCGGGAGCGGATCTCCGGCGGAGAGGTCGACGTGGTCGTCGGCACCCACGCGCTTCTTGAGGGCAAGGTAAGCATCCCCAAGCTTGCTCTGGCCGTGATAGACGAACAGCACCGGTTCGGAGTCGAGCAGAGGCGGCGGCTTCGTGAAAAGATGGAGGAAAAAAGGAGGAAAGGCGAAGGAAAACAGAAAGAAAAGAGGATGCTGCCGCATCTGCTGTCGATGACAGCCACCCCGATTCCCAGGACCATGGCCATGACGATTTACGGAGATCTCGATCTTTCAGTCCTGGATGAAATGCCTCCGGGGAGGACGCCGGTGGAGACGCGTTTGCTTTCTTCCGGCCGGATGGCCGAGGTCGAGGAAATCATCCGGCAGGCTGCCCGGGAGGGGCATCAGTCATTCGTTATTTGTCCCCAGATTGACGCCTCCGACCCCGCCAATGACGGGGCAGGTCGCGCCGGCGCGCGGGCGGCCGTCGCCGAGCACCGCCGCCTTTGCCAAGCCCTGCCGGATCTCTCGGTGTCGCTTCTCCATGGGCGGCTGCCGGCGGCAGAGCGCGAGCGGACCATGGCCGCTTTCGCCGCCGGGGAAATTCAGGCACTGGTCTCAACTTCGGTGGTCGAGGTCGGTGTGGACATTCCCAACGCCACGGTCATGGTCATCGAGGAGGCCGAGCGTTTCGGTCTGGCCCAGCTTCATCAATTTCGCGGACGGGTCGGACGGGGGGAGAACGCTTCGCTTTGTCTCCTGGTTCCCGGAGCGGAGTGCGGCCAGGAGGGGATGGAGCGCCTGCGAATCGCGGCCGGGACGCAGGATGGCTTCGCCCTGGCCGAAAAGGACCTGGAACTGCGGGGGCCCGGGCGTATTTTCGGCACCGAGCAGTCCGGCAGGCAGGCGGACGCCGCTCTCCTGTCCGATCCGGCGCTCATCATTGAAACGCAGGAGGCCGCCGGAGCGTTCCTGGCCGGCGATCCCGGGCTCGCCGGGCATCCGGCGCTGCGAGCCGAGCTCAAAACCCTCGGCGAAGACGTTCATCTGGAATAATTCCTCTTGACACCATCCGACGGATGGGGCATAATCATCGCGCCGCCAAACCCGCCTGACGGCAGGCAGGCAGCAGGTGGCTGAAAGGGAAAAGATCCGCTTGGGGCGGATTTTCGGTTTTTCACCAGACGCGACCGCGGCAGGCCTGCCTGCCGGCAGGCAGGCGCGGCGCGTCCAGCAATGAACAGCAATGTCGGGGAGGATGGTGCAGAATGGAGTTCTGCTGTCTGTGCAACCGGGCCTTCGGTTCGGCAGAGAAACGGCTCCGGCACGGCCAGTTCGCGGCGCATCACGATTGCGTTCGCGATATCGGCCTGCGCAGGTGTCGGAAGGAAACCTCGCGGTTGATCTCCAAGATCAACCGCCGGATCGGGGTTCAGTTCATCGACCCGGCGATCGCGGAGGTGAGGAAGGTCGATGAGATGTACAGCGTGCTCCAGCTGCTCTACCTCGAGATCTCGCGCCGTCCGGAGCACGGCTGGCCGGAGTCCATGGTCAGGATCCAGGAGCTCTCCGAATCGGCGCTCCTTCGGGCCTTCCCTGGCCAGAAGGTGGAGCTGATGCTGAGGGAGTCGGTGGATCCCAAGGACCCGCGCTTCGAGGAGTCAGATGTTCGATTCGCGCTTCATCTCCGCTGGCTGAACGAAAACCTCAGCCAGCGCCTTGGCAGGCCGAGCATCATCGGTTCGGTGCCTGTCGCCGCCATCCCGCTCTAGGAGGACTAGCTTCCGGAGCCAAAAAAGCCGATCGGTATCGACCATCGCGGGTCGTTACCGATCGGCGCATTTTTTTATATTTTAGAGGATGGCCAATGCTTCTGCCACGGATTTCGCCGAAGCCGGAGTTACGGAACGGGAGAATCCGAGCTTGGTTGCCTCGGCCAGGCGACGATCAAGGTGGGGGACGCTTCGGATCTCGCCGCCGAGGCCGATCTCTCCGAAGACGACGGTGGCGCGGTCAATGGGGACTCCCTTGGCCGTCGAAGAGATGGCCGCGGCCACGGCCAAGTCGGCGGCTGGCTCATCGATGGTAAGCCCGCCGACGACATTCACGTAGAGATCGAGATTGCCCAAAGAAACGCCGCCGTGCTTTTCCAGGACCGCGGAGAGCATCAGCAGGCGGTTGCCGTCGAATCCATTGGCTCTTCTTACCGGCGTGCCGAAGGCGGCGCGAGAGGTCAGGGCCTGAACCTCGACCAAGATTGGCCGGCTTCCCTGGACCGTGGCCGTGACCACGGAGCCGACCGCTGAGCCGCTCCGTTCCGCGAGAAAGGCCTCGGACGGGTTGATAACTTCTTCAAGTCCGCTCGGCCCCATGCGGAACACTCCGACTTCATCCGTGCCGCCGAAGCGGTTTTTAGCGGACCGGAGGATGCGGAAGGCGCGATGCTCGTCGCCTTCGATGGTAAGCACGACGTCCACCAGATGTTCCAGGGTTTTCGGCCCGGCAATCCCGCCGTCTTTGGTCACCTGGCCTATCACGAGCGTCGTCGTTCCTTCGCGCTTGGCCAGCTCGGCCAGCCGGGAGGTGGCGGCGCGGATCCCTCCGGGTCCGCCGGGCTCGCCGCCATCCGGAACGCGCATGGTCTGGATGGAATCCACCACGGTGAGCGTCGGCCGTTCGGCGGCGACGGTGGCTGCGACCGTGTCAATATCCGTCTCTGGCAGGAATTTGAGCCCCGAACCTGAGACGCCCAACCGCTCGGCGCGCAGTTTGATCTGGGAGGGCGACTCCTCCCCGGCAACATAAAGAATCGGTCCGCCCAGCTTTTCAGCGATCTGCAATACCAGCGTTGATTTTCCGATTCCCGGCTCGCCGGCCAGCAGGATCAGTGATCCGCGGACCACTCCGCCGCCGAGTACTCGGTCAACCTCACCGATGCCGGTAGGGGAGCGCTTGGCGTCCACGCCGGCGACCTGGTCGAAGGCCACCGTTTTTCCCGGTGTTGCTCTGGATTTCTGAGTCTCCTGACCGCTGATTCTCCCTTCGGCCACCGTTCCCCATCCGCCGCACTCCGAACACCGTCCGACCCATTTCGGGTACTGGGCGTCGCACTTTGCGCAGACATAGGGTATCGCGAGAGGCATATCAAACGGCGAGCCGTTTTGGCTCGCCGTTCATCATATCACAGTCGGTCTTGCGTCTACTCGATTCCCAAGTCCTGAAAGCAAGGGAGGATGGGGATGGCTCGGCTTCCCTTGGTGATGGACACATGGGTGTGCGGGCCAGTGGAGTTTCCCACTTCCCAGGGCGGAGCGCAATTGGGCGGCGAGAAACTGCAGGTGTCGGACCAAAAGTGTTGTTTGCCGTCTTTCCCCCTCCAAGTTGTTTTGACTTTCCATTCATCATTATTGTACTGACTG
>MGDZ01000012.1 GCA_001791115.1 Candidatus Uhrbacteria bacterium RIFCSPHIGHO2_02_FULL_57_19
CTCGGTCGCCGCGCCGACAGCAGGATTCCATTTCACGCCAAGGTTGATTCGGGAGATCAAACGGAAGGGTATCCGGATCGCGTTCGTCACGCTCCATGTCGGACTCGGCACCTTTCAGCCCGTCAAAACTGAACAGCTCGAAGAGCACGCGATCCACGCGGAGTGGGGGGAAATACCGGCCGCGACGGCGCGCGCTGTCCGGAAGGCGAAGCGTGTTATCGCTGTTGGAACCACCACGGTTCGCGCGCTTGAGGGTCTTGGGATGAACTCGCGACACCGCGGCTGGGTTCGTCTGTTCATAAAACCCGGCTATCGATTCAAGGTCGTTGACGCGCTCATCACCAATTTCCATCTTCCGCGCTCGACCCTGCTGGCGCTGGTTTCGGCCTTCGCCGGCCGCGCGCGCATCCTCCGCGCCTATCGGGTCGCCGTCCGCCGCGCCTACCGCTTCTACTCCTTCGGCGACGCGATGTTCATCCATTGATTCATAGGCCTATTCGTACGAATAGGCCTACGGGTACTTGAACTTGACCAAAAATTGATTCTTTTGCTACACTCCCGCCATCTCACATCCGCGCTGACGGCGCCGCACCTTCCCCGAGAATTCGGGGCGCGGGGCCGGAAGACGCGCGGAGCGGTAACTAAAGGTCAATTTTTTTATGCCGGAAATTCCGTCACTCCTCGATATGCTCAAGGCCGGGATGCATTTCGGGCACCAGGCTTCGCGCTGGCACCCCAAGATGGAGCCCTACATTTTTGGCGCGCGCAACGACGTGCACATCATCAATCTGGAGGTCACCCAGGACAAACTGCGCACGGCGCTGGGTTACGTCCGCGATCTGGCCGCCCGCGGCGGGACCATCCTTTTGGTCGGCACCAAACGCCAGGCGCAGGACATCGTCAAGCGTGAAGCGCAGCGCTGCGGCATGCCTTACGTGACTCTGCGCTGGTTGGGCGGAACGCTGACCAATTTTACTGTTCTCAACCGGCTCTTCCGCGACTATCGCGACCTTAAGGAAAAGCTGGCCACCGGCGGGCTGGAGAAGTACACCAAACTCGAACAGCTGGAGTTCTCCCGGGAGGCGGAGGACATGGAGCGCAGGGTCGGGGGCATCGTTTCGCTGGATAAAATTCCCGAAGCGCTGTTCATCCTGGATATCAAAAAAGAAAAGACCGCTTACCTCGAGGCCCAATCCAAGGGCGTGCCGGTGGTGGCCGTGGTGGATACCAACGTGGATCCGACGGGCGTGGCCTATCCCATTCCGGCCAACGATGACGCGGTGCGTTCAATTGAGATGATCGTCACGCTTATCGCTGACGCCGTGCTTGAGGGCAAGGCGGCGAGCAGGGCCGCAATCGTCGAATCGAAGCCCGCCGCTCTGGTTTCGCCGGTTGCGGAACCGGCGACGGTCTAACGTTATGGATACCAATCTCATCATGCAACTCCGGGAGATGACTGGCGCGGGAATTTTGGATGCTAAAAAGGCGCTGGAGGAAACCGGTGGTGATATTGGTAAAGCCGCGGATGAGCTTCGTAAGAAGGGGATTGCTAAAGCAGCCAGCAAGTCCGAGCGGGCGACAAACGAGGGCCGAGTCCATTCTTACATTCATGGAAACGGTCGAGTGGGGACTCTTGTTGAGGTGCTCTGCGAGACGGATTTTGTGGCGCGCACCGAACAGTTCCAGCAATTCGTTCATGACATTGCCATGCAAGTGGCGGCATCGAATCCTCTCTATGTTTCTCCCAATCAAGTTCCGGCCGAGGTGATCGAGAAGGAGCGTGAAATTGCCATCGCCGAGATCGGCGCCGGCAAATCGGCGGAAATCATGGACAAGATCATCGCGGGGAAAATCGAAAAATACTATTCCGAGGTTTGCCTCCTCCGCCAACCGTTCATCAAAGACGAAGACCAGACCATTGAAGAATATCTGAAAGCGACCATCGCCAAACTGGGCGAGAACATACAGATTCGCCGCTTTTGCCGGTTTTCACTCGGTGAATAAAAACCGCTCCACACTGGGGGCGGTTTTTGGTATACTATTCGCACTATGTCCACATCGAAAAAAAACAACGCGAAGGTAAATGGGTATCGAGTAGCAATCAATGGGTTTGGAAGGATTGGTAGGACGACCTTCAAGGCCGGGTGGGGGAGGCCGGGGATTGAGTTTGTGGCGATAAATGACCTCACGGCGCCGAACATTTTGGCGCATCTTTTGAAATACGACTCGGTGTTCCGGAAGTGGGACCACGATGTCAAGTCAGATGAAAAGAATCTGATTATTGACGGAAAGAAGATTCCGGTGGCGGCCGAGAAGGAGCCGGCGAAATTGCCGTGGAAGCAGTACAACGTGGACGCGGTCATTGAATCCACCGGGCGGTTCACGGACATGGAAAGCGCCAAACAGCACATAACCGCCGGCGCCAAGCGGGTGGTCATCTCGGCGCCTGCCAAGGAAGTCCCCACCTATCTCATGGGCGTTAATCACGACAAGCACAAGGCGTCAGAGGCGGTGATCAACAACGCCTCATGCACCACGAACTCGATCGCGCCGGTGGCAGCCATCATGCAAGAGGCCTTCGGAATCGAGAAGGCGATGATGACCACGGTCCACTCGGTCACGGCCGAGCAGAATCTGGTGGACGGATTGCCGCCGCCGCGGCACCCGGACCTCCGTCGCGCGCGCTCGGCGCTGATTAACATCGTGCCCACTTCGACCGGCGCGGCCAAGGCCACCACCCAAGTCATTCCTGAACTCAAAGGACTTTTCGACGGCATGGCCATCCGCGTACCAACGCTCGACGTATCGCTTTCGGACTTCACTTTCGTCCTCAAAAAAAACGTGACTGCCGAGGAGGTAAACAACGTCTTCAAGAAAGCCGCCGCCTCGCCGCGCTGGAAGGGGATCCTGCTCGCCAGCGAAGAGCCGATCGTCTCCTCGGACCTCATTGGAAGCAGTTATTCATCCGTGGTGGATCTCGAGTTCACTCGTGTGGTCGGCGGAAACCTAGTCAAGGTACTGGCCTGGTACGATAACGAATGGGGCTACTCGGTGCATTTGGTGGATATGGTGCTGAATGTGTGCCGGAGTTTATGAACGGAGGAATGAAAAATATTGTCATCATCGGCGGCGGGTTTGGGGGGATTCGGGTGGCCCGGGACTTGGGCAAGCATGACAAGTTCTTGAAATCCAAAGGATATGAGGTCCTCGTCATCGACCGCGTCCGTCATCACCTCTACACGCCGCTTCTCTACGAGGTGGCCAGCGGCTGCATGATCGAGAAGGGGATGCGGATGGAGAGTGAGCTCTTGAGCGGCGTCAGTTTCCGCCTGGACGAGATCAGCAAGTCCTGCTGCGGAGTAGGATCGCTCCAAGGAGAGATTGTTGGCGTTGATTTCAATCTGAAAAAAGTGAAGCTCGCCTCCGGCACCGAGGTTCCGTATGAATACCTGGTGATCGCGGCGGGCGCGGAGACCGATTACTTCGGCATCCCGGGCCTGAAGCAGAATTCCCACGCCATGAAGACGCGGGCCGATGCTTTGGCTCTTCGTCAGCGTATCCAGGATTTCATCGAGGCCAAAAAGCGCGGCGAAGAAGTGCAGATCCAGATAATGGTAGGCGGCGGCGGAGCGACCGGGGTGGAATTTTCGGCCGAGATGGCCGGATGTTTCCGGCGGCTGGCACGGGCCGGCGAGATCAAGAATGGCGATTGGTCGCTGACTCTCGTAGAAGCGTCCCCGCGAGTTCTCGGCATGTTGCCGAAGCGCGCATCCGATATCACACTCCGTCGGCTCGAGCGGCTCGGCGTCAAAGTTCTTCGCGACACCTGCGTCAAGCGCGCGGAAGAGAAGCACGTGGTGCTCGCGCCGCGCCCGCTCAAGGCCGGGGAGTCGCCGGAAACACTGGTCTGCGAGTTTCGGACCGAGTTCGAAAAGATTTTCGAAGTGGATGTGCTGGTCTGGACCGGCGGGGTGCGTGCCTCGTCGCTTTCGGAAAAAGCGGGCCTGCCGGTTGACCGCAAAGGGAGAATCCAGACGGATGAATCGCTCCGCATCCACACGCGGCCGGACGTTTTTGCCGTCGGCGACTGCGCCGCGCCTGTCGATCCCCAAACCAAAAACACCGTTCCTCAATTGGCCCAGGCGGCGCTAAAAGAGGGGGAACTGGCGGCGAAAAACATCATTCACCACATCCGCCGCGAGCCGCTCGAGATGTTCGGTTTCCCATCATATCCGACGGTCATTCCGCTCGGCGCCAAGAACTCCATCCTGGTCATGAAGGGGTTCATCGTGAACGGCTTCCTCGGCTGGTTGGTCCGTCAAGCGGCTGATCTCAGATATTTTTTCTCAGTTTTGCCGTTTTGGTCGGCGATTCGCGTGTTCGTGACGGGTGCGCGGCTGTACACGCGAAACGACTGACGTTGTGATAGAATAGGATCAATGAAGTTGCGGTCCATCAGACAAGCCAAGGGTCTTCGCGGCAAGCGCGTGCTGGTGCGCGTGGATTTTAATTTGCCGCTGGGGCCGAACGGAAGCGTGGCTGACGACTGGCGGATCCGTCGAGTGGCGCCGACCGTGGATTATCTGGTCAAACGCGGGGCGAGAGTGGCCCTGCTCTCGCATTTAGGCCGGCCCAAGGGAGCGGAACGGGCGCTTAGAATGGATGCCGTTTCCGACCGCTTGGATTACATCATCAAACGCCCGGTCAGAAAATTAAACGATTGTGTTGGCCCCTCGGTCGAGGGCGCGGTACAAGCCCTGGGTCCGGGCGAGATCGTCCTTCTCGAAAACGTCCGTTTTCATCCCGGAGAGGAGAAGAACGATCCCAAGTTTGCCCGCGAGCTGGCCCGTGTGGCTGACATCTACATTAACGACGCTTTTGCCGTCAGCCATCGGGCCGCGGCATCGGTAGTAGGCGTTACCAAATATCTTCCGTCATACGCCGGACTTCTCATGGAGGAAGAGGTCAAGGCCTTGTCGAAACTCTTGGGAAAACCCAAGCGGCCGTTTGTGGTGCTCATCGGCGGCGCCAAAATTGAAACCAAGATCGGAGTTATCAAAAATTTTTTGCGCAAGGCGGATTCAGTGCTTCTCGGCGGAGCGCTAGTTTTGCCTTTCATCAAGGCGCTCCATCACCGGGTCGGATCATCCAAGGTTGATCCTAAAGAAATACGCATCGCGGCAGGTCTTATCAGAAACAAGAAGATCGAGTTGCCGGTGGACCTGGTTGTGGAGACGATGCGTAGGACGCCGGCCGTTCGCTGGATCGACAAGGTGGGAGTCGGTGAGACCATCTACGACATCGGTCCGGAAACCATCCGCCGCTACGCGGAGATCCTGCGCCGCGCCGAGACCATTGTCTGGAACGGGCCGCTGGGAAAGTTCGAGGAGAAGCGTTATTCGCACGGAACCATTGCCCTTGGGCGATTCGTCGCCACGCGATCCAAGGGTCCGGCTTTTGGGGTGGTTGGCGGCGGGGAAACCATTCAAGCGCTTAAGCTGACCAAAATGGAGGAGTATGTGGATTTCATTTCCACCGGCGGCGGGGCGATGCTGGAGTTTTTGGAAGGGAAGATGCTGCCGGGGATAAAACCGCTTGTTGATAGGTTGTAGGTTGTAGGGAGTAGTGGTGAAGGTTATGAGCAAAGGAGGAAAGTCGAAGTCGTTGCGATTGGCCATCTTGGAACAGATGGCGGTTCTTGCTGCCGGAGGGTTTGGACTCGTCGCCGCGCTGGCCTGGAACGACGCCATCCAGGCGCTTTTCGTCGAGGTCTTTCCGAAAGTCAGCGGTCTGTGGGCCAAGTTCATCTACGCGATCTTCGTCACTGTCGTCGTCGTACTGGTGAGCATTCGCCTCGGGAAGATGATCGACAGCATCAAGAAAGAACTTTAATTTTGCATTTTTATTTTTTAATTTTTAATCATTATGTCCGCGCAAACCAACGGCAAATCGTTTTGGCCGAAATGGGATGACAATAAGTTATTCACCGTCATCCTCGCCATCATCGGGGTCTATCTGATCGTTCTTTCGGGATCGATGATCAGGAAAAACATCAAGGAAGGGAACCGCGTCGGCCTTGATCCCGTCGCCGCGCCGACCATTACCGTTGACGGTCGGGGAAAGGTGACGGCCTCTCCGAACATCGCCAGCGTCCAGGTCGGACTTCTCTCCGAGGGGACGGACGTGGCCACCATCCAAGAAGAGAACTCGGCCAAGATGAACGCTCTTTTGGCCGAACTGCGCCGCCTGGGCATCGCTGATGCCGACATGCAAACGGCCAACTACTCCATCTTTCCCAAGTACGATTACACCGACGGCAAGAGCGTGCTTTCCGGCTATCAAGTGTCCCAGAACGTGACGGTCAAGGTGCGCGACATCTCGAAGCTGTCGGACATCTTCGGCGCGGCCGGGCGGCTGGGCGCCAATCAGGTTTCCGGTCCGACCTTCAATATCGAGGATGAGGAAGCCCTTCGCGCCCAGGCGCGGACCGAGGCCATCGAGGCGGCCGCGGCCAAACTGGTCGAACTTTCCCGCCAGCTGGGAGTGCGGCCGGTGCGGTTTGTCTCCTTTAGCGAATCGTCCGGATCCCAGCTGCCGATGTTCGCCGAGATGAGATCGTTGGGCGTGGGCGGCGGCGGAGCGCCGGAAATCCAACCCGGGCAGTTGGATGTCGAGGTCAATGTATCCATTACCTTTGAAGTCAGGTAAATATGGTTGATAAAATTGCCGCGATACGCGCTCGGGAAATTTTGGACTCGCGGGGGAACCCGACGGTTTCGGTGACGGTGACGCTAAGGAGCGGCGCGGCTGGAACGGCTTCAGTACCTTCGGGCGCCTCAACCGGTTCGCACGAGGCGCTGGAACTGCGAGACGGGAACAAGGCGCGATACGGCGGAAAAGGGGTGCAGAAGGCGGTCCGCAACGTGAACGAGCGCATCGCCCGGATGCTTCGGGGGGTTGATATCCGTCGTCTGCAAGACATCGATCATGTGATGCTCGAGATGGACGGAACCGAGAACAAATCCAAGCTCGGCGCCAACGCCATCCTCGGTGTGTCGCTGGCTTGCGCCCACGCCGGCGCCGCCTCCGCCGGCATACCTCTCTATCGTCATCTTCGGGAGATCTACAGTCTACCGACTACAGTCTACCGTCTGCCGATTCCGATGATGAATGTGCTGAATGGCGGCGTGCACGCCGGGTGGGCCATTGATCTTCAGGAGTGCATGATCATTCCCCGTCAGCGGACGTTCCGTGAGCGGCTGCGCGCCGGCGCGGAGGTGTTCCACGCATTGGGGAAGATTTTGAAATCCAAGGGATACACGACGCTTGTGGGCGACGAGGGCGGGTACGCGCCGAAACTTCCCGGAAACGAAGCGGCGTTGAGATTGCTCATGCAGGCCATCCGTGAGGCCGGTTACCGGCCGGGCAGGGACGTGGCGCTCGGGATGGACGCCGCGGCGTCCGAGTTCTATGACGCGAAGAAGGGTGTCTACGCGATGAGAAGCGACGGGGTGAAGCGCAACGCCGCGCAGATGCTTCTGATGTACCGCCGTTGGATCGCGGCCTATCCGCTCATCTCCATCGAAGATCCGTTTGCCGAGGATGACTGGACGAGTTGGGCGATGCTGACCAAGGCGCTCGGTAAAAAAGCGCAGATCGTGGGCGACGACCTGTTCGTCACGAACGTCAAGCGTTTGCGGAAGGGGATCGAGATGGGGGTCGCGAACGCGATATTGATCAAGGTGAACCAAATCGGATCGCTCACGGAAACCATTGATGCCATCCGGCTCGCCCAGAAGCACGGCTACGCCATCGCCGTTTCGCACCGCTCAGGCGAAACCGCCGACACCACCATTGCCGACCTGGCCGTGGCCGTCGGGGCCGAGTACATCAAGACCGGCTCGCTCTCACGGAGCGAACGGGTCGAAAAGTACAATCGGTTGATGGCCATTGAAGAAGAAATTTTGGCGAAGTAGTGAATAAAAAAAGAGTAATGCTTGGGCGTTTACTCTTTTTGTTATTTTTCGCTACAATAGCGTCACTATGCCCGATCGACCCAAACCCGTAGTCTTAATGATTTTGGATGGCTGGGGTGTGGCGTCGTCGCTTCGCTCCTCCTTAAAACCCCTCGGTTTTAACTCGCTCGCTTCACTCGCTTTTCCGCTACGGAAACCTCACGGTTTCCGACCCTTCCCTCGCCACGCCCCGATTTTTTAGAATGCCGAAAGGAACTATGACTGACGCAAGGCGGCCTAAACCTGTAGTTTTAATGATTTTGGACGGCTGGGGCGTGGCGTCGCCTTCTGATGGAAACGCGCTGGAGCGGGCCCATACTCCGGTCATGAACGAACTCATCCGCGCCTACCCGGCCATGACCATCACCGCCTCATCGCAGGAAGTGGGCTTGAATTGGGGCGAGATGGGCAACTCGGAAGTCGGACACCTGAATATTGGCGCCGGCCGGGTCTACTACCAGACCTTGCCGCGCATCAACAAAGAAATTGAAGACGGCTCTTTTTACACCAACCCCGTGTTCAAGCGCGCGGCCGACCACGTTCGGAACTCGGGCGGAAAACTGCACCTCGTTGGCTTGGTTTCCCCGGGCGGTGTCCATTCCTCCGAAGAGCATCTCTACGCGCTCCTCGAGCTGGCCAAGCGGGAGAAAATCGATCGAGTTTTCGTTCAGGCCATTCTTGACGGTCGCGACACCATCTATAATGCCGGGATTGATTTCATCCGCAAACTCCAGATCAAGATGAAAGAGATCGGCGTCGGACGCGTCGCCTCGCTCTCCGGCCGCTACTTTGCCATGGATCGCGACAACCGCTGGGATCGCTGCGAAAAGGCCTATCGGGCCATGGCCGAGGGAGCGGCGGAAGCCGCCTCGGAGGACCCCGAACGGGCCGTCGAGGAATCCTACGCTCGCCAAGTCTACGACGAGGAATTCGTTCCGACGGTGATAGGGGATGGCGGAAAGCCGGTGGCCACCCTGGAAGAAGGCGACGCGGTGATTTTTTTCAACTTCCGTCCGGACCGCATGCGGGAGCTGGCCGAGGCCTTTGTCCTGCCGGCCTTTGCCAAATTCGAGCGCCAGTCGGTCAAGAATTGCTTCTTCGCCACCACGACCGAGTATGAAAAAGACCTGCCGGTCGAGGTGGCTTACTCGCCAGAGATCATCCGCACCTGCCTTGCCAAAGTCATCTCCGATGCCGGACTCAGGCAACTGCACATCGCCGAGACCGAGAAGTACGCCCACGTCACTTTTTTTCTGAACGGCACCATTGAAGAGCCGTTTTCGGGCGAGGATCGGGTGATCATCCCGTCTCCGCGCGTCTCCTCTTACGACCAGAAGCCGGAGATGTCGGCCCGGGAGATCGCCGACCGGGTGGTCAAAGAGATCAGTGCCGACAAGTACGACTTCATCATCTTGAATTTCGCCAACGCCGATATGGTCGGACACACCGGGAATCTTGAAGCGACGATCAAGGCGGCCGAGGCGGTGGACGAAGGCATCGGCGCCGTTGTCCGGGCGGCGCTTGGGAAAGACGGCGTGGCGCTTGTGACCGCCGACCACGGCAACGGCGAGGAGGTGCAGAATCTCCAGACCGGCGAGATCGACAAGGAACACTCCACCAATCCGATTCCTTTGATCATCATCGGCAAGCAGTGGGAGGGGCAGACCGGAGGCGTGGTCGAGGTTGTGGGCGGCGACCTGTCGCTCACCTCACCGGTCGGGATCCTGGCTGACGTGGCGCCGACGATTTTAAAGATCATGAAC
>MGDZ01000013.1 GCA_001791115.1 Candidatus Uhrbacteria bacterium RIFCSPHIGHO2_02_FULL_57_19
TTTCCGAGAGCGTGGTGAAACCGCGCAGGTCCGAAAAGAGCACGGACATCTCCCGCGCCTCACCGCCCAGGACCAGTTTCTCCGGATGCTCCATCAGATGTGCCGCGACCTGGGCCGAGACATAGCGCTCAAGCGTGCCGCGGAGTTTGGTCTTCTCCTGCTTCTCGCGCCAGTAACGAAGAAGTACTACCGCCACATAGGTCAGGGCCAGCGCGAAGAGCGGATAGAAAATGTTCAAAATCAGTCCCCGGTCAAAAAGGATGAAGGCGGTCAGGAGGTAGGCAAGGCCGGCTGCCAGAACCAGCGGCGTGGCCAGGCGAATCCGGCGCCTGGAAACGAGAAGCGCGCCGCCGACGGAGAGAACGAGGATCGTGGCTATGACCGCGGAGAGCGGTTCCTCGACGATCTGCCGCCTTCCAAGAATCGTGGCGATGGCGTTCCCATGCACCTCAATGCCCGAGATGGCCTTGCGTTTGCCGGTGGGGGTGAAGAGCTCATCGTGGAGGTCCGGCGCCGTGGCGCCGACCAGCACGATAGCGTCGCGGAAACGGTCAGCGGAAACTTTTCGATCCAAGACATCAATGGCCGAGACTATGGGGAAACTCCCGGCCGGACCGGCGTAGTTAATAAGAAATTCTTCCGGCAAGGGAGGCGACGACAAACCGGCCGTTTTGATCGCGGCTAAAAAAAACGGATCACCGGTCGAGCCGTCCTCATGACGGACGACGCTCGGCAGACGGCGGAAAATGCCGTCGGGATCCGGCGGGGTGTTGGTGTAGCCCAGCCGGGCGCCGCGGGAAATCTCGGCGATGGGATAAAGCGGCCGGACACCCACCAGCGACGGACCGCGCTGAACCAATGTCAGTTCGTAAGGAAGGACCACTTTTCCCGACGACCGAACGGCCTCGCCGAGTTTGGCGTCGTCCGCCGGCTCGGAGGCCTCGGGGAAATTCACGTCATAGCCGATGACCCGCGGATCGGCCTCGGAGATGATGCGGACCAGGTCGGCGTGAACGCTCCGTTTCCACGGCCAGCGGCCGACGGCTTGGATGGAGCGGTCGTCAATGGCCACCAAGATGATGTCCGGCGGCGGCTCGTAACCAATGTAAAGAGCATCGGAAAGTTTCCACTGCCAGGAGCGCAGAATGCCGGTGGCGGCCGCAACGCAGAAAACGGCGGCTATCACGCCGCCGAGAATCAAAGCCGTCGCATCTGGAAAACGTTTAATACTGATAGTAGATGTTGATGGTGAATGACCCGCTCTTGGTTATATCGCCGTCGGTGTGAGTGGCAATGGCCGCCGTTTGTCCCGTAGGGGTCGTGGCCGTGAAGTATCCGGTGGAGCTGATTGTCCCGACTTGAGGATTAGAAAGACTCCAAACAGCCAAGTTGGTGACATCCCTCGTTGCGTTGTCGCTGTAATAGGCGGTTGCCGAACATTGCTGACTTCCGCCGTAAGAAATGGTGGAGTTCGGACAAGAGACGCTGACGCGGTCGAGAGTCGCGACTACCGCTGGCTTGACCAGCACTGAATATGATCCGCGCAATCCCTGATAAACAGCCGTTACCGATGCCGACCCAATCTCGGAGGTGGTCAGAAAGCCGTATCTGATCGATCCAATGATATCGCCTTGGAGCGACCAATCGGCCAACTCGGTGACGTCCTTGGTGGAATCGTCAGAGTAAACGATCATGGCCCGGAACTGTTGAGTGTCCGGAAGGGTCATGATTGATTTGGTACCCAAGACGGCCAGCGAAACTGGGGTGACAGCCGCGGGCTGATTGGTGTTGGTCGGGGTATTGGCATTGGTCGGCGGAGGTTCGGTGGCTGTTGGTTTGTTGGTGTTGGTCAGCGGCTCTTTCCCGCTCTCTGGAGACTCGGGGGCTGTCGGGGCCGGTTCGGCCTCAATGATTCGCGGTTTATAGAGCGGCTCCTCCAATACCCGCGGCGGCTCACGATAAGCGTCGTCAATGCGCTTGGTCAACTCGGGAATCTCCAGACGGGAAATTTCAGGATCCCGGAGAAGCTCTCTGGCAACGAAATCCTTAAGCCCGCCTCCAACACCCAGGGCGCTGATCAAATCCTCGTGTTCTCGAATGCGCCCGCGGACTTTTTTGAATCTCCGGACGGCCTGTTCCCGAGTGAGAGTCGGCGCCCGGGGATCTATCCGGCGCATCTCCTCAAAGAGATCGCGGTTGTAGATTTTAAGAGCGGCCACCGCTTGTTTCTCTTTGCCGGCGCGGACCAGCTGGACCGCTTCGGAGAGGCGGCGACTAGCATAGGCCAGGCGCAGTTCGCGGCGGGCTTCAGGATCAGTGGTTAGCGACATCCGTAGTTTCTCTCCCAAACGCTTCAACGGATAACCGACCGAACCGGGAAGCGCCCCGGGAGCCAGCCGGCGCACTTTGCGCTCGCGGGCCTCTTGGACCGCCTTCAAAAATTCCTCGTCTTGCTTCAACTGTCTGACGATGAAATTGTCCCGCCTGACATCTTCCAAAAATTTCTTCACCCGCACCAGCTCACCGATGACTTCAAAAGTGGGGACAGATTCGCGCCCGGCCTCTTCCCCTTCCGCTACTTCGCTCGCCGGACCGAGAGTTCGAGGACCGCCAGGTATTTGAGACGGACGCACCAGCGACACGCCGAGTTTATTTTCCAAAACAAACACGCGGTGATTTTCCTCCTCCCGGACGTCAGTTAAGAACGCTGTCCCCCGGACTGTAGCCACCAGGGTCGAAGTTTCCACGGTGTAAGAAGAATCAGCGTCCAAAAACTTGACGATCCGCGACCAAACCCGTCCGGCAACCACCGCCAGATTCACCCGTTGATTGGTGAAATTTTCTCCGTCGACTTCCAGGGCCTCCACTTCGACTTCGGTGTCGGCGTCCAGTCGAGCAGTCGATTGGTCAAAGAAAACCATCACCGCCGAAGAGTTCTCGCCGGTTCGCACCCGATCCCCGGGGGAAACCGGAGTGGGAACGCCGACAGCCACCCACTCCAAACCGCCTTTGGGAAGAAGAAAGGCCTGACCTTCCGCAACCGCCACTGTGGCCGTGGGCGCCTCGCGTTCCGGCGGAGCTCCGGTGGCCGAAGCGTAAATGCCGCCGACCAAGAGGACGGCGGAAATGACCGTGAAAGCAATGATGAAATTTCGAAGGCGCATAATGAAACAACGAGCCAACTTTACCATAAACGCACGCCGGCGGCAATAATAAAAAAGAAGCCGCACCGTTGCTGATGCGGCGGAACCGGCGGACTTACCGAAAGAAGTCTAGTGACTATTTTCGGTGATGAACTTACTTCGAAGATTCACCTCGACCAGCGGATCTTTCCAGTCGGTTCCGTAGATCCCGGCCGGGAAGAGAATGGGGAAGGTTGAGGACAACCGCTGGCGGAGTTTGTAGAGGGCGTGGTTCTTGTCGTTCCGGGCGTATTTTCCGTCAAGGTAATCGGGCAGGGTCTGGACCATGCCCTCGAATCTGCGCCCGTCGAGCATCACCACGAATTTCTTCTGACGGAAGGCCGGAGAGGAATGCGGGTTGGCGTCATCAGCCCGTCCATTGGTCCAGATGTTCGAGGAGTGATCGTGGATCACCCCGGCGACGCAGTGGACCCGTTCGCGGAGCACACGCAATCCCCGGTCCATCTCCCATCTGTTCCGGAAGACCAGCAGATAGCGGCGCAGGTCGATGATCGCGTCCGGATCCCTGATGCCCTTCCTGAGCATCTTCTCCAAGTGGGAGGAATTCGTTTTTACCCCCGACTCGAAGATAACCGGGATCTCCTGGCCGTCGTGCCCACGGAAGAAACGGAAGGTGAGCGGTTTCTCAACAACCTTCATCCCGGGCGGAGCCGCCTGCCCTTCGGGAAGAATCCCGACCGTCTGGTAACCATTGTCCGGGTCGTGCACCGACCTGACCAAGACCTTCTCGCTGCGTTTGGTGAAGAAATTCTTCTCGTAGTGCCGGGTGAGCATCTGCTGGTCATACTCCAGCAGGTCGTCACGGGCCGAGATGAAGATCTCGTAGAGCAGCTGGGCCAGCACCAGTTTGCGACGCGCTTCGAAGGCACGTTTTCGTCCGACAGCGTCAGTAGGCGCCGTCTTCTGAAAACAGAAACCCAGCAGCCCGATGGGATCGTCGGTCGCCCTCACCTTTCTGTTGATGGTGAATTGCCCGCGGGAACCCTCCACGAAATATTCCCTGACCAACTCCTGGATGAACTGATCGGCGCGGCGGAGGAACCCGGAGATTTCCCCGTAGAGCTTGGCGTGCGAAATTCCGAGCGGAAGATGATAGGTGTCTCGATAGAACCGGATGAACACCTTCCGTCTCTTATTTTTCGGCGCCTTCAGGACCAGACGGTAGAGTCTCCGGCTGCGGAAAAGCTCGCCGCGGAGCAGGGGCCAGTTGCGGCGCAGCGCGTACAGGCCGCGGACGCTTTGGGGAAAGAAAGGAACTAACAACGGAAACTCGCGGTAAGGAGAGCCGTTAGCCCCCAGCCGCCCGTAATCCATGCCTTCTCCTTTTTGGATGGGAAAGAACTGCCTCCAGACGAAGGAGGATAGCGGAAAACTCGACAGCAGTCAAGACAGACAAAAACCCCCGCCGAGGCGGGGGGCTTCACCATCTTCTTATTACTCTCCAGTCCGGCGGTAAGGATGGACGTCCTCCGGCGCGAACCAATGGCTGATTTCGTGCGCGGCTTCCTCCGGCGTTTCCGAGGCGTGCACCAGGTTCTGCACCGCCCGGCCCTCGCGGTTGGCCGTGGCCGCCGAGTCCACCGAGTAGTCGCCGCGGATGGTGCCCATCTCGGCCAAGGCCGGCATGGTGTTTCCGGCCAATTTGCGGATCATCTCAATGGCGTGCGGCCCTTCGACGACAACTTTCACAACCGGCGCCGAAGCCATAAAATCAATAAGCCAGCCGCGGACGCGTTTTCCGATCTCGAACGGATCAGTCGTCCCCATCTGGGCCATGGTGTCGATGTGATATTTCTCATTGGTAGAAAGCGTCTTTCCGCCGATACGTGTGATCCACGCTTCGTCTTTCGGATAATGCTCATCCATCTGCGCTTTGGTCGGCTGGACCATTTGGAGCGCGATGATCTTTAAGCCGCGCTGTTCGACGCGGTGAATAATCTCGCCGATGAGTCCGCGGGTCACACCGTCGGGTTTGATCATGAAATAAGTTCGCTCGGATTGTGTTTGGCTGGACATATTGTGTCCGATGTTATCAGTTGCCGGACTCGGACGCAAGGACCTCGTTTTCTGTCTGGATATCAATTTTACCCCCATCGCTCGTAGCCAAAATATCGCCGTGAGTATCAGTGCGAAGGATTCTCACTCCGGCGTCGCGGAGAAGTTTGATCACGCGATACGCGGGGTGACCATAGGAGTTTCCTTTACCGGACGAGATAAGCGCGTTCTCCGGATCCACAGCCGCAAGAAACACGCGCGAGGTCGAGTATTTTGATCCGTGATGCCCGACTTTGAGGAGGTCAGAAACCAGAGTGGACGAAGCCGAGACCACGAGCTCTTCCTCTACCTCCGAAGTCGCGTCACCCATAAACAAAACCTCCGTCTGGCCGTAAACCAGCCGGAAAACGATAGAGGTGTCGTTCAGCCCGCCGCCCTCGCCCGGGCCGGTCTCGGAAACCCGCCGGCCGCTCCACTCCTCCAGGGGCCAGAAAAATTCCAAACGAGTCTCACCGAAAGAAACGACCTCTCCGGCGCGGGGCGTTTCCGTGTCAATGTCGCGGTTTCGAACTTCCTTCAGAAAAGATTCATGGACATCCGTAGTGTGCACCACCCCGGTCATCATCAGCCGACGAACCTGATAACGGCGCAGAATTTCAAGGAGCCCGGTTAAGTGATCGGCGTGCGGATGAGTGAGGATCAGGAGTTCAATATCCCGATCGTCCTTGGGAAGCGCCGCCCCGAGTTTCTGGATTACGCTCGTGTCAGGCCCGCCATCAACCAGGATATCCTCGCCGGTTGGCGTGCGGATGAGCGCCGCGTCCCCCTGACCGACATCAAAAAAAATGACGTGAAGTTTCCCGTCGTCGGCCAGGCGTCCTGGTCCGGTGGCCGTTCCCCAGGGCTCCAAGACGCTGCCCAGAGAGAGCACCCCGGCAATCACCGCTCCCGCCAGAATCCGCGAAAACCACCGAGACCTCAAAAAAGAACGAATCGTGCTCATAGATCCTTTTCTTCGGAAATGATCCATCCTTCGATACCCGGAGAAGACGACGGCGCCGGAGAAAGCCGCCGCCTGAAACGAGGGAGAAAAAACGGCAGAAGCAGCGCGGCGTAAAAGAGCATGGCGGCTACCCAGGAAATGCGTCCGGTGAAAAACTGGGCCGCCGGAAAACGGGAAAGCAGGTCGGCCGTTTTTTCAATGTATGAAAGAAGAATCGTCGCCGGAAAGGAAAAAGCCCGGCCGAGGGGAGACCAGACGATTCCTCCGGCGGCGGCTAGAAAAGAAAAAAGCATGGCCCAGGGAACGGCAAAAATCACCAGAAGATTGGCCGCCGGAGCGACCAGAGAAATTTTGCCGAAGGTCGCGAGGATGATCGGAAAGGTCATGGCTATCGCGGAGAGCGTCTGAACGAACATCTCACAGAGCTTGTCCCAAAAATGCACTCCGGATTTCCGGGCCCAGCCGAACCGATCGGCCAGTGCCGGGCCGAGCCAGATCAACCCGGCGGAGGCGGCGAAGGAAAGAACAAAACCCAGATCGAAAAAAAGCAAAGCCGGATTGACCAGCAGCATGGCGGCCGCGGCGAAAAAAAGAGCGTTGGCCGTGCCGGACGGTCGGCCGACGGCCTGGGCCAGAAAAGGAAGTGAACCCATGATCGCCGCTCGGGCGACGCTGGCCGAGGCGCCGGTAGCCGCGACCAAGACGGCGAGAAGGGCCAGGGTGAGCGCCACCGTCAGGCGCCGTGGGACGGGCAACAGGGCCAGCAGTGAGAAAAACAGCACGGTGATGATGGCCACGTTGTATCCGGAAACGGCGACAATGTGGCTGATGCCCGTGGCTTGAAAGGCCGCTGTCTCCTCCGAGGGCAAACGACGATCTCCGAAAAGCAGACCGGCGGCCAGCGAGGCCTGCGGTTCGGGAATATGACTGTTGATGGAGCCGACCATCAGGTCTTTCAAGCCATAAACCGCGGCCAGCGCCTGATTTCCGGAGTTTCCCGACCGGACGACCGACAAAGGCCGTCCGCACTCCGAGAAGACGCGCTCCCCGAGTAAGGCGCGCGCCTGGTCAAATCCCCGGATCACGCCGGGCCTTTCAATCTGGCAATTGATTTTTAGAAAATCGCCGTAGGCATAGCGCGGCTCAAGCGGAGCGCGCATCAGCAGCCGTCCTTGAGCCGAACCGCGGTCGGCTGTTCGCACCTGGACGACCACCCGTTGGTACGACTCGCGAATCTGCGGCGGCGCGACGATTTCCCCCTCGAGGCGGACGGCCGACGCTCCGTTCCACCAGGCGATGCTACCCGTGGCTGAGGCGTCCGCAAAATAATCAAACCGCAAAAAACCCAGGATGGCCGCCAAAAAAATCAGCGCCGGAATACGAATGGCTAATCGTTTCCAGCCGAAAACAAGCGGCGTCAAACCAAGAATGGCGGCAAAAAGAAAAATCCGGCCGCCCCCCAAAGTATTGAACGGCTGAAGCGAGTGCAATCCGATCCCCGCGGCAAAAGCGATGATAACCGCCAAAAACTGCTTGGACGGACGCTCCTCCAGATAGCGCGCGATCCCCATACCCTTCCATCATATCAAAAAACGTCCGACTGTTGCCGGACGCTATTCCACCGTCACCGTCTTGGCCAGATACCTCGGCTTGTCCACGTCCAGGCCTTTGACCACTCCCATCTCGTAGGCCAGGAGCTGGAGCGGAATGGCGGTGAGCAAGGGGGTTAACAATTCGTCGGTGTGGGGCACAAAAAATGTGTCCGAGGCCGCTCGCCTAATGGCCGGGTCGCCGGCGGTGGCGATGGCCAATACGCGCCCGCCGCGATTGCGTATCTCTTCGATATTGGAAATTGTTTTCTCATACACCGAATCCCGCGGAACAACGACGATCGACGGCGTTTCCGCGTCCACCAGGGTCAGCGGCCCGTGCTTCATCTCTCCGGGTGGAAAGGCCTCGGCGTGGATCTGAGCCGCCTCGCCGATCAGATGAGCGGCGTGACGGGCGGCGGCCAAACTCATCAACCGCCCCAGGCAGAGAATGGTTCTGGATTGCGCGTAATTCCGGGCTAACTCTCTGATCTCTTCACGCCTCTCTAGAATCGAGCCGATCTGTTCCGGAATTCTCTGCAGATGGGTGGCCAGCCGGCGCCCTTCCCCCAGGGGCATGCCCCGCAGCCGACCCAAAAGGAGAGCCAGCAAAGCGCAAGCGGCGGCGGCTGTCGTGAAAGTCTTGGTATTAGTCACGGCGATTTCCGGACCGGCATGGATGAAAATGCCTCCGTCGGTTTCCCTGGCGATGGTCGATCCGGGACTGTTGCAGATGCCGTAAACCTTAATGCCTTTGCGAGCCACTTCCCTCATGGCGGCGATGGTATCGGCCGTCTCTCCGGATTGGGAAACGGCCACGACCAGCGACTTAGGCGGGATCAGACCCCGGCTATGGCGGAACTCCGAAGAAAGTATGGCTTCGGCCGGAATGCCGGCGATTTCCTCGACCATGGTTTTCCCGGCAAAGGCCGCGCTGGCCGCTCCACCGGCGCCCAGAAAAATCACCCGCTGGATGTCGCGCAGTTCGGCATCGGAGAGGTTCAATCCCTTGAGCCGGGCCGTGCCCTCGTCGGAAAGCAATCTGCCGGCCAGACACTTCTCCAGCACCTCCGGCTGTTCCATGATCTCTTTGATCATGTGATGGGGATGGTCCCCTTTCTCGAATCGTTCAATGTCGAGCGCGACTTCTTCCACCTCGCGCTCCACCCACTGGTTTCCCAGGGTAAGAGTGGTATAGCCCTGCCTAGAGAGACGAACCAGCTCTCCATCGGCTGGATAAATGACCCGCTTGGTAAAAGGAATGATCGCCGCCACTTCCGAGGCCACGTAATATTCCTCATTCTCGCCAAGTCCGACCACCAACGGGCTTCCCTGGCGCGCGGCCACTACGCTGTTGGGCTGGTCGCCGGCGACCACGGCGATCCCGTAGGTTCCGCGGCAAAGCCGAAGCGCCTGACGCACCGCCTCGCCCAGATTCTGTTTGTAAAACCGTTCGATGAGATGGGCCAGAACCTCGGTGTCCGTGGCCGACGAAAAGACATGGCCCTCCTCAAGCAGTCGGCGCTTCAAGGGAATATGATTTTCGATGATGCCGTTGTGGACCACGGCAATTTTCCGCCGGCAATCTAAATGAGGATGAGCATTGGTTTCCGACGGCTGACCGTGAGTGGCCCAGCGGGTGTGAGCAATGCCCAGGAACCCCGGAGGCGGCGCCGGGGCTAGTTTGGTCTCCAGTTCCCTGATAGTACCGCCGGTTTTTATCGCCTGAATGGTTCCTCCTT
>MGDZ01000014.1 GCA_001791115.1 Candidatus Uhrbacteria bacterium RIFCSPHIGHO2_02_FULL_57_19
CCGCGCTGCGTGATGCCGAAGCTAGGACCGCGGCCGGGGTCCAGTCCTCGGCCTGCGCCGGCGGAGCCAGGGCAAATCTCCTCTGTCCCAATGGAGCGGTTGATTGTGATGAAGGCGTTTGTCTCACAAAATCTCCATCTGGCGGATACGGAGTGGCCGCGTCTCCGGGTGCTGATTCCGTGGCATTGTTTGCCGATCACAATGGAGATGGCCTGTTTCAGGATGGTGAGGATCTTCAGAATTTGCGCTTGTCGCCAACAGGAAACGTGATTATCGAAACCATCGTTCCCGATGGATTGGGAAGCGTTATTACTTTTTTGCCGCCTGCCGGAAAAGCGCTGATTAACGGGGCCGAAGCGGATCTGGAGTTTGCCGTTCTTCTCAAACATCTGGCCACTGGTTCCAGACGCAGAGTGAGCGCGAATCGGGTATCGCGATTGGTTGAGGTGACTACCCCTCCGTAATATGACCACACCCCGCGGACAAGGACTTTTGGAAATGACCGTGGCCATCGGAATAATTATCACTGGCGTGGTCGGCGCTTTGTCTATGGTCAGCGGAAGTCTGGCGGCGTCAAAACAAAGCCAAACCAGAGTGATCGCCGTGGGTCTTGCTCGCGAAGGAATCGAGGCGGTGCGGTCCATTCGCGATTCCAATTGGCTGGCCGCCCGGGCCTGGGATGATGGTCTGGTAGGCATTCTTTCCGATCGGACTGGTGTGCCGGTGATTGATCCGGCCACCGGCCTGTGGACTGTGGATTTCACGACGAATGATATCTCTGAGGCCGAGGCAATAGTCCAGCGCGGAGGGGGAGGAGGAAGCCCTAATCTTTTGCGTCAGGGTGGCGTTGCGGGCGAACCAACCATCTACCGGCGGCTCCTCTCGCTCGCGCCCATTTGCTGGAACGAGGTGACGCTTAGCGAACGGGTCATTGCCGCGCCGGAGACCGAATGCCAGGCCTTTGAGCGCGAAGCCGGAGCCGAGGTTAAAAGCCGCGTGCGCTGGGCGGTGAGCGGCCGGCCGCACAATATCGAGATTGTCGAAAGGATTTATGACTGGCGATAATAGAGGATTTTCGCTGATGGAGATGCTGGTAGTGGTAGCTATTTTTTCGACTGTCACGGTGGCGGCCACGGACATTTATCTTCTCTCCACCCGCACCCAGCGCAAAGTCGTCTCGATCGAACGCCTGGCTGGGGTGGCCCGTTCTGTGATGGAACGCATTTCTCGCGACATGCGGACCGGACGGATCGATTACGCGGCTTATCCCGGCCCAATTCCCGTCTCCGGCGGCACGCTGTCCCTCCGCGACGAGAGCGGAGAATCGGTCGCCTACCGGCTTGAAACCGACGAGGGATCCTGTCTCGGAGGACGGGCGCCGTGCGTTTTAATCCAGATCGGCGCGGTTTCGGCCCGCTTGACACCGGAGACCATCACCGCCGATGATTTGACCTTTTTTATCGCTCCGGGAGTTGATCCTTACCAGCTTGATCCTCTGACCGGAAGCTACGCGTCGGACGAGGCGCCGCGGGTGACCGTCGTCCTGTCGCTCCGAGACCAAAGCGACCCCAACGCGGCGCTGGTGACCGTGCAGACAACGGCGGTGAGCAGAACCTATGTCAGATAATAACACCAGAGGCAATGTTCTTCTTCTGTCCCTGCTGGTTCTTTCCGGAATCATGCTGGGAGGGGTGACTATAGGCGACTTGGTTCTGCGTTCCATCCGTTCGGCCAAACAGACCGACGCCGCGGCCGTCGCTTATTACGCCGCCGAAAGCGGCGCCGAGGACGCCCTGTATCATCTCCGGAAAACCGAACAGCCGCCGGCGGAACACGCTAACTTTTCGCTGGATAATGGCGCTTCGGTGGAACGGGTCACCGTCTCCGGGGAGCCGGTCATCTACGCCTCGATCGTCAAGGATTCGTTTATCGAGTTCAACCTGTTCGACAAAGGCGATCTAGCGCAACCATCAGGAGTTGAAGCGCTTCGTTTTTCCTGGGACGATGAATGCGGCGGCGCCTCCTCAATGGAACTGTCCTACGCCGAATGGACGCCCGGGGCCGCGGTGCTCTGGCCGGACACCTTTGCCAAATTCCGTTTCAGCCACGCTGTCTCGCCGGTGACTCACACCGCCTTCCGCGCGGCGGATAGATCGTATCGAGTACGTCTGCAAGCCGGCGGATGCGACGCGCAAAACATGACGGTCTCGTCCTTCTCCGACGACGCTGCCACCCTGCCCAAGGATATTCCTTCGCGCCTGACCATCACTTCCACCGCGACCTACGGAGGGACGGAACAGGCCCTGCTGGTCCGGGCGCCTCCCGATTCGCCGCTCTCCGGAATCTTTGACTTTGCGGTTTTTTCTGAATGTTCTATTGATAAGGACGGAGTGCCGGCATGTCCATGATATGACCAAAGAAGAAGCCAAGAAGCGCATCGAGAAACTTCGCCGAGAGATCGACTACTACCGCTACCAGTACCATGTTTTGGATAGGACGATCATCTCCGACGCGGCCCATGATTCGCTCAAGCACGAACTCTACAAGCTGGAACAGCAGTTTCCGGAGCTGATCACGCCAGATTCTCCCACCCAGCGCGTCGGCGGCCAGCCGTTGCCCGAGTTCAAAAAAGCGGCGCACAAGACCCCCATGCTTTCCATGGAGGATGTTTTCAGCCCGGAGGAGATATCCGAGTGGGAAGCGCGTCTTCAAAGATTGCTTCCGGGGCGCGAATTTTCCTATTACGCTGAAATAAAAATGGACGGCCTGGCGGTGTCGCTTCAATATCGCGGCGGCCTCCTTTTGATCGGCGCCACCCGCGGCGACGGCCGGATCGGCGAAGACGTGACCGAGAATTTGAAAACCGTCGAAGCCATTCCGCTGCGCCTGCGAACGCCCGACGAGCGTGAGATTTCGGATTTTTTGCGAAAATTCGGCCTAGGAATGGACGAAAAGAAATTTCGACTGGCGCTAAAGTCAGGAGATATGGAGATTCGCGGTGAGGCCTACATGAAAAAGAGCGTTTTTGAAGCGCTAAACCGCGAACAGAAGAAAAAAGGCCAGGAGCCATTCGCCAATCCGCGCAACGCGGCCGCCGGGGCCATCCGCCAGCTTGATCCTAAGATCGCCTCCTCGCGGCATCTTTCCTTTTACGGTTACGCCCTGGTTACGGACGTTGGTCAGATAGTCCACGAACAAGAGCACGAGATCATGAAGCTACTCGGTTTGCCGGTGAATCCGGAGAACCGGCTCTGCGCCAATCTCAATGACGTTGAAAAATTTCACGAAGCGATCCGGAGGAAGCGCGAGAAGCTGCCTTACTGGACCGATGGGATCGTGGCGGTGATTAACGACACGGATGCTTTCAATCGTCTCGGCGTGGTGGGTAAAACGCCGCGCGGACTGATTGCCTACAAATTTCCTCCGGAACAGGCCACGACCATTGTCCGTGAGGTTCGCTGGTACGTGGGTCGGAGCGGGGCGCTCACTCCGGTCTCAGTGATGGAACCGGTGTTCGTTGCCGGCACCACGGTTCAACACGCCACGCTTCACAATATGGATGAGATTGAACGCCTCGGACTCAAGGTAGGGGACACGGTTATTTTAGAAAAGGCGGGCGACATCATTCCTAAAGTGGTCAAGGTTCTGTCCAACCTGCGGACCGGCAAAGAGAAGGCGATCCATGCCCCGACTAAGTGCCCTGTCTGCGGAAGGAGCGTGCGGCGCCGGCCGGATGAGGTGGCCATTGTCTGTGCCAATCCCAAGTGTCCGGCTAAAGGGCTGGAGTTCATGGCCAACTTCGTTTCCAAACGGGCCATGGATATCGAGGGTTTGGGATACAAGATCGTCGAACAGCTGATGGATTCCGGTCTGGTGGCTCGCCCCGGAGACATTTTCCGTCTCAAGAAATCCGATCTGACGGATCTCGAACGGTTCGGCGAGAAATCCGCGGAGAATCTTGTCGACTCGGTTGACGCCTCCCGGAACCGGCCGCTTAATCGTCTGATTATCGGACTGGGCATTCCGCATGTGGGAGATGAGACGGCGGGGGACATCGCCGGACGATTTGAAACATTGGCGCGTTTCCGCCAGGCCTCCAGGGAACAGCTCGAAGAAGTTTCCGGTATCGGAGAAGTAGTCGCCGAATCAGTAATCGAATGGCTGACCGACAAGGATCATCAAAAAATGCTCGATGATTTGCTCGAGGCCGGGGTTATGATCGAGGCCGTCCGCCGCCCCAAACATCAGCCCTTGCGGGGCATGACCTTCGTTTTCACCGGAGAGATGGAGTCCATGAGCCGGGAGGAGGCCAAGGAGAAGGTTCGTTCGCTGGGCGGCGAGGCGTCGGAGACCGTCTCCAAGAAAACAACCTATCTGGTCACCGGCCCCGGCGCCGGATCAAAACTGAAGAAAGCCGAAAAACTCGGCGCCGCCGTTCTTAACGAATCGGAATTTTTAGCGCTCATCAAACGAGGTCAGCGATAAAAATAATTTCTATGGCTGAAATCTCACTGCTTCTCACCTCCATCGTACCCACCTTCGGCGTGCTTGGCGCCGGATGGCTGTGCCGGCGGATCGGCATCTGGGACAAAAACGCGGTGGGGGTGTTGAATAGCTACGCCTATTACATCGCCCTTCCGGCGCTCATTTTTCAGAGTTTGTTGGCCTCGGGAATCGGTTCGCGGTTTTCCGTCGACGACGCCAAGATGATCGTCGGAACAACAGCGGCTCATCTGGTCGTGGTGATTCTGGCTTATTTCTTCATCTCCCGCCGCCGCGGCTTTTCTCCTGATCTCCGGGCAACGGCGCCGATGCTGTTGATTTTTGGATCGACCGCCTACCTGGGTATTCCCTACGCCACCAATACTTTTGGAGTCGCCGGCGCGTCTTATGCTTCGCTTCTTTCCGTGGCTCTGGTCGTTTCCATGCTTTTCATTTCAATTCTGATCCTGGAGCGCTATGGGCGCCCGGTCAAACGCGACGCTGTCTGGCGGAGATTCATCGAACTTCCCTTCATTTGGTCGGTAGCCGCCGGTTTGGTCTGGACGCTGGGCGGTCTGCCTCCGTTTCCGCCGTTTCTTTCGAGAACGGTGGAGGTTCTGGCCGGTTCCGCCGGACCGACGGCACTTCTGGCGTTGGGCGCCTTCCAATATGGTTTTGATATCCGGAAACGCTTGCGACCGTCAGCGGTACTTCTGGGCGCGGGAAAGGTCATCCTTCCCGGTTTTCTGACTTTTTTTATTCTCTCCGCTCTCGGTCTTAGTGGTCTGCGTCTGGCCGTGGGCACGGCTATGGCCTCGGTGTCGGTTGCCGTTACCGCTTTCGTTCTGGCTGATCAGTATCGCGTTGGACGCGAGACATCCGCCGCCACCCTTGTTTTTTCTTCGATTTTTTCGTTCCTGGCGCTTTCGACGATTTCCTGGCTTTGGATTTCTACTGATGTGTTTAAATGAGAGAAGTGGTAAAATAAGGTCGTAATGAAGATAACGGAGCAACAAATCGAACATCTGGCCGACTTGGCGCGGATTGAATTGACTGACGTCGAGAAGGTCAAATTCGGGAGCCAACTCTCGGCCATTTTGGGTTACGTCAACAAGCTTAACCAGTTGGACACCGAAGGCGTTCCGGCGACCTCACAAGTTACCGGACTCCTCAATGTCTGGCGGGAGGATCACATCGAGGGTTGTGAACCAGCCGCGCGGGAATTGATCGTCGAGAATTTTCCCGATAGGCAAGAAAATCTGGTCAAAGTCAAAGGAGTTTTTAAAGCAACGCCAGAGGAATTTTAGTCGTTTGTTGTTGTATGAAAGATAAATTTCTAGTTCAAACAGCCATAGGGGCTGTCGTTTACGCGGTAATCGTCGCTTTGGCCCACGTCGTTTCCGGCGTCCCGGCTAACTGGCTCATTGATCTTTCCGGTTTGGCGGCCTTTGTCATCGGATTGATCGCCTCTAGGGCCATTGTCAGTTTGTGACCGCTTTGAATGAATTGACGATTCGCCAGGCCCACAACGGGTTGGTGAAAAAAGAATTTACCTGCCTGGAACTGGCGCGGGCCTGTTTGGCGCGCATTGATGGAACCAATGACGATTTCAACGCTTTTTTGGAAGTATTCGCGGATGAGGCCAGCGAGCAAGCAAGACGAGTCGACGCCAAGATTATCATCGGCGGGGAAGTCGGGCCGCTTGAGGGCATTCCTTTGGCCGTCAAGGACAATATCCTCATCCGCGGCAAACGATCGTCATCAGCATCAAAGATTCTCGAAGGATATGTCGCGCCCTACGACGCGTTTGTCATCGCCAAGCTTCGCGCGGCCGGAGCCGTCTTCCTGGGCCGGACCAACATGGATGAATTCGCCATGGGTTCATCCACCGAGAACTCCGCTTACGGTCCGACCAAAAATCCCTGGAATCCGAAACTGGTTCCCGGAGGTTCGTCCGGCGGTTCGGCCGCGGCCGTGGCCGCCGACATGTGCCTGGCGGCGCTGGGATCCGACACCGGCGGCTCGGTCCGTCAACCGGCGGCGCTTTGCGGAGTGGTCGGGCTCAAGCCCACTTACGGATCGGTTTCCCGCAACGGGCTCATGGCCATGGCCTCCTCGCTGGACCAAATCGGATCACTGACAAAAACGGCGGCCGACGCCCGGATCGTTTTTAAAGCCATAGCCGGGGGGGACCATTGGGATTCCACCGCGGTTCCGGATCGCCACAATCGCGAAAAGACCGACGTAAAAGGTTTGCGTGTCGGCGTTCCCAAGGAATTTTTCATCGAAGGGATGGACGCCGAGGTGGAAAAAGCGGTGCGGGAGGGAATTTCCAGACTGGGAGAAATGGGAGCGACCATCAAGGAAGTATCCCTTCCTCACAGCGATTTTGCCCTGGCCGTTTACTATATTCTGATGGCGGCTGAGGTTTCTTCAAACCTGGCGCGCTTCGACGGGGTGCGTTACGGACGGCGCGAAGCAGGCGACATCTTGCGGGAGGTCTACGGCCGCACCAGGGCCGCCGGTTTCGGTGCCGAGGTCCGCCGCCGCATCATGCTCGGCACGCACGTTCTGTCCACCGGTTATTACGACGCTTATTACAAAAAAGCCCAGCAGGCGCGCACTTTGGTTCGCAACGACTTCTCGCGCGTCTTCGAGGAAGTTGACCTGCTGGCCGCGCCAACGACACCGACCGTCGCTTGGCCGATCGGGGAAAAATTCGAAGACCCGCTGACCATGTATCTTTCGGACATCTATACGGTTTCAGCGAACGTCGCCGGGATACCGGCCGTCTCTGTTCCTTGCGGTTTCAAGGATGGTCTGCCCATCGGGCTTCATCTTCTGGGCCGGCCGTTCGGGGAGGAAACCATTTTATCTGTCGCTGAATCGTACGAACAGGTTTCCGACTGGCTGAAGGAAAAACCTGCTTTGTAATCAGTGTCATTATGACTGCATCGCGAATCGCCGTAGAGAACATTTGGACGAAAGAAATCAAGGCGTTGAAATCGGTCCGCGCCTGTCCGCGCTGTTTCGCCGTCTACTACGACAAGCACTGGCACTCCTGGCAGACCTCGGGACGCGCCGGGGATTTTCTCCGAGGAAAGACCGTCGAACACATGCTCTGCCCGGAATGTACTTACGCGGTCACTGGACACCACGGTGACACCGGTTGGGAAGGGGAAATTCAGCTTTTCAATCTTGGAGAATTGAAAAACGAAGTTCTGCGTCTGGTGGACAATATAGCCAGACGAGCGGCACGAATGGATCCGGAGGATCAGATCATCAAAATCGAGGAAAAGGGGCCGTGTCTGCGCATCCGAACCACCGAAAACCGTTTGGCCACGCGCATCGGCAAGAAGATCAACGAATCGTACAAAGGCGGAGATCTAAAGATAATTTTTTCGCATGAGGACGAGCCGGTGCGGGTCGTCTGGACGGCTCCGCCGACCAAATCATGACTTCCATAAAACAACGTGCCGGTGACCTGCGGCGTTTACGCCAGATTGTCGTCGAACTTTGGGTCGCCGGGTTCGACGCCTTTTTGGATGATTTGGAGCTTAAGCGGATCGTGCCGTTGCGAACGCGTTTGGGTCGAGCCCTCTCTGTCGAACGACGGGCGCATTTGGAAAAGCCGCCGCAAGTGCGCATTCGGGAAACTATGGAACGGCTCGGGCCGACGTTCGTGAAGTTCGGGCAGATGCTTTCGCTCCGCGCCGATCTTGTTGGTGAGGAATATGCCCGGGAGTTTTCTAAGCTTCAGAGAGCGGTGCCTCCTTTTCGAGCCGCGCAAGCGGCTCAAGTCATCCGTGAAGAGCTGGGCAAGCCGCCGGAAAAAATTTTCAAAGAATTCGACAAGAAGCCCTTTGCCGCCGCCTCGCTGGCTCAGGTGCATCGGGCGCGATTGCGAAACGGTAAAAAGGTAGCGGTCAAGATTCAGCGACCGTCAGTACGGGCAACGGTCGAGAACGACATCCATATCCTGCTGCTTCTGGCGCACTTGGCCGAGCGGCACGTTCCGCAGCTACGGACCCTTCGTCCGGTCCGGCTGGTCAGGGAGTTTGCCGACTGGACTTTGCGCGAACTGGATTTCACCGTGGAGGGCGGTCAGATTGACCGCTTTCGGGCCAACTTCGCCGATGAGGAGGGGGTGCGCGTCCCCCTGGTTTATTGGGACTATACCGGCAAGCGGGTGCTGACCATGGAGTTTCTGGATGGCCTTCAACTCGACGATCTGGCCGGATTGCGCCGGGCCAAAATCGACCGAAAGGAACTGGCCGAAACAGGAGTGCGTCTGGCGCTCCGCCAATTTTTTATCGATGGTTTTTTTCACGGCGATCCTCATCCCGGAAATTTCACGGCCCTTCCGGGAAACAAGCTGGGCATGATGGATTTTGGCATCGTCGGCACCTTGCCCGCTGATCTCCGGCTTGAACTCGTTTCCGCTTTCATCTCTTACAAGAATCGAGATACCGAAGCTTACACCAAACATCTTTTGGATCTGGCCGAAGTGACCAAAGAGGCCGATGTCAGGGGTTTCTCCGCTGAAGTCCAGCGGATCATCAACAGGGTGATCTACGGACCACTCAAAAAAAAGGGAATCTCCGACGCTTTTTATCAGGTAGTCACCTCTGGAGCCCGGCACGGCGTGTATTTTCCGACCGATCTGGTTCTTTTGGGAAAGTCGCTCTTGACCATTGAAGCCGTTGGACTCAAGCTTCATCCGGGATTCGATCTCGACGCCGCCCTCGAACCCTTTCTTTCCACGGTCATCAAGTCCGAGCTTTCTCCCAGGCGTTTGGCGCAACAGGTGGAAAACAACGCCTTTGACGCCTTGTCCCTGGCGCGAACTCTTCCCGAGCACACCCTGAAATTGCTGAAAAAAATCGAGACGGGAAATCTGGAAGTCAAACTGGATTTGGAAGAACTGCGGGATCTAAAACAGGAATTCGACCGTCAGAATGATGACCGCATTCTGGCCTTGGTAGTCACCGCCCTGTTTATCGGTTCGGCGGCGGTATTACGCCTTGAGACCTTTACGCTTCTCGGATGGTCGCTGG
>MGDZ01000015.1:0-1929 GCA_001791115.1 Candidatus Uhrbacteria bacterium RIFCSPHIGHO2_02_FULL_57_19
TCATATGGCGACACGGTAACCGAATTAATATCTACACGGGGAGTTTCGGTAACCTTTATTAGTATCTACAACGGCGTAATCGCTAATCTGTCCGATTTGTGAGACAGTTAGTCATCCTGTCCAGTTTTGACCGCGATTGGAAACGGCTTTCCACCAATGTGCAGGAAAAGGTGCGTCCGCACCTTTTTGCGTTACAGAAGATACCATTTCCTTTTCGCGGGCTCGATATTGCCAAGCTTTCTGGTACGAAACCGGCGCTGTTCCGGCTCCGTGTCGGAGACTACCGTGTCATTTTCTCTTTCAGTGTTACGACGGTCACTTTGTTCGCAATCGGCCATCGCAAGGATATATACCGAGGATTTTAGATTTCTCCGTCTCCGGAAGTTGCACTTCCGTAAACAAACTTTTTTTCCTGTTCTGAAATCACCACCGAAGTGATGACCTCGGATGAGGAGAGGGCCAGGCGCTGTTGTTGAATGCGCTGACCCTCGGAATTGATTGATTAGAGAAGAGAGAACGCGCGGCTAGTCCGCTGGAGACGCGTGTGGTAGCCGTTGCGGACGACGCCGGGGGCGCGGACGGCGGACTCGATGATGAGCCGCACGCGCCAGATGTTTGCTGGCTGGAGGTTGTCGGCGATCACCTTGACGGTGATGGTCGACGTCCCGCGACTCGGAACGACCTCGGTGGTAACGAGAACCTCTCCACCGATCGCCCCCTTGACCCGAGCAGTCACCTCGGTCGCCAATGCTTGAGCGTTGACTGCTCCACCGGACACGATCTGGACCGAATGGTCCAACGTGTCGGCATGGGCGGCCGAGGCGGCGATCGCGAGGAAGAGCATCAGGAAAAATACGTAGAACGCCAGCGCGATCAACTTCATGTTACTCTCCTTTTCTGTGTTATTTTCATGCGCCGTTGGAGACCATCCCCGCAAGCGCTGACTTCAAATCTACAACGACGGCACCACGGCCGCGGCCAAGAATGCCAGAACTGCGACCGCAGTCATGAAATCCTGCGAGAGATTTTTCACCCGATCTCTCCCGGTACATCTCGGTGAGTCGAATCCCACCGATGAATCTGGAGGGGATGTGTGCGGCGGGTGGCTCCCCGCAAGCGGGGTGCTCCACCGCGTTGGCGCCCAGGTGTGTGAAGGATGAAAGCCGAAGCCGCCATCAATCACTCGGGCTCCTCCTGGCCGTTCTCCGCCAAAGGCGGATGCCGGCCACGGACACTGGGCTTCGCTGTGCCTAAGGCACATCGCTCAGCCCGTCTCGCAGGGCTCGCCGTAAAAAAGTTTACGACTCACTCCTGCTCGACCTCTCTCCTCTCCATGTTTATCGGTGAGTTTGTATCCTGTTCTGAAATCACCACACTTGTGTCATCCTGAGCACCAGCGAAGGATCTCGCGAGATTCTTCGCTACGTTCAGAATGACATTGGGTTAAAACAAAACGGACGCGTGTGGGGTAGAGAGAGTAAAACTCAATCACACACGCGTCCGTTCAGCCCATCTACACCGCTAAAAGCGTGTAGTTGAGGAAGCCATTTGGGCCAGGGCTTCGGCTGGTTCTCTCTCCCCAATTCAATTGTGATAAGAGTATAGCACACCTGTGGATAACTGTCAAGGGGCAAACGTGGCTCAACCTAGCCAATTTCTTCCCCTTAAAAATGACACCCTTGATCTCATTGGCTCATTCGCACGAATGTGACCACGAGTGGTTGGGGGGCCTTGAAACTCGAGCCGACGGGTGATATAGTTTGCGCGTTCAAGAATGCCCAATTGCCCTCGTGGTGAAATGGATATCACAACAGGCTTCGGACCTGTCGTTGGGGGTTCGAATCCCTCCGAGGGCATACGAATAAAGTGAGTATGACCGAGAGCGAGTAAACTGCTTTACTCGCGTGAGGGGTTTGAAGCCCGCAGCGA
>MGDZ01000015.1:1969-13634 GCA_001791115.1 Candidatus Uhrbacteria bacterium RIFCSPHIGHO2_02_FULL_57_19
AGCGAGGGGCGGCCTGCGACCAAATTGCCGGAAGGCAATTTGAGTTGTAGGCGAATCCCTCCGAGGGCATACGCACCGCTAGCTCAATTGGCAGAGCAGGGGCCTCTTAAGCCCAAGGTTCCGGGTTCGATTCCCGGGCGGTGCAAAAAATACCAGCTCTTCCGAGCTGATATTTTTTATACAATAATCTTCTAACCTTACGCCGTCGCCAATCCCGGACCGACCAGGTAGTGCTCGGCCACTTCGGATTCGATCAACCTATCCTTTTCCAGTCGTTTCAGGTCTTGGGCCAGGGTGAACATACCCATCTTGGAGGAGGTCTGGATAACCGTGGAAAGCTGGATGACCTTGTTTTCACGGATCAGGTTGGACACTGCCGGGGTCATGACCATCACCTCGCGGGCGGCAACCCGTCCGCCACCGACTTTGGGCAGGAGCTGTTGGGAAATGACGGCCCGGAGCGACAGGGCCAACTGAGTACGGATCTGCCCCTGCTGGTGCGGAGGAAATACATCGATGATGCGCGAGATGGTTTCCGGCGCGTTGTAGGTGTGCAGAGTGGCGAAAATCAGGTGACCGGTCTCGGCCAGAGTGAGCGTGGTGGAGATGGTCTCGAGGTCCCGCATTTCTCCGACCATGACTACGTTAGGGTCTTGGCGCAGCACGCGTTTCAACCCATCGCCGAAGGAGCGGATATCGCTCCCCAGCTCGCGCTGTCTGATGATGGCCTTGTCCATCTTGAAGACGAACTCAATCGGATCTTCCAAAGTAATGATGTTGGCCGGGCGGCTGGTGTTGATGATGTTAATCAGCGTGGCCAGGGTGGTGGATTTGCCGCTTCCGGCCGGGCCGGTTACCAGAACCAGGCCATGGGGCAGGTTGGGCAGTCCGACTACCACATCCGGAAGCTGAAGGTCAGCCACCGTGGGAATGCGCAGAGGGATGAGACGGGCCACCAGCCCGACATTCCCTTTTTCCCAGTGGGTGTTGACGCGGAAACGGGCGCCGGACGGCGTCTGGTGGGCAAAGTCCAGCTCGCGGTCCTTTTCGAACCGTTCCTCCTGCTCCCGGCTCATCACGGAAAAAACCAGCTCCTGAACGGCCTTGCCGGTGAGCGGTTCCTCCTTGGAGATGGGCTGGAGCACGCCGTCAATCCGCAGATACGGCGGCCTCCCGGCGACCAAGTGGATGTCGGAGGCCTTCTTCTCGACCGCCATCTCGAACAAGACATCGATGTTGCTCGGCATAGAAATAAATCAACTACACGCTTGCTATTCTACCACCCTTTAACTTTCAGCGCCCGCTGGGCCGCGTCGACCTGGGCCTCCTGTTTGGAAGTCCCCTCGCCCGTGGCCACCTGATCCCCACCGAGGAACACCCCGACAACGAAATCCTTGGCGTGGTCCGGCCCGGACTCGGAGATGACCCGATAAGTGGGGGTGATGCCCGTCTTCTCTTGGGCCGCCTCCTGAAATCGGCTTTTGGGATCCAGGTAAAGCTGATGCTCCAGTATATAAGGAAGCCGGGTGAGCAGCTTATCCCCGATGAACCCTTTGCAGACCTCGTAGCCGCCATCGAGATACATCGAGCCAATCACTGCCTCGAAGGCATTGGCCAGTATATACTGCCGGGCCTTGGTGCCGGCGTCCTTGGCCTCGCCGCGGGACAGGTAAAGATAATCTTCAATCTCCAGTTCTTTGGCGACCTGGGAAAGCATGATGGCGTTGACCAAAGCCGCCCGCCAGTTGGTTAGCTCGCCCTCGGGGTTGGGATAGTGTTCGTAGAGATATTCAGTAACGACCAGTTCCAGGACCGCGTCGCCTAAAAATTCCAGCCGCTCATTCTGCGGCAAACGAAAATCGGGATGCTCGTTTAAGTAGGACCGGTGCACCAGCGCCGTAGTCAGCAGGTCCTTGTCTTTGAACGATACCCCGAGGCGTTTCTCCAAATCTGAAATGTCTTTCATTGTTGTTGTCTGCCGTCTACTGTCTACCGTCTACGGACTACAGTCGAGCTGTAGTCCGTAGTCCGTAGTCCGTAGTCCGTCAAGATTCTTCTTTCTTTTTAGGTTCCTCCGAATCGATCTTTTTCAGTTTACCCTCGCTGACTCGATCGCGATAGATGGCGCCGAGCACCCCATTAACGAATTTTCCCGACGACTCCCCGCCGAAGGTTTTGGCCAGTTCAATGGCCTCGTTGATAGCCACCTTGGAAGGGATGGTTTCGGAAAAAACCAGCTCATAGACGCCCAGCCGCAGGACGTTCCTGTCCACCACGGTGATCTGCTCGAGCGGCCACTCCGGGGCGTAGCGGACAATCAAGGCGTCGATCTCCGGCAGTCGGCCGACGATGCCGTCGATGAGCTCCTTAACAAAACCGCGGTCGTCGAACTTGGGCGCGAACTCGCGAATGTTGTATTCGATAAACTCCGGCAGTTTTCCCTTTGGTTTGCCCTGAAAATCCCACTCGTAAAAGGACTGCATGGCCAGTGTCCTGGCCAAGTGGCGGTTGGACATACCGAAACCTAGAACCTACTTCTTCGCTTCAATCTTATGTACCTGCCTGCCGGCGTAAGTGCCGCAAACTTTACAGGCGTGATGCGGCAGGACCGGGGATTTGCATTTGGGGCAAGGGGCGAGCGAAAGTTTTTTTAACGCGAAATGCGACGCCCGGCGGCGTTTGTCCGATGAGGTTCGGCGATGTCCGGGAAGACCCATAGTCAGGTTATAGGTTATAGATTCGACCTGCCGGCAGGCAGGGGTTCTAGCTAAGACTATCGAAATGTTCGTTTTTTGACAAGACAATCAAAATTTTTTCGTCTGCTCTCCAAACCTTTAACCTACAACCCATAACCTAACTAAATAAACGCCACGCTGGCCACCGAATCCTTCGGATCCTTGAAGCGCATCACCCGCACGCCCTGGGTGGTTCGGCCCTGGGTTTTGATCGATCCGAAGGGGATACGGATGACCTGCCCCTTCTTGGAGATGACCATCAGATCGCGCTCGTCTTTGGCATTCGCCACATACCCGCCGACGATATGTCCGGTCTTGGGGTTCACGTTCATGGTCTTGATGCCCGAACCGCCGCGGCCCTGGATGCGGTACTCCTTCAGGTTCGTCCGCTTCCCGAACCCGCTCGCGGAAACGACAAAGAGCTCCAGCATGTCTTTCTTCACCAGTTCCGGCGCCACCACATCCATCCCGATGACCTGGTCGCCGCGTTTCTTGAGCCGGATGCCCCTGACCCCCGAGGCCGCCCGCCCCATGTCACGCACATTCTTCTCCGAGAAACGGATACTCTGTCCCTGGGCGGTGACCATGGCAATCTCGTCACCGCCGGTTGACGGTTTGACCCACAGGAGCAGGTCATCGCCCTTGAGTTTGATGGCGATGAGCCCCGAGCGGCGGACATTCCCGAAATCAGAAAGTTCCGTTTTTTTGATTAATCCTCCGCGGGTGGCCATTACCAGATACTTGGCCTCCTTGGCGTCGGTCATGGCCAAGACAGCCGAAACCTTCTCGCCCGGAGACAACTCGAGGAAGTTGGGGAGAGCCGTGCCCTTCGAAGTGCGCGAGGCCAGCGGCACGTCGTAGGCCTTGAGCTGAAAAACCCGGCCGCGGGTGGTGAAAAACAGGAGGTCGGCGTGAGTCACGGTGGAGAAAAGCTGTTCCACCTCGTCTTCTTCTTTGGTGGTCAGCCCGATGACCCCTTTGCCTCCGCGGGCCTGCTTCCTGAAAGTATCCGGCGGCAGGCGCTTGATGTACCCGTCGCGGGTGATCATCACCACGGTGGGTTCGTTGGGAATGATGTCCTCGGCCGAGAACTCCTTGACTCCGTGGGCGACGATTTTTGTCCGCCGCGGATCCCCGTACTTTTTCTTCATTTCAGCAACCTCGGTACGGATCACCCCGCGGATCCTCTTGGGCGAGGACAGAATGGCTTCCAGTTCCTTGATCAGATCTTTCTTTTCTTTGTATTCCTGTTCGATCTTGATCCGCTCCAAGTTAGCTAGCTGTTGGAGGCGCATCTCCAGGATGGCTACGGCCTGGAGCTCGGAAAGTTTGAACTTGCCCATCAAATTCTTTTTTGCCTCGTCGCGATCCTGCGATTTTTTGATGGTACTGATGATCTTGTCGATGTGTAAGAGCGCGATGCGCAGCCCCTCGAGGATGTGGGCCCGGTCCTTGGCCCGAGCCAGATCAAAAGAGGTCCGCCGCCGGATGACTACTTCGCGATGACGGATGTATTCCTCAAGGATGGTTTTAAGGTTCATCACCCGCGGCTGGATGCCGTCGGAAAGGGCCAGCATGTTCAGGTGGAAAGTGGTCTGGAGATCGGTGGACAGGAACAGACGATTCAGCACTTTTTTCGGATAAGCGTCTTTCTTCAGTTCGATAACGATGCGCACGCCTTCCTTGGACGATTCGTCACGCAGGTCGCGAATGCCCTCGAGTTTTTTTTCACGGACCAGATCGGCGATTTTCTCCAAGAGCGTGGCCTTGTTCACCTGAAAGGGAATCTCGGAAACGATGATCCGCGTGCCGCCCTTCTCCTCGACGATCTCGGTGGCCGCCCTCATGACGATCGGTCCTCGGCCGGTGGCGTAAGCGGCCTGGATGTCCTTGACGTTGTAAATGAGCCCGCCGGTGGGAAAATCCGGCCCTTTGACGTGAGCCATCAGATCCAGAACGGTGGCATCGGACCCATCGAGAAGAAGATTGATGCCATCGCAAAGTTCGGTGAGGTTGTGCGGGGGGATGTTGGTGGCCATGCCCACGGCGATGCCCACGGTGCCATTCAAGAGCAGGTTGGGAAGTTTGCCCGGAAGCACTTTAGGTTCCTTCTGCGAACCGTCGTAGTTGGGCTGGAAATCCACAGTGTCCCGGTCGATGTCGGTTAATATCTCTTCGGCGATGGGCGAAAGTTTGGACTCGGTATAGCGCATGGCCGCGGCCGCGTCCCCGTCCATGCTGCCGAAGTTCCCCTGCCCGGAGATGAGCGGATAGCGCATCGAAAAATCCTGGGCCATGCGGACCAGGGCGTCGTAGACCGAGGCGTCCCCGTGCGGGTGGTATTTCCCCAGCACTTCACCGACCACATTGGCCGACTTCCTGAACTTGGCTCCGCTCTTGAGCCCGATGGACCACATGGCGTAGAGAATGCGGCGATGCACCGGTTTGATCCCGTCGCGCACGTCCGGGAGCGCGCGCGAAATGATCACGCTCATGGCGTAATCGAGATAGGACTCCTGCATCTCCTCGGTGATCGGCCGGAGACGTACGGCTCCGATGTTTTTTTTGGGTTCCTGATCGGGCATTTAAATGCGGATTACGGATGCAACTGATTTTCGGCGGCGGCTTCAGACAGTTTTTCCTTGAGCGTTTTTATCACCTCATCCTGAGATGGCGCGGGCGGTTCTTTTCCCTCTGCATCGACAACAGCCAAGCCGGCTTTGATTTCCGAGAGATCCTGGCCGAAAGACGCGGTCTGGGAACGAAACTGCTCTAAGGCGTCGGAGAGCGCTGAATCCGAAGCTGGCTGCGGCGGAAGGCGCAAGGAGTAACGCAGCGACCAGACCCAGCCGCCGACGACAATGGCCATGCAGACGGCCACTCCAACCCACATCAGTTGCTGCCGGTGCGGCGGTAGCACCGTTGGTTGGGAATCGTTTCCGATCGGAAGATCGTCATCCGGCGTACCAACGCCGAAAAGATCGGCGGTGAGCGCCGGCGGCAGTTCCGGAGAAACCTCCGGCGAAGGCGCCGGCGGCCCCTCTGGCACCAGCCAGGGATCGGTTTCCGCAGTCGGCGGAATCACCGGCTCCATGATCGGCGTCTGCGCTTTCTCTTTTTTTCCGCCCTTCTTCCCCTTTTTCATATTTAGGCGCGGCTCAAAACGATCACCTTGGTCTCTTCCTGTATCAGATCCTTTTTGGAAATCTTAAGTTTCTCCGCGGTTTCCTTCGGCGCCCCCAGCTCGCGGATGAATTTGTCCACCGGCTCCAGCGTTTCTTTGAACTCCGGCAGGCGGAAATGCATGGGAATAACGATTCGCGGTTCCACCCGGGAGACGATGTCTGTCGCCTGCTTGGCCCCGATGGTCACCCCGGCGCCGCCCACCGGCAAAAAAAGCACATCCACGTCTTCCAACCGATCCAGCTGCGCGTCGGACAGCTCGTGCCCCAGATCTCCCAGATGAGCAAAGGACATATCGCCGATCTCAAAACGGTACATGGTATTGGGCGTTTCCGACTTTTCCTTGCCCCTTCCCCCGTGCTCGGAGGCAATGCCGTAGACGAAAACGCGCTTGACCTCGTACTCGCCGGGCCCGGTGATGATGAAAGGAGTCCCTCCGACTCCATCAACATAGTTGTGCGACAGGTGGTCGTGGGAAACGGTCAGGATGTCGGCCGAAAGATTGCGCGGCAGTTTGGCTCCGCGCGACGGATCGTAGGGGTCGGAAACAACGGTTACCTCGTCGTGGTCGAACTTGGCCACGAGTCTCACGCAGGAAAGGCCGAACCAATTGATGGTGACTGTTGTAGCCATGGGACTTGGGACTTGAAAACAAAAAAATACTCCGGAAAACATCCAGAGTTTATCAGAAGAACGGCCTTAAGACAAGGGGAATAATTGGGGATTTATCAGTAGGGACCTCTGCAAAACCCACATTCTACTGCAATTTCACGCTTTCGGCTGCAAAATTGCATAAGCTCCTCCGCTTACACTCTGTGTAAACATCGTCGCTTCTTCAATTTTTCGCTACGAAATCGTGAAATTTCGTAACGAACATGAGTTCTGCAGAGGTCCCAGTATTAAGTCTCGATGATCCCCTGGTAATAGTCAATCTCTCCCAGGACATCCCCTTTCTCCACCTCGCGTTCCAGGCCGGACCAGCCCTCTTCGAAGACGCGCACCTTGTCTAAGATCTCTGGCGCCCACTTCTCGGACTTCTCGGCCAGCGCACGGAGAGCGGCAACCAGCCGTTCGATCTCTTCCTGCTCTTTACGGTAGTCGCCGAGATGCGTTTCGCAAGCCGACTTCTGCGTCCCGACGCACATAGTTTCGATGTCCTTGATCACCTCCTCATGCGCCGAGAGCTTGGCTTCGACGATTTCAAATTTCTGCTCGGGAGTGAAATACTTCTCGAACTCGCCCCCCTTGCGCACATCTTGGACCTTTCCTCCGCCGCGGATGAATTCGTCAAACCGCGCGCGGGTCGCCGGTGACAGGCGCTCGAGGATCATTTTCTCCTCCTTTTCCCGCCCTTCGGTGTCATGAATCCGCCAGAAGGCCTTGCGATAGGACCAGATTTCCCGGCCGGCTTCGATGATGGCCAGCTCGATGTCTTCGCGCGGACTCTTTGGATCGGAACGCAAGGACTCAAACTTGGCCTTTAGCGCCGCCCGCCGCTCCTCGGGAAAAAAATTCGGCGCCTTGTCAATGGCCTGGCGCAGAAGATCTAAAGTGAATTCAAACTGATGGGGCATATCTTTATTATGATATCACGAATACCCGCCTTTGACTCCCTAAGGCCCTTCCATTATACTACTCCCACTTTTCATTAACCCCGCAGCGCGGGGGCTGCCTTGAAAGCGGCTAATCGAAACAAAGGGAAAATAAACATGCAACTACTCACTAAAGAAGACAAAAAAACCGACTCTGAATTCAAACGTCTGCTTGGGGATGAACAGTTTTTGCGCGTACCCAAAGTGGGCGACGTGATCAAGGGAACGGTCCTTTCCGTGGCCCGCAACGAGGTGCGCATCGACCTTCCGGGTTACAAGACCGGCGTGGTGCGGGGAGCCGAACTCTTTCAGGAATCCGGAGAACCGGCCGGACTCAAACTCGACGCCGAGGTGGAGGCTACGGTGGTCGAACTGGAAAATGAAAACGGGGATGTCGAGTTGTCCTTCCGTTTCGCCGGCGTCCGCAGGCTGTGGGACTCGCTCCAGCAGCTGCGCGCCTCCGGCGCCGCCGTTCCGGCTGAAGTCATCGAGGCCAACAAGGGCGGCCTGATGATCAGGGTCAACCGTGCCCCCGGTTTCCTGCCCGTTTCCCAGCTGTCCCCGGAACATTATCCGCGGGTGGCCGGCGGCGAGAAACAAAAAATCCTGGAGAAACTCCGCGGCTTCATCGGAACGACCCTCATGGTGAAGATATTGGATGCCAGCGAGGCCGAGGAGAAACTGATTGTCTCAGAAAAGGCCGTCTGGGAGGATGAACAACGCTCGACGCTCGAACGCTTCCACGTCGGCGACACGGTCGAGGGCGAAGTAACGGCGCTCACCGACTTCGGGGCTTTCGTGAAATTTAGCTCGGGGGAAGCTGGCGGGCCGGAACTTGAAGGACTGGTGCACATTTCGGAGATTGCCTGGCAGAGAATTGATCATCCCCGCGACGTGTTGGCCGTCGGTGACAAGGTCAAGTCGCAAATCATCGGCCTGCAGGGGTCAAAAATCTTCCTGTCGCTCAAACGGCTGACTGATGATCCGTGGAAAACGGTCGCCTCCAAATACCAGGTCGGCCAATGGGTCAAGGGCAAAATAATCAAGGCCAACCCCTTCGGGTTCTTTGTCGAACTCGATCCGCAGATTCACGGTTTGGCCCACGTCTCGGAACTTTCGGACAAACCGATCCATGACCCGCAGGAGGTGGCCAAGGTCGGCGACGAACTCGAGTGGCGGGTGGTTTCCGTGGATCCGGAAAGCCATCGGCTGGGATTGTCGCTTAAAAAAGAAACGGCTCCGGCTGAAGAAAAAACGGAAGAAAAGAAAGCAGAAGAACCAGCCGCGGCTTAAAATAGAAACATTTATCAAAAATCCGTTCCTCCGCCTTGGTGGGGGAGCGGATTTTTAATTAGAGACCCAAGGTGCCGCCTCCTCAAAGAGCTGAATAATGTAAATCGGCGCTTTGAGGAAACGGCGACAGACAAGCATATCGCCTCCTCTCCTCGCCGAGGCGATCTCGGCCTTCAACGCGGTGAGGCATATCACCCACGTTGACCGCGCAAACTATCACAATCCGAAAACCTTGTCAAGAGCCACCCGAACAAAAAATAGCCAATAACGAAAAAAATGCCTCAACCAAGGCATTTTTTTGTTGGTTTGACTGTTAAGCGGAGCTGAACGTTCGACCAGCGCCCGCTTGACAGAACTTTGTGGTTCTGTTAGACTCACGCGTCCGTTAAACGAGGAGGGCCGGGAGGCCTAACCAATAAACGGATAATCGGCGGTGAAAGCAGGGGCCCTTCGCAGGGAAAACAAGGAGGAATCATGAAGATCGTGGCTTTGACCTTCGTAGCGGTAGGACTTCTTGCAGTAAGCGAGAGTGCCGAATCGAGTGCACTTATCCACTGTGACAAGACCCCATTGACACTTTCGTGCGAAAGTGTCAACGACGACGAAAGTTGCGACGACGATCGCGAACGAGGACAAGACCTGATCTGTCCAAACATCGCGATTCCATCAGTTTCTCACAATGCAGACAAGTCCGTCTGTAAAGTCCCCAACGTTCCGATTTCCGGATAGCATGCCTCGAGGCCGCGAGCCGACCTGCGACGGCGAACGGCTGAACCGACGCCAACGGCGTCACACCGGCCATGCTATCCCGCCCATCTCCGCCTGCCTTTCGGCAGGCATGGAAAGGGATCGGTCATGGGTACGTAAGAACAGTGCGGGGTTTTCGACCGCGACGGCGGCTGAAGACCCCTATTTTTTATACTTCTCGCTCCCCTCCCAACCAAGCTCAAACAGAGCACGAAACGTCTCGGCAATATCTTTGCTGTAAATAACCACTCCGATCGGTTTAGTTTTATAGGTAAGTATTGCCACACGATCGTCGTAGACGGCCAGCTCGGCTGCGAAAGGAAACTTTCCGGACGGGACCTGCCGAATCTCCGCCGCCACCAGCTCAGATGGCTTATATGGTTCGCTGAAGGTGAAAATCGTTCTGGAATCTATGTTGTTAGCCACCATCTTTTTCCTGTAATCGATACGTGATGCCTCCGGAACAACGCGGAAGTAGTCATCCCGTGCCATAACACTGTCGATTCTGATGTCCCGAAACCGCAGGAGATCCTGCCGCATCGTCTCGAGCCCCTCGAGTCCTTCGTAGAAACGCACGGTCGGCTTCTCCTTGGCGCCGGCGGCCAGGGCCTTGAGTTCGGGGAGAAACGAGTCGAGTTCGCGTTCGCGCGCCTCGAGCGCCGCTTTTTGGGTTTTGAGCAGGGACTTCAGACGCTCCGGCGATTCCGCGGCGAACAGGCGCTTCTTCTCCTTTTCCACCGACGACACCAGCCCCCGCGCGGTAAGCGAGTCAATCATGGCGTAGCTGGTCACCCGCGAGAGCCCGGTTTTCCGCGCGATCTGTTGAGCCGTTGCCGGCCCCATCTCAAGCGCCGCCAGATACACCCTCGCCTCATTCTCCGAGATCCCCAGATGAACCAACTGCTTTGCGGTAAGCATAGTATTCCTCTTATTCTTCGAGCGAGTCGAGAAGAACATTATAATAAACTTGTAAACCCAGTATACCATTTTGTTCGAGAATAAAAAACGGCCCCGAGCGGACGAATCCGTCGGGGCCCCGTGCCGGGCGGAGGTATGCCGGACCTAACTGCTCCGAGCAGCTCTGTGCCCTGCCGATCAGCGCAAAGCTGAGCGGCCCAACAGTATCCCCAGAAACATCCCCCTGTCAAGATGAATGAACAAAAATGGCTCCGCTTCCTTTCGGATCGGAGCCCCGTGCGTGGATATGCCTGACATGACGAAAGCATGTGTGACAATGCGTGGCGTGACAATGCATGGCAACGCAGTGTCGAGAAAGTAGGGAGTTTTTTGTAGGTTGTCAAGATGTAGAATAAAAAACGGCCCCGGTACCTTTCGGTCCGGGGCCCCGTGCGTGGGTCTGCCGTACTACGCCCAGCGTCGCGCTACAGTTGTGGGCTGCGCGGCACGCGAGAGTGCTCATAGTCGTGGTTGTACAGCAGTCACTCAAATCGTGACCATGTCAGGAAAAACGGCCCCGATCGGAACGATTCCGTCGGGGCCCTGTGCCGTACCTGACTCCAGTTGGGGAAGCCTGGCCTCGCATTGCATGACATTGCAACAACGCGAGAGGATTTCCTACCTCTTCGACAGATTTTTGTCAAGAATAAAAATGACCCCGATCATCGCGAAGAAGTCGGGGCCCTGTGCTGGACTGGGATAAGCCTGACGACACGGTGCCGGACAGTACCACATGTGGCCGAGCCTGACAGCGCCTGACTCGGCAGTTAGTTCGTTCCTTCTAGCACGGCCAATATGCTCTGTCAAGATGCCAAAAACAAAAAAACGGCCCCGATCCTCTTGAAGAGGTCGGGACCCTGTGCTGCGGCCTGCGGAAGTACGCGTCTCGTTGCCACACCCTGCTGAACATTGCTGGACGACGCAACGCAGGAAAAAAATGTTTATCAAAAAGTAGCGTCATTGTCAAGAGCACATTAACAGGACGGGCACCCCTTGCCTTTAAGGCCGCTGGCTATTATTATGGTATCTATGAAAACCGCCCGACAGATTGCCATCTTTGCCATCCTGCTTGTGGCCTTTGGGCTGCTGCTTTCGACCTATGACTTCGGGGTCAAACAGGCCGAGCGGGTGGACATCAAGACGCTCATGGAGCAGATC
>MGDZ01000016.1 GCA_001791115.1 Candidatus Uhrbacteria bacterium RIFCSPHIGHO2_02_FULL_57_19
CTGCTGTTGACGCTGAGACCCCTGGCGTCGAAGTCGCCGACGTTGACGCGATGGCCGTCCGAGTCAAGATCCGAGCAACGCACCCAGACCTTCTCGAACAGACGCTCGTTCTGCGCCTTGTAATGGCCGACCGTGGCGTAAACCACGGCGCGGACACTCGGGACTTCTTCGTCCTTGCCCAGCAGCTTGTTCTGCTCGTCCCAGGTCTTCGACATCGAGTCGCTGACCGGAGTCTTGCGGATGAGCTGCCAGCCGACCTCGCCCTTTTCCTTCGCGAACGCCTGCTTGTTGTACCAGTCCTGGTTGTAGAACAGGCCCTGGTCCTTGCAAGCGCCGCGAATGTCGAGCAGCGAGAGCGGGAAGACCGCAACGAGAAGGTGCGTATTCTTGCACGCCTCGAGGGCGGACTCGGCGAACGGGACCTCGGCGAGATAGGCGGTCTGCTGCTTCGAGGGATTAACCCCGAAGTGCGCGATCGCTTCCTCGACGCCGAAGATGTTCTTGCCCATGATCTCGCGGGCGCGCTTCTGACTCGTCGACGGCTCGAAGCCGCCGTTTTGAATCAGACGCACGACCTTCTTGGCGAGGTCATTGTCCTTCGAGTCGACGACCTTCTGAGCGAGTTCGTCGCACAGACCGGCCGCTTCGAGCTTGAGAAGGACTTCGTGTTCCTTATGCACCGACAGGGTACGGCTCACGATGGTATCCATCGCATACCTCCACTTGTGGTTGATGTCCGATGCGTCGGACGGCGACTAGTCTCTGATGAGACGAGCTTTCTAGGGCCAAAAAAGCCCCACAAAGCTCGTCTCATATAACCTTGAATTGCCAAGGAACGTACCCTTTTATCCTATCATACTTAGGGCGTTTAGTCAAGGGCTACGAATGCCTCAAAAACCCTTTGTTGGTAAGCCCCTTCGCAAGGCCCCAAAGCTAAGCTAGGGTACAAGACGATAGCCCAAAGTGCTATCATGTCCTTGTACAACTGAATAGAAGAAGTAGCCTAACCCCATCGAGAATAGCTTGCTGGGTATGGCGAAGGCAGCCGCTACAGTGCAAAAAACTCCTCGTCCGGAGTCACTGTAGCGGTCGTATCCTCGAAAGGGGTTATGGGCTTAGCCGAAAGGCTGAGTCGCGACGGGCGGGGAGTTTTTTGCACCCTGCTCATTATTAGAAAACCGCTACAGAAAATATGGAAACTCAAGAAGGGGCCAAGAAGAAGTTCTACAAGCGTTGGTGGTTCTGGGTTGGGGCAGTCGTCGTTTTGTTCGTCATTATTGGTATAAGCGGCAGTTCCTCTCCGAGTGCAACCGAAACCACTTCCACTTCGCCGGATGGACAAGCGGCAGCGCCCGCAGGAAAGCAATACGTAGAGGTCGCCACTTTCAGTGGTACTGGTCAAAAGAAGTCCGAGCCGTTTACCATCCAAGGCGATCGCTTCAAAATCGCCTACGACTGCAAGGGTGATCCTTCCGCAACGTTTTGCGGCGCGTTCGTATTCAAGGTCGGTAGCAACTTGCCGCAGGGCGTGATGAACGCCGCGCAGTCGATCAAAGACGAGACCGTTATCTACACCTCGATGGCGGGCAAGGGCGAGTACTACATCGATGCCAATGTGCTCGGGACATTTACCATGACGGTCTACGACTACAAGTAATATGAGCCGTCGCACTAAAGCCATACTACTCGCTCTGTTCTTGGGCGGCATAGGCATCCACAAGTTCTACCTCAACAAGGTCGGCCAAGGAGTTCTGTTCCTCCTGTTCTTTTGGACTCTCATCCCGGCGCTTATCGCCCTTATCGACGTCATCCGCTTCGCAATTATGTCGAACGAGGACTTTGACAAGGCGTACCCCGCCTACGCGCCTGTGAAGTAGCTATCTCCTCCCCCAAATCGTGCTGCTGTCTATTTCGAAGTCATAATCATCGTCATCCCATATGCTCCGCCCACGCGGGCGCGAGGGTCCCCCGATATTAATCCACGTAATCCCGGGTACCGGTACGTTTATCATCCGAATAAACTCAGCGGCCCCCATTGAGTACGCATCCGCAAGGTCATCGTGATTCTCTATGCCAAAGCCGGTGAGTTGGGCGATGAGGTCCTCCGCTCCTTTTTCGGGAAAGAGGATCTTGCCGATGCGGACGTGATGGCTGGTGAGCGCGATGCGCGAGCGCTTATCGGTCACGCTCTTTATGCCCTCCACCTCGCACCCGGCCTCGGCGAACGCGTTGACGTAGATTTCCTGGAACCCGTTGGATTCGACCATGAACTTCGGGTGCTGCTGGCTGAGTGGTTTCAGCGCGGCGTGCAGGCTCCGCGCAGTCTCCACAACGTCGGGGAACGGTAGGCGCTTGTTGATGGGGTTCGGCAGCACATACGCCACCGCCTTGTCGCCATAGCCATACACTTGCATCGCTACCATAGCGGTGTAGTCAGCTGTCTTTGTCTCTTTTATGGCCAGATCGACGCCCACAATAATGCGAGTCGCCCTGCCCGCCGGAAGCTCTTTATAAGTCTTGATCCACTCGGGGAAGATGACGCGCGTGGTGTCGGAGATTATTTCGAGCATATACTCCTGTCGCCAGGCTAGCTCATTGGCGACACTGCGGCGCAGGTCCTCGACCTTCTCCGGCGTATCGAACTTACCCGGCCACAGACACTTTTCGTCCTCATCAACCAGCGGAAACCAGTGGTAGACGCCTTTTAGCTCTCCCTTGTCGATCATCCGGCGCAGCCGCATAACAAGCGCATCCTCGTGGAGTAGGTTGCCGACCATTATGATCCGCGTGCCGATGTCTCCAAGCGGCACGATTTCTCGAGTAAACCACTCGAATATTTTACTGCGCCCTTCCATCGTCTTGGTGGAATTAATGTCTTCAATGTCGTCGAGAATAATGAGGTCGGGGCGGTATTGGTGGTGGCGGATGCCGCGAATGGATTGGTCGACTGACGCGATCATGATGCGGGCACCGGTGTTTTGGAAGACGAGCGATGAGATGGCCCACTGTTCGTTGCTATTCTCCTCGCGGAAGGGGCCCATATCCGATTGCAGCAGCTTGTTGGACTCTAGTTCGTGCTTGATGTTGGTCATATGCTGCCGCGCCTGCGCCTGGGTCTGACAGATGATGAGCACAAATTTCTTGCTCTGCACGCCGAGTATAGACCACAGCGCGTAGGAGAAGGTAACGAGCGTCGACTTGCCGCTGCCTCTGAAGGCCACAACCATCGCCAGTTTGTTGCTCTGGTCCTCGGTGATGCGGAAGATGTCCCGGTGGAACTCCGCCATCGGGTATTTTATGTAATGTTGGAAGTAAACCTCAAAGAAGACCGTATGGCTTCCTTTGGTCACGTACTGCCGCGCCGCGCGATTGTTCGCCAGCTCCTCGAACCCATCCTCTTCTGGAGTATTATTTTTGTTCATGGTCTTTAATCTCAATATCTCGTAATGCGTAGTACTTCTTGAGCGCCTCCTTCTGTTCCGGCGGCAACTCTTCAATCTTCTCTATCCGCGCTGTGACCTCGAGCTTGTCGCGGAACTTCGGATTGCGGTGCCGCAACCAGAAGGAGATTGCGGGCCAGTTGCGGTCGCGCATGAGCGACACCAACTGACTCTCCCCAAGGTCATTGAGCAGGGCTTCGCCCTCTTCGATGGCCGCCTCCATCTGTTTGGCAAACTCAGGGTCCTCGCGCCAGTTGTAGACGGTGCGGCGGGCGACGCCCGCTTTCTCCGCCGCGATACTGATAATCGGCAACTTGGTGAGCTGCTCGAGGAACAGGGTTTGTAGTCGGTCCTTTTTCATATCTTTTGTGCCTTAAGGCCGAACACCCGCTCCATGCGGTCGAGCGCCGTCTGCACGTACTCGGGGTCGCGGTCCATGCAGACGCTTTTGCGCTTGCTCTGCTCCGCAGCCACCGCCAGAGTTCCCGATCCCATAAACGGGTCATACACCGTGTCGCCGATGTCGGTCGTATTGAGGATGAGGTGCCGGATGAGCGGCACGGGCTTTTGGCTCGGGTGGAGCGGGTTGCGCGCGGGCTTGGGGAAGAACAGGAGCGAGCGGTCCTTGGACTTGCGGAAGTAGTGCGTCTTGAACCACCCCACCGCGATGAGTTCATGTTGGATGAGGAAGTCCTTGCGGCCCATGACCGGAGCGCTCTTTGCCCAAATGAGCATCTGCGAGAACTTCAGCCCCGCCTGCTCCATACCCTGTCGGAGTGTCGGAAAGGTCGGGTCGCAACCGAAGACGTAGAAGGAATTCTTGGCCATGAGGTGTGGCAGCACGGGTGCGATCCACTCGCGCGTGAACTGCGCGTACTCGCTCTCCTTGAGATCGTCGTTGAGGATGTTCTTTTGCACCGAGAGCTTCACGAGCCCGGCTTTGGACTCCACGAGATTGACGCCGTAGGGGACATCGGAGATGACCGCCCGCACTTTGACGCCCTTGAGCAGTCGGTCAACGAGCGCGGCGTCTTGTGCGTCGCCGCAGGCGATGACATGGTCGCCGACCTTGAATGCGTCGCCGTAATTAATTGAGCTTTTGGGCTTTGTTGCCGGTGAGTTTGACATATCTATTTTTTATTAACGTCGCGAATATTGGATCGGCTTCGGACACAAACGCTCTGCGCTTCATTTGCTCGCACGCGATTAAGAGGGATCCTGAGCCCGCCGTGAGGTCCAACACCGCGTCGCCCGGGCGCGTCAGGCGGCGCAGGGCCTTCTCATGCAACGTCGGGCTTTTTTGCGTAGGATGCTCGTAGGAGGCTGCCGGTAGGCGCTTCACGAGCCAAATCGAGTAGAGGTCTATGAGGTCCTCGATGAGGCGGTTACCGCTCCCGACTTCCTTGTTGAGTACCGTGCTTAAGTTCTTGAGATTGTTGTTGAGGTACGGCGTGCCGCGCGTGCCGTACACCGCAAATTCTGTCGCCTTGTTAAAAGCAACCTTCGGGGTCGGCATGCTATTGTCTTTGGCCCAGATACAGAGGCGCTTGGATTCGATGCCGAGCTCCGCATAGAGCGTCTGAAGGAGCCAGACGAACCGCTCATCGCACCAAAACAGGAAATGTGCGTCGGGCTTGGAGACCGCGATGCTGTTGGCCATAAGGGCGCGGATGAACTTACGATATTCCTCCGGCGAGCGGTCGTCTTTTTCGCGCCCGCCGTACTTGTTGTTTTTGCCTTGATAGTTATATTTGATTCCGAAAGGCGGATCGACGTCCACACAATCGATAGCCGTACCGGCGGTCAATTTGCGTACCATCGCCTCGTCCGTCGCGTCGATGCACGCGAGTACATGGTCGCCGAGCTTGATAAAGTCGCCGGGGGATACCGTCGGCTCCTGTATCTTCGCCAACTCGGCGGTTTCATCGAAGTCATCCTCCGAGGTTTCGAGCAAGTCGTCGAACGCGTGCGTGATATCCTCCGGCTTCAAGAGGTCGAGGAGTAGGTTGGGGTCGAACTCGCGCAAGACGTCGAAGTCCCAGCCGCCGCGCAGCGCGTTGCTCGCGATGAGGTAGCGGTCGAACTCCTCTTTGGTTAGCTTCCTATTGGGGACACGCACATCGACCTCGGTGTCGCCCATGCCGAGATCCAGGAGTGCGCGGTGGCGATGGTTGCCTGCCGCAATCGTGCCATCGAGGTCGACAACGATGATCTCGACGTAGCCGTCGCGCTTGATGCTCTTTTTGAGCTTCTCGAACTCGGCGTCGGTGTTGACATTAGGGTTGGTGGCGCACGGGGTGAGCGTCTTGGCGACGCGCTGCTCGGTGTGCCACTCCAGTTTTTGTTTTTTCATAATGGGTGTGAGAGGGTGTTATCCGCGTCCTCTCTTACCCTTAATGGTGATTAATCACGCATTGACGCGATTATTTTGACGGACAACAAAAAATCCTTGCGACGCAAGGAAGTTTTGAAAACCCTAGAGAATCGACAACCTCTGTTGCTGTTAATAAATCACGCTAGTCGTCAAAATCGTGCGGATCGGTATCGGATTTCAAGACGAACCGTATGCGGTATCCCTCGCCGCGAGCGTACGGCTCGAACGGGTCGGTTCCTACACTGAAGAATCGTTTAAGGCGCTGAGAGACCTGGTACTTGGCGGTGCGGTGGTAGTTTTTGCGGAATTTCTCGACCGGCCATACGCCGCCCTCGTCTGCCATGCTGCGCAGAAACTCCCACTTCTTGTCGGGATTGTTCGTCTTGCGGTCGAGAAAACCCATGTCTTTGTAGTCGAACGTCTCTGTCGACATGCCGTGGTATTTCACCCTGACCGTGTGCCCGTCGACGAAATGGACGCGAAGTTTTTCCCAAGCGGCATTCTCGGGAAGAATATACTCGGCGCGGCCGCGCGTCACGCGCGTGACCGAAATACGGGTCACGACCGCTTCAACGATTTCTTCCTGACTGGCGGGGTGAATGCGGACGTACGGATCGCGCGGCATGAAGTACATCTCTCGCGTTTCGGCAAACAAGCCTGGCGGCAATTCAACTGGCTTGCCGATCTCCCCCAACAGCTCACGCATACGAGATACCCCCTCTATATGGGGGAGTGTGATTTTACCGAGACTGGCGAACGCTTCGCTTACGCGCGACCCTTCTTTCATTATGCCTTCCAAGGCACTCGTCGCGGGAGCCATCGCCTCGTCCAGCCGGCGCTGGCTGGCAAGCATGGATTCAAATAGCGGCTTCATGCGCTCCTGCGTTTCGGTGGCCATACGCGTCGCCTCAGCAAACGTACCGGTGGTAATCCCCGTGAGGACAAGGGACGGAAGTGGGTTTGCCGGTACTTTTTCTGCCATACGGGGTATTATAGGGCAGGTTGACAGTTGTGTACAGAGGAGTATATTAGCCCTATGAACCGGACCGAAAAGAAGGACTTGCAAGGGTATTCGTTCATCCGCAGTCGGGTGGCCCATACTGGTATCACGCCTTCATTGCGGGAGATAGGCCGCGCCGTCGGCTACACATCCCCGCGCTCGGTACAGCTCATGCTGGAACGCTTGGAGAAGCGGGGTCTCCTCAGATATTCTGCCGGACTTATACGTCTGTCAGGGAAGCCCAACATCTTGGGCGAGCAGACCATCGAAGTGCCGCTACTTGGTAGCATCGCCGCCGGTGCGCCGATGCTGGCAGAGGAGAACGTTGAAGCCGTTATCCCGGTCTCAACCACGCTCGCGCGACCGGGGTCAAAATACTTTTTGCTCCGTGTCGTTGGCACCTCGATGAACGAAGCCAAAGTGAGCGGCGTAAATATGGAGGACGGAAGCATCGTGTTGGTGCGCCAGCAACCGTCCGCCGACGACGGCGATGTCGTCGTCGCGCTCATCAACGATGAGGCGACAGTAAAAATCTTGGAGCGCAAGAACGGCATGGTCATCCTGCGCCCGAAGTCATCCGATACCAAACATATGCCGATCGTATTAACCGATAACTGTATTATCCAGGGCGTGGTGGTGGGAGTACTGCCGCGCGACCTGTACTAAAAGCTATGCCTAACTACCACGTTACAAATCCGAAAGGTTCCGGTGTCTGGAAGGTCATCAAAGATAAGGCCGACCGTGTATCGGCGACTGCAAGTACTCAGGCGAAAGCGGAGTACATCGCGAAGCAGCTAGCGGCGCAGTCTGGTGGGGGCGAAGTGCGTATTCACAAGCCGAACGGCGGTCCCATTCGGGACAGTGACACGGTTGCGCCTGGCCGCGACCCGAATCCGCCGCGCGACAAGAAACATTAATAATCCTTAAGCATTAATCACCATGGACACAGTCTTCGTGAGTTTCGATTACGAGAACGACAAGCACTATAAATATCTTCTGGAGGCGTGGCACGCTAACCCGAAGTTCCGGTTTGTTTTTGAAGACGGTACGCCACGAGAAATTGACAGCACCAACGTGGGGCGCATCAAAGCGGCACTCACCATTAAAGTGAAAGGCGCAACACACACGCTCGTCATCGTCGGCAAACATGCCAACGAACGGCACCGCCAAAGCGGGCTCATCGGCTACAAAAACTGGATCAACTTCGAGATACACCAGAGTGTCCAAGAAGGAAAGCGTATCGCGGTAGTCCGGCTCGACCGCTCATACGAGCTGCCGGAGGAGCTGAAAAACGCCGAGTACTCCATCGTGGACGGCTTCAGCGAAGCAAACGTGACCTATGCGCTCAATACCGCACCGCGCCAAGTTTACCGCTATGCCCTCTGATCCGACATCGATACTCTACGACCACTACAAGGACACTTGCTCGATAATCAGCGAAGCGGTCAAGCGGCGCGACCGCGCGATGCTGTTCGTAATTATTGCGGCGGGCTTCTTTGCGTTCCAGACGATATTCCCGAGCGCGGCCGACCATGCGGTTACCGACTACCTCAGTTTTAAATTCGGACTGACTCTGCAGGTTGATTTGTCGGTTATCGGGAATATCGTCTGGCTGCTGGTCCTGCTCTTTACGCTTCGCTACTTTCAGACGGCCGTGTTCGTCGAGCGGCAGTATGCCTATCTCCATCAGCTGGAGGATAAGCTCAATAGCGCTATCGGCCAGGAAATCCTTACTCGGGAGGGTAAATCCTATCTTGCCGACTACCCTTGGTTTTCGGATTGGATGTGGACTTTGTACACAATCATTTTTCCCGCGCTGCTCTTGTTCGTGACCTGCATGAAGATATCTGGGGAGTGGGTTCGCGTTGCAGGCAACGGCTTCTCCTTCGGCTTGCTGGTCAATTCCGTTCTGTTCGTGTTGCTGCTGATCTCTGTCGCGCTGTATGTCGTGGTGCTGCACTTCAAGAAAGCGAAGCAACCGACCAGCCGCTAGGCGACGTATCCCGCGAAGAGTCAAAAGTGCACACGACCATGTGCCGTTTTGGTGTGCATTTTGTGCCATTTTGGAAAACCGACCCGCGACTCAGGTGCCTTCGCGCGGCAGCCAAAATTGCGCTAAAATGGCTTGCTGGGT
>MGDZ01000017.1 GCA_001791115.1 Candidatus Uhrbacteria bacterium RIFCSPHIGHO2_02_FULL_57_19
CGGCCGATGGCCGGATTTTCGTTTTTGATTTCGGGTGGTATACTGTTTTCGTTATGCCCGCCTTAAAGCCTCAATTGGTGACCTTCAACATCGCCACCGGCGCCATCGTCAAGATTTTTGCCGTTCTCCTGGGTCTGTGGTTTCTCTACATCATCCGCGATGTGGTGGTGATGATTTTCGTCGCTCTGATGCTGGCTGCGGTCATTGATCCCTTTGCCGACTGGCTTCAGAAGAGAAACATTCCTCGGGGGATCGCGGTCTTGGCCATCTACATATTACTGCTGGGGGCGGTCAGCGCGCTCTTGATTCTGATCATTCCGCCGCTCCTTGATGAGACCGGGCGGATCGTCAAAAACTTCGGATCCCTGTTCGGTCGGGTGACCATTGCCCTCGGGTTGGGAAAAGTGACTCTTGGCGACGGAGGATTGGGCGATCTCCAGCGTCTGCTTTCCGGGCTGGGCAGCGGAGTGGAACGGGGACTGGCCGGGGCTTTCTCCACCATCACCGGATTTTTCGGCGGGCTCCTCGGTTTTGTCGTCGTCCTGGTGATGACTTTTTATATGGTAGTGGAGGAGAACGCCTTGCGGCGTTTCTTCCGCGCCGTGGCTCCGGAATCGGTTCAGCCCTACCTGGCCGGGCTGCTCACTCGGGTCCAAGAGAAGATCGGCGCCTGGCTGCGCGGCCAGCTGGCCCTTTCGGCGGCAGTGGCCGTGCTGGTTTATATTGGACTTTCGATTTTGGGCGTGGAATACGCTCTGGTGCTGGCCCTCTTGGCTGGTTTGGCCGAGTTCGTGCCCTATGCCGGTCCGGTGGTGGCCGCCATTCCGGCGGTGATCATCGGCTTGGCCGATTCGTCGCTCAAGGGAGTTCTGACCATGGCGCTTTACTTGGTCATTCAGCAAATTGAAAACAATTTTCTGGTTCCCAAGATCATGCAGCGGGTCATCGGACTTAATCCCATTATCTCCATTGTATCCCTGCTTATCGGAGCGCGCGTCGGCGGGGTGGTCGGAGCCATCCTGGCCATTCCTCTGGCCACGGCGGTGAGCGTTTTTGCCGCCGACATGATTGAGATGAAGCGGGCCCGCGGCGTATGATCCGACCAAAACCCCGTTTTGATCCGCTGGCCGTGGCCTGCGTTGTATTCGTCGCCGCCCTGGCGGTGACTTTTGCCTTTTTAGTCAGAAGGGAAACCCGGCTGGTTAATTTAATGGAGGCGGAGATCGCTCCTCCGCTCCGGGCCCCGATCACCGAACGTTATCGGAACGAAGCGGCCCGGATCGTCGGCGATTTTCTAAAGATCCAGGCCGCCCTTCCCTCGCCCAACGACGCCGCCGCGCCGGCGCTCGTAGCCCCGCTTTCGGCCATGCGCCGTGATCTCCTGGCTTTGGTCGTGCCCTCCTCCGAACGCGATCTGCATCTTCGTTTGGTGACGGCTGTTGCCGCCTGGGAGGACGGAGTGCGGACCGGCGAGGCGGAACTGGTCAGGAAAGGTTCAGGAACTTTCTCACTCCTGCTTGACGAATTTCCCTGGCTGGGCAAAGGTCTCCTCAAATAGGCAAAGTTGTTATGCCCATCCTTCGCTTGGCGGCCGTGGCGCTCGCTCCGTTCTTGGCTCTCGCCTCCGGCCTGGCCCCGGCCGTAGCCCCTTCGGCCGTTATCCCCATACTTATGACAGTCGGACCGCTTTTGGCGGTTTTTTTTGCGATGGTCATCGGCGCCGGGCTGCGGCGCGTTGAGAACTGGTATCTACTTCTTCTGCCGCTGTTTTTTTGGATCTCGGCCATGTTGGCCGTTCTCTTGGCCGAGAGGCCGGGGTTCCGTAACGCGGTCGGACTCTTGGCCGCTTTTCTCATCGGTTTAAACATTTTGATTCTCTTCAACTATTTTTATTTGCCTCTGCGTTACCAGCCCTATTCGCTGGCCTCGATCTCCCAGGCCATGGGCATTGCCACCCTATTTTTCGTGGGCATCAATCTTTCGGCGCTGGTCACCTTTTTGTCCTTGCCGCTGTGGACTGGGGTGGTGATGGCTTTCGGCCTCGGCGGTTTTATCTCTGCCCACAATTTTTGGACTGGAAAAGTGCCGGCCGGGCGCGCCTTGCCGATGATCGTCGCCGCCGCCATCCTCACTGCTGAAACTTTTTGGGCGGCCGCTCTTTTGCCGGTGTCATCCCCGGTGGTCGGTGCTCTCCTGGCGCTTTCCGTCTATCTGACTACCGGGCTGGCCCGTCATGTTTATCTTGAAACTGTCAGCCGCCGGGTGGCCTTGAGATACTCGTTAATCACCATGGTCGGGGCGGCGCTGGTATTGGGCACGGCTAGATGGGTTTGAGTTGTAGCGAGGAGCGAACAGCTTCGCTCCGAGCACAACGAAAAGGGCCGAACGATGCGCCGCAGGCGCAGTGAGGCCCGGGGAAACATATGATGGAAACACAACAAAACGGATGGAAGGTGCTAACTCCTCTGCTTTTGGCGATGGTTCTCGGCGTTCTGGCCGGAGGAGTCGGCGGGCTGGCAGCCAGCGTCTATTTGCTGCCGCCCCTGGTGCCGGCCGAAGGCGATTTGGCCCGGCGGTTCGTCATTGAAACGCGTCCGGCTTCGGTCAATCCGGAAACCATGTCCAATGCCGTCGCGGCGGCCACGCTCCGCTTGGTTACAACGCGCGCTTTGGAAGATTTGGGTCCAGGCGCCTTTGTTCCGAATGAGGCGGTGATCGGCCGGGCCGTGGCCCTGACTTCCGACGGATGGCTGGCCACCAGCGCGGATCTCTCTGACGAGCTCCAGGGAGCGGAAGCAGTCGCCGCCGACGGCAGCCGCTACGCCATAGAATCAGTGGTGGCTGATCCTGGAAGCGGCGCGGCCTTCATTCGCGTCAGTGCGGCTAACTTGTCCGTCCTGCCCTTCGGAGAACCGGAGAATGTCCGGGTCGGCGACGAACTTCTGGCGGTTGCCGGCCGGGGCGTGGCGGCATCGTCTAAAGTGATCTCGCGCGGGGCGGATCCGCGGGATCTATCGGCTGCCGTGGTTTCCTCGGAAATTTTTTCGGCCCGGTTTCGGCTGTCGCAGGCCTTTTCCAAGACAGAGCGGGGGAGTCCGGTTATTGACCGCAACGGCCGGATGGTTGGCCTCCTTGACGGAGGGAACGCTTCGGACCGGGCTGTTCCGGTCGAGGGCATCCGCCAGGTGATGTCCGGCGTCCTCCGCGAGGGCCAGGTCAGCCGGCCGTATTTGGGAGTGCACGCGGTTGATTTTTCCACGCTGGTCGGACTGCCGGAAGGCCAGTCGGCCTCCGGCGCTCTTCTTGCCGCCGCGGCCGGAAAGCCGGCAGTGCTTCGCAATTCTCCGGCTTCCAGGGCCGGACTGCGGGCCGGCGACATTGTCTTGGCCATCGAAGGCGTGTCCATCTCGCCCGGGCAATCGCTCTCCGAGGCGCTCCGCGACTTTGATCCTGGCGATCGGATCGAGCTTCTTGTCTTGCGCGGAGAACAGACCTTCAAGGCCGTTATCACCCTTGGAGACATTGCGGAGAAATAGTATAATGTCGGTATGGACCAATCCCTGCGCATTCTGAAACGCCGCTGGAGGTTTATTGCCCTTTTCGGGGTCATCGGCCTTCTGGTTTCGACTGTGGCCACCTTTGTCCAGCCCTTGCGCTACGGTTCCACTGTCCGGCTGCTGGTCATCCAGAAGTCCATCTTCGGCGTTGATCCTTACACGGCCATCAAATCGGCCGAGCGGGTGGCCCAGAATCTTTCCGAGGTGCTGAACACCACCGACTTTTTCACCAAGGTGCTCTCGGAGGACCCGTCCATTGACCAGAGCTACTTTTCGGAACGGGCCTCGACTCGCCGGCGCCAGTGGAAGCGGATGCTGCGCACTCAGATTACCGCCGGCACCGGGCTCTTGACCGTGACCATCCTTCATCCTGCTCCAGAAGAAGCCGGGAAGATTGCTCAAGCTGTCTCCGATGTTTTCACCACCCGCGGTCGGGAATATGTCGGCGGAGATCTGGAAATCAAACTGGTCGACGCGCCTTTGGCTTCGCGCTTTCCGGTTTCACCGAACATTCCGGTCAATCTGGGAGCCGGCCTGTTTGTCGGGCTATTGGTTGGTTTGGTCTACGCGCTTCGGTCGGCGGTCCGGACGCATGGGTAGGGAGTAGGGAGTAGAGAGCAGAAGATAGAAGGCCGCTTGATGAGAATCGGGCGGTTTTTGGTTGTAAGGGACTGTCGCTGAGTGCTTTTCGTTACGAAATTTTCAAATTTCGAAGCGAAAAACTGCAGAAGCGACGATGTTTATACAGAGTATAAGCGGAGGAGCTTATGCAATTTTGCAGCCGACCTGCCTGCCGGCAGGCAGGAGTTTGAGAATTGCAGTAGAAAAGGCATTCTGCGGCAGTCCCTTGAAAGCTTGACAGCCTCCGGGTTTTGGGGCTAAGGTCAGCCCTTCCTGGAGGTTATAGAAATGGCTCTACGAAGCCAGGAATTACCCCTGTGCTTCCGGGAACCTTGACATTTTGGCGGAAATGTGGTATTTTTCCGCGTTCCGTAGAAAGCGATTTTCGGTTCAGTGAAGAAGATTTTGAGCCCACAACAGGAGCCTTGAAGCGGTTTGGCGCGAGACCCGGGGTGCCTCCTCCTCATCCTTGGTTCCTTGCTCCAAACCACTTCAGTGCTCAGGACCTCTTGCGGAGTGATCTTTCGTCACGAAATTGTCAGATTTCGAGCGAAAACGACGAAGGGCGACGAAGGCGTATCGAGAAGATACGTCAAGAAGCCTTGAGGCGTTTGCAGCCGAAATCTGGCGATTGCAGTAGAAAGGATTACTCCGCGAGAGGTCCAAGGGAGGACCATGCATTTTCGCAGGCCTCCTTGGGCCTGCGATTTTGGTCTTTCCAAAGTAAACAAAAACAAGTCAAGAAACCGGTCGGGCCACAAGCCCCGGCCTGACCAAACAGAACAGAAAGGAAAAGGCGATGAAGAAGTTTCTGTTGTGCGCGGCGACGATCGCCGCAACGATGGCCGGGGCGAACGAGGCCCTGGCGCAGGACGAGGGGCAGGGTTGCGACGCAAGTCTGCAGACCTGCCAGGGAGATCTCCAGGATGCTCAGGAGGATCTCCAGGAGTGCCAGTCCGACCTCGGCGAGTGCCGAGGTGAGAGGGACTGGTGCGCCGAGGTCCTGGCCAATGCCTGCAAGCCGCGGGCCGGGCAGGACGGCGACTGCCAGAAGATCTGCGAACGCACCCACGGCCGATGGGTGGACGGTGCCTGCGAGTGCAACTCCGGTTTCCATCACCCGCGGAGAAATCCGTGCCTGTGCGTCACCAACGAGCGCCGCCCACGCGGCGGCCCGGACGATCCACGCCCGCCGCCTCCGCCCCCGCCGCCTCACGGCGTCTTCTGTCCCGAAGGTACAGCACGGGTGGGCCAGTCCCACCCCGGTGACGCCGATTGTGACGGCGTGCTGGACGCGGTGGACAACTGCTCCCTGTATCACAACCCGCCGGACATCGACACTAACGGCGACGGGGTCCTCGAGCAGCGGGACTACGACCACGACGGCCTCGGCGCGACCTGCGACGACCGGGATGACCTGGCGTTGCACGGAAGTGATCTCGCGCCGCTCGCGGCCCGCATCCAGGCCATCGAGGAGCGCCTGCGCGGTGTCACCGTCACGCCTCCTCCGCCAGGAGAGGCCCTGCCGGAAGGCCTTCGGGAGCGGTGGGAGGAACTGCTCGGACTCATCGAGCGGTTCAACCAGCTGGCGACGACCGTCGGGAGTCACACCCAGCAGATCGCCCGGCTCGACCGAGACCTGCGAGGACTCGACGGCCGAGTCGGTCGGCTCGAGAGGAGAGTAAGTGACATCGAGCGGCTGCTCGGTGAGCTCCAGCAGGGGCAAGCCAAGATTTTCCAGTTTTTCTGGCTCGACGGGGCGTACGTGGCCTTCCCGGGTCAAGGCGCCACGGTCTCGGGGTTGCTGGGCGAGTTTGGTCTGCGAATTGCCCAGTTCGGACCGTTCGCCGTTTCCGGTTCGGTCGGATTCGGCACCTCCGAGGATCAGTTCGCCTACTACCTGGGCGGACTGGGCGAATTCCTCCTGAATCATCCCAGCCGGGCCGCCCACTTCTCGCTGGGCGTGGGCTTCGCCGCCTTCGCCAACGAGCGAGCGCCTTTCGAAGATGACATCTTCGGATGGCGCGGTCTCTATCTCGAGCCGACGGCTTTCATCCGGCTCGGGGATGAGGCCCGGTCCCTGCGATTCCGGGCCGCCGTCCGCGTCGGCCTAGGCCAGTCATTCTTTGGCAGTCAGGCCGCCACCGGATGGATGGACTCCGGGATGGCCGGATTGTCGCTGGGGATCTCCATCCCCGGCTTGCTCTAGGACCTCGGGTGGGGCGGGGGAGTGTAACGACTCCCTCGCCCCACCAAAACTTTTTTGCAAGCAATATCCGTGGAGAGATTGAAAGATGTCTCCGCAGATGTTCCTTGAAAGAACAGAGATCAGAAGTCAGACGTCGGGTGTTCGTTCGTGCAACGAGCCGCGCGACCCGCCTGCCGGCAAGGCAGGTTTTAAAGATATCCTCCTGTCTTCCTGCCTATCGGCAGACAGGTAGGTCGTCGGTTCATTGCGCGGACGAACAAAATCGTCCCCAAGCGTAGGCGTGGTGCCAACGCTCGCGGGACAACAACCCCGCGGAAGGAGAAAGGTCATGGAGACGTCCAGGATGTTCATGTTCGTGGCGGCTCTCGCATTCGCGGGGCTGCTGGCTGGTTGTCCGGATCGCGCCCAGGTGGGCGCGGAGATCTGCGGCAACGGCGAGGACGACGACGGCGACGGCGAAGTCGACGAGGGCTGTCAGGTCGAGCCGGACGCCGGTCCGGAGGAGGACGGCGGCGCAGGCGACGAAGACGGCGACGGATTCGACCTCTGCAAGGAGGACGAAGATCCGGTCGACGACGAGTGCGACTGCGACGACGACAACGCCGACATCCACCCGCAGGAGTCCGAGACTTCCTGCACCGAGCGCACGGACCTCGACGAGGACTGCGACGGTCTCGTCAACTGTGACGATCCCGATTGCGCCGGCCGGGGAGAGTGCCCGGGTGTCGTCTGCGAGGACGACGAGGATTGCGAGGACGACGACGTCGTTTGTACCGACGAGGACTGCCAGGACGGCGAGTGCCGCTTCTCGCAGATGGACTCGCGGTGCGACGACGCCGAAGTCTGCGACCCGGACGATCCGGACGCCGACAATGACACGGGTTGTGTCGAGCGGTGCGAGGACGATTCGGATTGCGAGAATGACGAGGTTTGCGACGGCGGTGAGTGCGTCGAGGTCGAGTGCACCCGCGATTCGGATTGCGATGACGGGTTCGACTGCACGCGGGACGATTGCGTGCGGAACGACTGCGTCTTCGAGCCGGACAACGACCTCTGCGGAAACAACGAGGTCTGCAATCCGGACGATTCGGACGCGGATGTCGACGGGTGTGTCGAGCAGTGCGAGTGCGACAGTGACTCGGACTGCGATGACAGCGACTTCTGCAACGGCGAAGAGCAGTGCGACGGTTGTGATTGCCAGGAGGGCGAGGAGCCCGACTGCGACGACAGCGTTGCCTGCACCGAGGACTCGTGTTCCGAGGCCCTCGACCGTTGCCGGAACATCTCCGACCACGATTTCTGTCAGGATCGCGGGGACAATCTGTGCGTTCCCGACGACCCCGACGCAGACGTCGCCGGCTGCGTCTCGCTGGAATGCGAGAACGACGCCGACTGCTCGGATGGCCAGTATTGCAATGGCTCCGAGTGGTGCGACGGGGACAGCGAGTGCCGCGCCGGCACGACTGTCGTCTGCAATGACGGCAACGCCGGCACCTCGGATGCCTGCGACGAGGCCACCGATCGTTGCGTCTACACGCCAATCCAGGAAGTTTGTGGGAACGGCTTGGACGACGACAATGATGGGGTCGTGGACGACGGTTGCGCCGAAGAGCTCTGCACGGACATCGTGGACAACGATGGTGACGGGCAGATCAACGAGGGTTGCGCTGAGATCTGCGGCGACGGGATTGATAACGACCGCGACGGCCTCACCGACGAGGGTTGCGGCGGCGCCTGCAATCAGCCCAACACCGTTTACCTCCAGGCCGCGAGCGGGGCAGTGGGCAACCACACGCACTACTCGGACCTGGAGTCAGCCGACGCCTTCTGCGGCGCCGGTTGGAACGGACTCACCGACGACGCCGCGCCGTATGAGTGGACGCAGACGGCTTCCAACGGCCTGCACACCATCAATGTGCGCGGGACCGACGGAAACTACTACGTTCACATTCCGGACGGAGTGGCCGGCCACGCCTGCGCGGTTCGCGCCGGTTGGACGGTCACGGTGCGGATCGCAGGCGTCGATCGGGCAGTGGCCGCCTACGACGCCAATCGCACCAGCATCGCGGCCAACAACGCGGTGCTGGCTCACGAGGAGGGGGGATGGTGCAATATCATCGCCTGCCTCGGAGGGTCGAGTTGTGAGCTCGATTGCGACAACGGAGCGGACGACGACGGTGACGGTCTCACCGACTGCAACGACGTCGACTGCGACCAGAACCGGGTCTACCGACCGGCTGGTCTCTGTCCGTAGTTCCTACCGAAACAAATCCGTCCGATCGCGGACGGATCCCGCCTACGAGCCCCCAGCTGGCTATTACAGCAGCTGGGGGTTTTTTCTTACATCCAAAATCAA
>MGDZ01000018.1 GCA_001791115.1 Candidatus Uhrbacteria bacterium RIFCSPHIGHO2_02_FULL_57_19
TCGCCGCCGCGGATAATCACCCGGTAATATTTGTCAGTAATCCAGGAAGCGGCCAAAGTAAAACCGCGGGTCGTTCCCCTCTCGTCAGTAGTCAGAATCACCGAAACTCCCGGCAAACCGTCCGCCTCGGCAAAGGAACTGCAGGATTCATTATTGCAGGTAAAAACCTGGATGGTGTTGTTATTCAAAGTGGCCGGTGTGATGGCTGTGTTGAAATCAGCCCCGGCCTGGGCATTAGGGCAGGCCTCATTACAGTTGGGCCAGAAGCGAATCACTTCCGGATCAAGGAAGTTGATGGCGAGTTCCCCGGTGTCGCTCTTGTTTTCGGAGGTCAGGGTGGCCCGGATGATGGCCGGGTCGTCGGGTGGAGTTTCGGCCCGAGCCGTGGCTTGCTCCTCGCAGGCCGGACGGCCGGCAATGGGGGCAATTGCCGCCTCGTTTACCGCGCTCCTTCCGTCGGCATAGGCGCTCTCCCATTCCCATTGCCAGGGATAAGTGCTGCAATCCAGGATGTTGCAGTTGGCCGCCGTGGGGTTGGCCCGGTAATTCACCGTCTCATCCTGCTCGTCGGCCAAATATTCCGCCGGGGCAACCTCGACATGATCCACGGCGCAGACCTCGGCGCTGGCTCTGGTTTTAAAAACCCAAACATAATCCCCGCCTTCTTCGCCGTCGCGATCTCCGTCGAGGAACAATCCGTCAACCGAACGCGCTCCGCCCGGCGAACCATCGGCCGCGGTGCCGTCAATGGTCACCTGGTACCAAGTGGAAGGATCCAGGGGATATCTTGGATCAAAGGTAAAGGCGTCCCCCGACGCTCCGCCGTCTGACCAAGGGCTTATGCCCACCGAGCCGGAGAGATCCTCGGCGGCGCAAGATGCCGGGTCAAATCCACCAGGCCCGCTTCCGCATTTTTTAACCGAGACAGCGGTTCGGAGCGTCGGATCATCCATGTCCGCCGTGATCCGCGCTCCAATGTCGGCATTAACGCAACCATCGGAAGTTGAGCGGAAAGGCGTGGGAGACTGGGTTAACCCCCGACAGGTGGAGTCCTCCACCACTTGAGGAACGATGGGGATAATGCCCGTGGAGAAACGGTATTGGAATCCGCCGGATGGCGCGGACGCGGCGCAGTCGGCGCGGCAAGAGCCGTCGCCGCAGCAGGAAAGCCCGGCGCGGCAGCCGGAATCCGGCGAGCAGACCCCGACGGCAAATGGCAATCCGTTAGAGAGCTCGGCTCTGGCCCGCAGAGCCACAACCGGCCCAGAGGCGGCTCCAGCCGGAACGCGGACGCCGGAGATGGCGGCATCACTCCAGGAAATACCCAGTGGATCGGCCAGAAGCGCCTCGGTGAAGCGAACCGTGCCCGACTGACTGCCCAGTCGCTCGCCGAAAATCCGCGCTCTGGTTCCTTCCGGCCCGTTGTCCGGATCAACCAGACAGATGCCCGGCCCGGCCGGGGCGGCGTTGACCGTAAAATCAGCGGTATTCGACTCCACTCGATCGTTTCTCTGCACCTTGACCGAGTGGCTGGCCTGTTCGATCGAGGTCACCCCGTCGCGGTACTTGGCCGGCACCTTGACCGTGATGGAATCGGGTTTCCAAAAATCAAGCGAACAGGCCGAGGGAAAATCGGTGGAACCCACGGCCGTGGTCCCATCCGCTAGTTGGAAGAGCACTGTGCCGGCCACGCTCCCAAAATTTTCGCCGCGGACCGTGACATATTGCCCGGGCGGACCGGAGGCCGGGTCAATAGCCGTGATCTGCGGGAGAGTGCCGGCTTCCGGTGGGAGAAGCGTGAAATTCTTGAAATTGGAATCGAGGCCGCCGACGCGCGCCCGCAGACGTCCGGGGGTTTCAACAATCACTGGCACTGTGGGTACTACGGCCCTAATCTCCTCTGGATTCCAGGATTCCGGAGAGATTCCCGGAGCATTGGTGTCGCGTCCGGAAAAAGTGAAAACCACCCCATTAGTCCCCTGCTCGTCACCGAAATTGGTTCCGGAGAGAGTTACCCCGCCGCCGACTATCCCCTGATTGGGCGATAACCGGCAGATGCCCGGGCGAGAGATGGCGTTTATGGCGAAGTCCGGCAGATTTGGGCCGCGGCCGTCGTCGGTCGCGTCGCTCTGTCCGTTTCCCGAGATTATCATGATTGGCCCGGAAGCGGCGGCCGCGGGCACGACCACGGTGATTTCCTTGTCGCTCCAAGCTCCGCTCTCGCAGAGCCCGGCTTCCACATCATCCGCCTCGCCTTCAGCTCCCAGGAAAATCACCCGTCCTTCCGATCCGAAAAAGTCGCCGGAGACAGTGACCAGGGTCCCCGAAGCCCCATCGCCAGGGGAAACGGCATCAATCCGCGGAATGTCCACGCACACTCCTTCCCGGCAAGCGCCGGACGCGCAGTCACCGTCCCCGCTGCAGGATCCTCCGGCGCAGGAACCGCAGGACCCCCCGCAATCCACCGCGGTCTCGTCGCCATCCAAAACTCCGTTAAAACAAGCGGCAGGTCGGACCACTACCGGCACAGACCCGGAAAAGGCTTGGTTGGCATCAACATCCGCGGCCCGGGCCGAGAGCGAGTGGCCGCCGGTTGCGACATCCGTCGTGTCCCAGTCCTCGGTGGCGATAAAATCAGGGGCAACCCCGGCCGGAGCCGCGGTGGCTGCCACGCTTCCGTCGGCGGAAATCTCCACCAGCGAAATTCCGGCGTCATCCACGGCATGAACCTGCACCGGCACGAGCGAATCGGCTGGAACAGACTGGCCGGGATCAGGCGAGAGGATCTCAACTAGCGACGGCGGTGAGACGTCCACTAGCGAACCGGTGCGGAACTGAGCGCTGCAGTTGGGGGCCAGCCCGCCGCAAAGCAGACTTCGGCCGTCGGCGCTCCTGATACCCGAAGTGACGGTCACTGTAAACTGGGTGTCGGCATCAAAACAGAATCGATCGACATTGGGATCGGGACAAGGAGCCGAGGAAGTGAACTCAATGACTGTTCCCGAAGCGCTGATGGTTCCATTGACAGTGCCGCCTGGGCCGGCCACGCTTAGATTCCCGGGCACCGAGGCGCCATCCACAGCCCGTGAGACAATCACCCGGACCGTGACATTGCGGATGGGAACGTCGCCGGATGGCGAAAAAGAGCGGACATAGAAAGCATCGGAGGGCAAACCAGCTCCCGGTCCGCCTCCGCCGCCCGGTCCGCCGCCGCCCGGCCCCACTCCGGTGGTGGCCTCGACCAAGCTCGAGATGACGAATTGAGCAATGGCAAAGGCCGAGAGCATGATGGCCAGTCCGATCACCGCCGAAGTCAAAACCTTTTTGGCCTTTTCCACCTTTTCCTCATTGCCGGCGGCTGTCATCCACAAGAACCCGCCGTAAAGGATAAGCACCACGGCAACAATACCCAGAAGCCCGAAGAAGTTGCGGATGATTCGGGCGGCGACGATCCGGACATCGGTAGTGGCCAATCCAATGGCCTCCCCCACCTCGGGGGTCAGCCCAAGATTGACCTGAGCCAAAACTTCCGGCGCAAACATAAAGCCAGCGATGCCCAGCATCGCGATTCCAGAGATCAATGCTCGCCACCGGCTATTTTTCATTTGGCATTTTTAATTTCTTACGGTCCGCCGCAGATAGGCGCTCCACCGGCAAATTCGCAGGCCGTATCGCAGGGAATTCCGTTGCAGCAATATGGCCTGCCGGCCAAGGACTCGGGCGTGCAGCCGGCGGCCGCGGCAGTCGAAGCCGCGCCGGGATAAAAGCAGTTCTGAAGAACATCAGTAACTTTGGAAGAAATGTTGGGAATGTAATTGGTCTCGGGCAGGAACAGACAGTGGTTGATAACGGCCTGGCTCCGTACCGGCACCACTCCCGCGCCTGCAGGCACCCCTGTCTCGTCCAAATGATCTCCAGTCAGGTAAAAACAGATATTGGGAGCAGGCACGGCCTCCATCCGGATTGACTGGGAGTTCATCCGGATTGACTGGGAGTTAAAGGAGAGCAAACTCATCAGTTTGGAAAAAGCAACAGTCACCGGCCGGTCGGGCATAACTGACCCTTCGTTGACTCCCGGGGCAATGGATTCGATAACCGGCGGAGTCAGATCGATGGCGTTCGAGGTGTTGAAAACCCAGGCGTAATTGTCAGCGTCCGGACCAGTGGCAATGCCGTCAGCGCTCCCGTCCAATGAATTTCCGGTCATGTCCGTGGCTCCGTTCGAGGGAACAATGGCCGGATCAGCGGCCGGCGGTTCTAGTCCCAAAGTGGCCGCGCGCACCACGGCCGAGATGCGCTCTCCGCCCGGCAAACAGAAGACGTCGGCTCCGCAGGAGTTAGTGCCACAGAGATCGTCGGTGACAAACTCAATGGTTCGGTAGCCGTTGCCGATGCCGAAGGAACCGCCAACAGGCCCGCCGCCGCTCTCCACTCTTAGATTCTGGAAGCCCGGGAGGTTGCCGGTCACAGTCGTCGGATCCATGGCTTCGGAAAAATTAACCTGGATGATGATGTTCCGAGGATTGGTCGAGCCGGCAAAGGGAATGACTGAAAGGACCGTGGGCGGGGTATTGTCGACAAAGGTGCCGGTCTCAAAGCCCCATTGGTACCCCTCGGCGAAACTGCCGGCAAAGGCCGGATCCCCGTCGGCTGTGAGGATCCCGGTGTCTCCGCCGGTGAGCCGCACCAGGTAGCCAACATCCTCCGAGGGGGAACCCAGGAGCGGGACCGGATCGAAAACGAAAGTTTTAAGATCAGAAGTAAAGCCCACCCGCACCTGGTCCGAGGCCAAAGGCGAGGCGCCCTGGATGTCCTGGACAACGCGCACGTTCCCATCCTCTAGCGCGGCAAAGGCCGGGGCCGTGTCGTCCGAGGTGTCAGTCGGGGTTCCCCCGTCGTCGTAGCCGCGGATAAAGCTCGAAATCAGCATCGGTTCTTTGAAGGTGACCGTGATCCGCGTGTTGCGAGGAATGTTGGTCGCGTCGCGGGGCGGGTAATGGGCTTCGATGATGCCGTTCCCCAGCGCGCCGGAGAGAGGCACCGGAGCCGCGCCCATTCCGCCTCCCGGTCCTCTTCCGCCTCCTCCGGTAGTGGCCTCAATCAAACTGTTGATGACGAACTGGGCGATGGCCACGGCCGAGAGCATGATGGCCAGTCCGATGACCGCGTTAACCAGAATCCGTTTGGCCTTGTCGATCTTTTCCACCTCGCCCTGGGAAGTCATCCACAGGAACCCGCCGTATAGAATAAGCACCACGGCAATAATGCCCAAAAGCCCGAAAAAGGACTGGATAATGCGGGCCACGATGATGCGGATGTCGGTGGTGGCCAGACCGATTTCGCCTCCGATTTCCGGAGTCAGCCCCAAGTTGACCTGAGCCGCGGCCGGCCCGACAACGAAAAAGACCGCCAATAAAACTCCGACAAGGAGAGCGGTCTTTTTGATCGTCTCTTTTAGACGATCTTGATTTGTTTTGGTGTCAAGCATGAAACACCGAGAATAAATTGTCTTTGCTCTCTAGCTGGTTTAACCCAACGCTTCTTTTACCAACTTGGACACCAAACCGCCGTCGGCTTTGCCGCGGAGATCCTTCATCAGCGCTCCAGTCACCTGGCCAGCGTCCGACGGCCCGGCGCCGAGTTCGGCGACTTTAGAAACGACTGCCGTCCGCACTTCCTCCTCGGTCATCTGCGCCGGCAGATAGGCTGAAAGGAGCGCTATCTCGCGCTCCGCCTTTTCCGCCAAATCAGCCCTTCCTCCAGCGCGAAACTGCTCCAGGGAATCGCGAAGTTTTTTCACCTCACTGGCGATGATGGCCTGCGCTTGTTCGTCCGTCAGGGATTGTCTGGCCTCGATCTCGGCGTTTTTGAACGCGGCCCGAATCATACGCAGCGCCCCTAAGGCGAAGGCGTCTCTGGATTTCAAGGCCTGTTCGGCATCGCCGGTGATTTTCTCGGTGAGGGTCATCACCTTAACGCCGCCGCCCGCGCTGGAGGTCTTCCTCTTTCAATTTCCCGGACCGCAACAGATAATCGCGCGTCTTTCTTACCTTGGCGCGATGAATGGCCGAGGAACGAATCTCCCGCTTGGTCTGAGGCGACTCGTAATAACGGACCTTTTTGGCCTGAATCAGTCTTCCGGAAAGCTGAATCCGCCGACTGAAACGGCGCAGCATGCTCTCGAAGCTTTCCCCTTTTTTTCGTCGAACTTCTGCCAGAAATGTCACCTTCCTTTCTACGGGTTATTAACCAAACTTCTTATTAAAATTTATCACGCTTTACCCTCAATGGTCAAACTCCCTCCTCGGGTTTTACATTGGGGACCTCGGGGACCTCTTCCGTCACCTTGGCTTCCTCCGGCTCTTCTTCCTCGAATGGTTTGGGTGGCGGGGCGGCGGAGACAACCGGCGTGGGCAGGGAGAGTTTCTGGGTGTCCAGGCCGAGTTTTTTCCTGAGGTCGGCCGCTAATTTCTTTTCGTCAACGATTTCCTGAATGCCGGCCTCCATATCGCGGAGAATGACCGTGCCGTCCAGAATTTCCTTCTGTCCCAGGATCACCGTGTAGCGCACCCCCAAGCGATTGGCGATCTCCATCTGCTGTTTTAGGGCATCCTTGGTGAAGCTCACTGTGACCGGAATCCCGGCTTTCCGCAAAATTTCGAAAAGAACCAGGGCCTTGCGCTTGGCCGGTTCTCCCAGCTGAGCGAAGTAGACAGCCGGCTGCCAGGCGCCGGCCACAGGCAGTCCCAATTCCTTAATCCGATTAATTACCCGCTCGAGACCGATGGAAAAACCGGCCGCCGGCGTTGGCCGTCCTCCCAGAAGCTCGACCAATCCGTCGTAGCGGCCGCCGGAAGCCAGCGCTGAATGGGCGCGAGCGGTTTCCTCCTCGGTTTTGGGCAGGACTTCGAAAACAGTGCGGGTATAGTAATCCAGGCCGCGGACCAGGTGGGGATTCAGGGAGTATGGCGCGTCCGCCTCATCGAGGTAATCAACCACCTTCATGAAATGATTGCGGCAATCCTCGCAGAGATGGTCCACAATCTGCGGCGCTCCGGGACGAAGAGTGACACACTCCGGCTCCTTGCAATCAAGAAGCCGCATGGGACTCCGGGAGAGCCGAGTCTTGCAGTTTTCGCACAGCTTGCTGCGGACTCCGCGGTAGTAGGCGATTAGTTTTTCCTTGTATGGTTCGCGGCAAAAATGATCACCGATGGAGTTGAGTTCAACGGTCACCGGAACCCCCAGATCGCCGAAGTACCTGACGGCCATGAGCACCAGCTCGGCGTCGGCGATCGGCTTTCCCTCCCCCAGAATCTCAAATCCGAACTGGTGAAACTGCCGGAGCCGCCCGGCCTGCGGCCGCTCGTGGCGGAACATGGGACCCGAATACCAGAGCTTAACCGGCTGGGGAAGATTGACCATCCCGTGAGAGGTGTAGGCCCGAGAGACGGCGGCTGTGGCCTCGGGCCGAAGCGAGAGCGCCTCCCCGCCCTGATCGACGAAAGAAAACATCTCCTTCTCCACGATGTCAGTCTGTTTGCCCACTCCGCGAACGAACAGTTGAGTTTCCTCGATTATCGGCGTCTCAATCCACTCGTAACCGTAAGCCCTGGCGATGGAGATGGCTGAATCATTGGCCTGCCGCCAAAACTTCTCCTCGGTCGGAAGAAGGTCTTTCATCCCTCTCGGGGTCTGCGGCGTCGGCGCCGGACCCTTGGTCTTCTTGGGAGCGATGATCGCCGACAGTTTCTCCTTGGGCGGCGGAATTTTCTTTTTTTTGGGAGTCATGGGAGTCATAGGATTCATCGTGGCTCCGGCCTGAGTTTGCCGGAGTCATCTTGATATAACGGCGTCTCAAAAATGGAAAGTTTGTCGATTGGCCAGCCGCGAACCCACACCCGGCCGACGATGAGCTCTCTTGAAACCGGCCCGAATATCCGGGAGTCCAAGCTGGAGGCACGATTGTCGCCTAGAAGATAGTATTCGCCGGCAAGCAAAGTCACTCGCTTGTCTCCAGCGGTAATGACGCCATCGGAAAGATAGTCGTTCTCATCCAATGCCAAACCGGCGAAATTTTCCCCGTTAATGACGGTGACCTGGCCGCGCGATACGACCACCGTCTCGCCCGGCAGACCGATGACTCGTTTGATGAAATACTGCCGCGGATCTCGCGGGTAGCGAAAGACGACTATGTCGCCGCGTTCCGGCTCGCGGAAGCGGTAAGAAAGTTCGTCGATGATCAGATACTCGTGGTCGTAAAAGTTCGGCTCCATCGACGCCCCTTTGACGTAGAACGGCTGGATCAGGAAGTAGCGAATGGGCAGGATGATGGCCAATGAAATAACCACGACCCGGATCATCTCGGCCAGATAGCCGGCGACCAGTCGGCCGGTTGATTTG
>MGDZ01000019.1 GCA_001791115.1 Candidatus Uhrbacteria bacterium RIFCSPHIGHO2_02_FULL_57_19
CCGTTTGATCTCCCGAATCAACCTTGGCGTGAAATGGAATCCTGCTGTCGGCGCGGCGACCGAGCCGGTCCGGCGCGCATACACGGTTTGGTATTCCTCGAGTGATTTCGGTGTCCGCGTGATGTAGGGAGGGATTGGAACCTCGCCGATCCGGTTGGCGATCTCGATCACGCGCGAAGAAGTATGGTTGAATCGCATCCGGATCGTCCCGTCCGATTGTTTCGATGCGACGGTGCCGGACAGTCCTCCCGCGAGGACGACCCTCGCTCCGACGGCGAGCTTCTTCCCCGGCCGGGCGAGCACGATCCAGTACCTCATCCGCTCGGGATGGATCAGAAAAATTTCGATCATCCCGCGTTCCGTCTTTCCGCGCAGCCGCGCGCGGAATACCTTGGTGTCGTTCATCACCAGGACATCCCCCGGATGTAAGTAATCTACGATGTCACGAAAGACGCGATGCTCGATCCGCCCCGTTTTACGGTCAAGAACAAGCAAACGCGATGAGTCCCTTGGTCTCACCGGCCGTTGCGCGATCCTGGATTTTGGAAGATGATAATCGAACAACGATGTTTTCATGATTAACATCATAGCAGCCATTGCCAGAAATGCGGAGGTCTGCTACGCTCTCCCCCGATATGAAAACTGAAATCCACCCAACCTACTTTCCCCAGGCCAAGGTCATTTGCGTCTGCGGGAACAAATTCGCCACCGGCTCGACCACGGAAGAAATCCGCATCGAGCTCTGTTCAAATTGCCACCCCTTCTACACCGGCAAACAGAAGCTCGTGGACACCGCCCGGCGGGTGGAGAAGTTCCAGGAACGCGGCGCCAAAAAGGCGACCGTCGTCCGCGGCAGCCGCAAGCAGAAGCTGGCCAAGCGCGCCGCCCGTCGCGAGGAAAAAAAGGCCAAGACCCCGGAAGAGAAACAGCTTGCCGAGGAACTAAAAAAGCGCATCCGCGCCTCGAAGTAGATACATCAAAGCGGTTCCGTGTCGTCTCATCGTGACCTGCCTGCGGCAGGCAGGTATGATGAGATCGCGGGCCGCTTTTTGATTCGCGCTATGGACATCAAAAAACTCCTCGACGAAAAACGACTGCGCGCGCACGCGCTTGAAGCCGACCTCGCGGATCCGGCCGTGCTTCGCGAACCCAAGCGGCTCCGGGAAGCGAGTCAGGAGTATAACGATCTCAGGGAAATTCTCACGCTGGGGTCGCAGTACGAGGAGGTCGTTGAAGCCATTGAGGAGGCGAACCGGACTGTGAGGGAAGAGAAAGATCTCGAGCTGTTGACGCTGGCCGAGGAAGAGATCGAGAAGCTGGAGGCGCAAAAGAAAAAACTCGAACTCGAACTGGACGCGGCGCTGACCCCGCCCGACCCGCTCGACGCGAAAAACATCATCGTCGAAATTCGCGCCGGCACCGGAGGCGACGAAGCGGCGCTGTTTGCCGCGCAACTCTTCCGCATGTACTCGCGCTTCGCTGAACGACACGGCTGGTCCAGCCGGCTTGTCTCCGCCAACCGAACTGACCTGGGCGGATTCAAGGAAGTGATTTTCGAAATTGTCGGCAAGAACGTCTACCGCCACCTCAAGTATGAGAGCGGCGTGCACCGCGTCCAGCGAATTCCGGAAACTGAAAAATCCGGCCGCGTCCACACTTCGACAGCGACCGTCGCCGTCCTTCCCGAGGTTGAGGAAGTGGATGTCAAACTCGAACCGAAGGATCTGAAAATTGAGACATCAACGGCCGGAGGCCACGGCGGCCAGAGCGTGAACACTACCTATTCCGCGATCCGCATCACGCACCTTCCGTCCGGACTGGTCGTTTCCTGCCAGGACGAACGCAGCCAGCAGCAAAACCGCGAGCGGGCGCTCAAGATTCTCCGGAGCCGGCTGTTTGCCATGGAAGAAGAACGACGGCACCGTGAGCGCGCCGAGGCCCGCCGCGGACAGATCGGCACCGGTGAGCGCAGTGAAAAAATCCGCACCTATAATTTTCCGCAGGACCGGGTCACTGACCACCGCGTCAAACGCTCCTGGCACAACATCCCGGGCATTCTAGATGGCGCCCTCGACGAGATGGTTGAAATCCTCTGGACCGCCGACCGGCACGGGGTTGATGCGGTGAAGGGCGAGGAGGAAGAAGTTTAACAGCGCATGCGCTATCTCTCGATCGGACATATTTGCGAGGACGTAACGCCGGCCGGTAAGGTCCTGGGCGGAACGGTGACATTCACGGCACTCACCGCCCGCGCACTGGGTTGGGATGGCACGATCGTCACACGCGCCAAACCGACGCTCGACCTCTCGACGCTCTCCGGCATCGACATTTGTCATTTACCGGATGAGCATACGACAACCTTTGAAAATCGCTACACCCCCGAGGGTCGTACACAAATCCTTCACGCGGCCGCCGGAACCATGCGTGCTGATGACATTCCGGATGCCTGGCGCAACGCAGACGTAGTTCACCTGGCTCCAATCGCCCGGGAAATCGATCCCGGAATCATTCATGGCCTCGCGCGAACATTTGTCGGGATCACCCCGCAGGGCTGGATGCGCCAATGGGATTCACGAGGACACATTTCCAAAGGCCCCTGGGAAGGAGCGGAGGACGTACTGCGAAAAGCAGACGCTGCGGTCATGAGTATTGAAGACGTACAGGGAAACTGGGACATCATCAAACGCTGGTCTGAAATCGTTCCCGTCCTTGCCGTGACACAAGGACCGCGTGGTGCGACAGTGTTCGCAAACGGCAGGTCGGAGCAGGTGCCTGCGGAGCAGGTTACTGAAGTGGATCCAACCGGCGCCGGTGACGTTTTCGCGGCGGCTTTCTTTATCAATTTGCAGCGGACCGGAGATCCGCTGTATTCAGCCGCGCTCGCCAACCGCCTCGCCGCTGTCTCCGTCACACGCGTAGGCATCCTGGGCGTTCCTACTGCCGATGAAGTTCGCGAAATACTATGATAATTCAGGAGGCGCTTAGGTTGGGCATCGCCCGTCTTTCGCGCGCGTCGGATCACCGCGACTCGGCGGCGTTGGATGCGGAGATTCTTCTATCCAGCGCGCTCGGAGTGGAACGGGAAAAACTTTACATCCATTCCGGTGATCCGATGCCGAAGCGAGCGTTGGCGACATACCACCGATATCTTGCGCGCCGCGGCCGGCATGAACCCGTGGCCTACATCTTGGGTGAAAAAGAATTTTTCGGATTGAGATTCACGGTCAATAGAAATGTCCTCATCCTCCGTCCCGAAACAGAAACGCTGGTCGAGGAAGTGATCCGGAAGGTCGGCAAGAAAAAGGTAACCATCATTGACGTCGGCACCGGCTCCGGCGCCATTGCCGTGGCGCTCGCCAAAAATCTCCCGAACGCGCGGATAGTCGCGACCGACATTTCATCCAAAGCGCTCACAATCGCCCGCGCCAACGCCCGCCGCCACGGCGTCTCCAATCGAATCCGCTTCGTCCGCGCCAACCTGCTTCCCAAACTACTACACGCTGCACGCTCCACGCTGCACGCTGACATCGTGGTCGCCAACCTCCCCTACCTCCCGACCGCGGTCTGGAAAAAAACAACGCCGGAAATCCGGCGCTACGAACCGCGGACAGCTCTCGACGGCGGCCGCGACGGGCTTGATCTATACCGCAAACTGCTCGATCAGATGACCCATCTTCGATGGTCATCCGCCTTTTTCGAAATCGATCCGCATCAAGTTCGTTCAATGAGCGCCCTCATTCGGAATTTCTTCCCCGCAACAACCATCGCTCCCGTTCCCGATCTTCAAGAAAGAAAACGGTTCCTCGTCGTGCGATCTAAAAATCGCGGCCAATAGGCCGCGATTTTTACGGTATCAACTCGTGCGGACCCTGGCTGCCGGCTCCGGAATCAAGCTCGAGGGTGTATCGAAAAATGTAAGTGGAACCAGTGGGATCGGATTGGTACCAGTAACATTGAGGATCAGTCGAGGGGTAGCGCGGGTCGCCGGTAAGTCCGGAGATGACCTTTTCGGCAAGCAGGGCGTTTGATACCGAATCGCTCCCGGTCACGCACTGTCCGGCGCTCACCGGAAAAATTCCCTTGTTGGCCAGGTACAGACCAAGCGACCGCTGAAGGGTGGCGGCGTCGGCCACCCGCTTGGAGTCGCGGGCCCGGGTGCGGACATAATCAACGCCGACCATGACGCCGGTGGCCAGCAGTCCGATGATGGCCACGACCACCACCAGTTCAATCAAGGTAAAAGCGCTTCTTCGCATGTTCATTCATTGTACACCACTCTGGTGGACTTCGGAACGATCTCAATCCAAGTCGGGCCTGCATTCCATTCCACTTCGACCTGACTGCCGTCAGGCAAGTCGCCATCCGAAAGATAGAAACGAAGGCGGTCCTCGTTGTCTTTTTTACGCCACTCGACCTCGTGCGCCTTCCCGTCCAAAAAAACCACGGCCTGCCCGGAACCAGTGGTGCGGATTCTCCGCCGGCCTTCCTCGTCAATAACCTCGATGTCGGTGTAGACCACGACCAGGTTCTTGGCGACGATGGGCGAGCCGTCTTTGTCGCGGTGCAAGGCCCCGGCCTGATAGCGGTCGTAGGAATTGGAATCCCGATCATACTGCCAACTGACCTTGTATGATTCCGACGAAAAAGGGACAGTGATCTCCTGCGAAGAAGGGCGGTCCGCGGACTTGGCATCGTTTTTAAAAACCCAGCGCCCGGCGTCCGGCTGGCTATTCAGTTCCAGATCCAAAACGGCCTGGCGCAGAACCTCGGTTGAGGTATAGACGTTGTGCGGTGCCGATCGCTTCGACGATCTCCAGAAATAGCGGCCGCGGGAAAATTCGTTTAAATCATCCAGATCCATGAGCGGGATGCGGGCCAATGCCTCCGGACTGCCGCCGACGTGAGCAAAAAGCGCGTCCAGTTCCGCCGCCCAGTCCAGGTAATAAGGACGGGCGCTCCGAACAGGACCGATCTCGACGACATCCGAACTCGCCGGATACACCGCCAGCATCCGGGTAATGCCGGCCTCAACCGGCGCCTCGAAAACCAGAGAGGCCCCGGCCAGACCTGAAATCGGCCGGGCATCCACCATATTCTCGACCATCACCGAGAGGAGCCGCGGATTCTCACTTCCGGAATCCACGCGCACTCCGTCGACATTCCGTCGCGGCCGGTGGTCGTCCTCCGGCGGAAACTGGAGCGTCAACTTCGACTCCCGACCGCTTCCGCCGACCAGATCAGCCACTTGCGGAATCTGGCGCAGAACCAAAAACAACCCGGCGCCCAAGGCCAGGCCGGCGGCCACGGAAAGACGAAGCCGCATGGCGTGATCGCGACGGGCGAAAGCAAAAAAACCGCGCACGTCGTCCCGGAACGTGTGCGGCGGCTCCGGTAATGGCAGCTGCGCCTCGTTCATACGACGACGAACACGGTTATTTGGCCTCTTTTTTCTTCTCTTCGCCCTCTGGAGCGGCCTCTTCCTCCTCTTTCTTCTTCTTTTCGACCACGCCAACCTCTTCCACCTTCACTTCCACCGCGCCTTCAAGCGACTTCAGTTCCTCTTCGGATCGCGGCGCGGCCACCGAGACGACCACCGTTTCCGGATCGTTGACGAAAACGATTCCTGGCGGAGGGGTCAGATCGCGCAGGCGAGTCAGGTCTCCGAATTGTTTGAGCGAAACCAGCGGTACCTCTATTTCGTGCACCAAATCGCCAGGCAGACATTCCACTTCAATGGATCCAAGACTTTTCACCAAAACGCCGCCGCTCTCCTTAACTGCAGGAGATTCGCCGACAAAAACCACCGGAACCTCGGCCTTAAGCTTCTCGGTCATCTTTACCGCGCGAAAATCGGCGTGAATAACCTTTCCGGTAACCGGATCGTGCTGAACGTCTTGGATCAGCGCTTTGGTTGGAGCTCCAGCGTCAACGGCCAAATCCACCAAACTCGACTCTCCGGCCGCGGCGTAAATCTTGCCGAAAGCCACGGCTTCAACTTCAAGATTGCGGACGGCGTTTCCGCCTCCGTAGACCACGGCCGGAACGCGGCCGCTCCGCCGGAGAGTTCCGACGGCTTTGCCCGTGATCTTCCTTGAAGTGGCGGCCAGGTTGAAGGTCTTCATAATTCTGAGTCGCCTTGAGAACGCCCAAATAGAGACCGCTGCATAACTCCATTTCTACTCCAAGCGCGCTGTTTCGGCTGCAAAATCACGTAAGCTCCTCCGCTTATACTCCGTATAAACATCATCGCTTCCGCGATTTTTCGCCATGAAACAGCGCGATTTCGCTGCGAAAGCGAGTTATGCAACGGTCTCTATAATAAAAAAACGGCTGACGATTGTCAACCTACTCCTTACTGCCTACGCACTGTTTTAGGCCAGTGCCGCCAAAAAGGCCTGATCATCATCCAGAAGAGAATGAACGTCCAGTACGTCGTCGGCGCTTACCTCATCAATCTCCCGGAATTTCACCGCGTCATCAAAGGTAAGATCTGTAACCAATCCCACCGATGACACCCCGACCGACGAAACCAGAACCAGCGCCAGAATGGCATTCGAACACTTCCGGCACTGGATGTGCAGGAGGTGCGAATCATCCTGTTCCCCCAGAACGCGGGCTTCCATGGGGTTGTAGGAGGCGTCGCAGAGCGGGCAGGCCGAGAGCAATTCCCGGCTGTCCAAGGGATTCGGCTGGTTGTGAGGAACCATTTGCATGGCCGTCGTGGACATTCAAGGGGATGTCCACATCACGATGATATGATAGCACGTTTTTCGCTTGAAGTCAAATGCCGTGTGGTCGCATCATTTACGGAACTTTTCCCGCGCCAAGCGGACGGCCATGCTTTGAACGAGACCAACGAGTATGTAGGTGGAAAAGAGAGACGACCCGCCGTAGGAAACAAAGGGCAGGGCAATTCCAGTGACCGGCATTACACCAAGGTTCATGCCGATGTTAATAACCGTCTCGACACTCAAAAGAAGGACGACGCCCAGAGATAAATAAAGCGTATAGTTATCGCGGGCCTCCCGTGCGATGCGAAAGATCCGGAAAAAAACAATAACCATGAGAAACAGGACGATTATCACGGCGACAAAACCCAACTCCTCGGCTACTACGGCGAAGGCGAAGTCAGTCTGAGCCTCGGGCAGGAAACGAAGCTGGCTCTGCGAACCGGATCCGAATCCTCTGCCGAACATCCCGCCCGAACCGACGGCGATCACCGACTGGGTCAGATTGTAGCCGCGTCCCAGCGGATCACGAGCTGGGTTCATGAAAGTCAGAATGCGCTCGCGCTGGTAGTCGCGGAGACCAAAAAACCAGGTGCCGGAGCCAAGGAGGAGCGCCAGGGCGATCACCACGGAGAGCGTCTTGCGTTCGATTCCGCCGGCCAGGAGAAGCAGCCCCCAAAGCCCGAGAAGAATGAGGGCGCTGCCGAAATCCGGCTGAAAGGCAACCAGCGCCACATAGACCAGCACGCCGATCCCGTTGCGCAGCATTGAGCGCAGATCACGGGCGTAGGCGTGGCGCGAAAGGGTAGCCGCCAAAAAGACGATGAGCGTCACCTTGGCGAACTCCACCGGCTGAAAACTCCAGCCGCCGAGGACGAACCAGCCGGTGGTGCCGCGGATCTCCCGACCGAAAAAAAGAACCGCCAGGAGCAGGGCCGCCCCGGCCAGCCAGATGTACCGGCTGTAATATTCTCCGGCCCGATAGTTCAGACTCCCCAGGACCAGGACTGCCGCCAGCCCCATGGCCAGCGCCATCCCCTGCTTCCAGAGGTTCCCGAAATCCGGCTGGTCCTGGGAGAGCGCAACCGAGGCGATGACCAGCATCCCCACGAGCGACAAAAGAAACGCCGCGCCGAGGAGGATGAAGTCGAAATGCCGGAGATTGGCGAAGATTTTCCTGATCATGATCCAACCGTAGATTTCAAAAACGCGCCCGTCAACCCCGCCCTTCGCGAAGGGCGGGGTCAAGGCGCTATACTACACCTACTCCCTACACTCTACTCCCTATCTTCTCTTCGCGGCGCCATGTACACTGACTCATCAAAAATGTTCACTTCCGGCCGCACCTCGACTTTGGTGATGTTGGGCAGTTTCTCAAACCAGGTCACCTCGGCCTGCCTCCTCTCCCCGCTCTCAAGCCCCGCGAGCTGAACGCGGTTCACGCCGGCGATGGCGCTCCCCCGATAGAGCACCACCGTAACATCCATCGCCCAATAACCGTAGGCCGTGGCGTTGGTGATGGAAAAAGTCGCCTTGGATGGCCCGTCCTTCACCGCAGGATCAGGCGGCGTAAAAACCGCGTCGGAGACGACGAAATTGGTCCGGTCGGCAACGAACTGCGTGGTGTCCGCCACCTGGTGTCGGTCGACGCGCTTCCATTCGATTTCCTTGATCTCCAGACGCACTCCGCGAAGGCGGGCTTCGCTCCCGAAAGCCAATTCGGAAATAATCTTCTCCTGCCCGGGGAGGATGTAGCTTTGGCGCAATGGGGTGGTCACCGCCTCACCCCGGAAGAGATAAGAAAAAGTCGCGTACCACTCGCGATTGGGGTTGAAGATGACTGCCGAGAGGTCATAGCGCCCCGAACCCGCATCGAGCACCACCGCCTGTTTCAGATCGAGGGAACGCGGACGGCGCGCCTCCAGGACTTCGGGATTGATCAGGTTCTGCGAGGCCTGACGCACCATCGCCCGGTGCCGGTTGTAATCAATGAGGTAAAGCCGGGTCAGCCGATAGAGCACGAACAGCCAGATGAGCGAATTTATAACGATCAAAAAAATCACCAGCACCCTTTTAAGCTGCGGCTTGTGGGTGACGAACCAATAACCAAACTTGAGTTGATCCTCGGTAAGCTGGTTTTCCGGACCAAGGCCGTTGGTCATATTTCCATTATAACAAAAAAATGGCGCATCAGACATTGATGCGCCCGCCGGCGTACGACTCCTTGGAGTTCAGCCCTGTTTTTCCCTCGAGTAGCACTGCTGGATGAGCGTGTGCAGTTCCTCGAGATCCAGCCGGTACCCGATCACCCCGCTGTCCCCCCGGCTGAACCCGCAGAGAAGAATCCCCCGAAGTTCGCGCTCGACGATCGTGACCACGATGGCCTTGGCGTCAGCCGGCAGCGGCTCTCCGGTAAGCGTGTAGATTCCACGCCGAACGTCGTTCCGGAGAGGAATTGACCGGTGTTCGATCAGTCTTTTCAAGTACTCTTCGAGACAAGACAGCGCCGCCTTGAGCGCGGCCTCGTCGACCCTTCCTTGGTTGACGACCACGAATCTGCGTCCGGCGTAGACTCCCGTAAGCACATCCTCCATCGCCACCTCCGGCGAGATGGTAAATCGGTTCCGATTATTGGTCAACTTCAGACTGGCTATTATCATTTAAACATGATAAACTTTTCGACATCTTAGCTATAAGTATGGCCAAAGAAAAACCCAAAAAGAAAAAGACGGCCGGAGACGAGTACGGCGCGAAGCAGATTACCGTGCTCGAGGGTCTGGAACCGGTGCGCAAGCGTCCCGGCATGTACATCGGCTCCACCGGTCCCGAGGGGCTCCATCACCTCGTCTGGGAGGTCGTGGACAACTCGATTGACGAGGCCATGGGCGGGCACGCCAACGACATCCGCGTCCGCCTCATGCCCGGGAACAAGGTCTCGGTCGAGGACAACGGCCGCGGCATTCCGGTGGACCCCCACCCGCAGTTCAAGGTCTCGGCGCTGGAATTGGTCATGACCAAGCTCCACGCCGGCGGCAAATTCGGCGAGGGCGGCTACAAGGTTTCAGGCGGGCTCCACGGGGTGGGCGTCTCGGTGGTCAACGCCCTATCCATCTGGACCAAGGCCCAGGTTTTCCGCGATGGCAAGGAATGGGTCCAAGAGTACAAGCGCGGCAAGCCGGAATACAAGGTGAAACCAGCCGGCGGCACGCGCAAACGCGGCACCATCATCACCTTCCAGCCAGACCAGGAAATCTTCACCACCATCGAATTCAATCTCCCGACCATCCTCGATCACTTGCGCCAACAGGCCTACTTGACTAAGGCCGTGCGCATCACGGTTGAAGACATCCGCAGCCGCGAGAATCCCGCCTCCTACGCCTTCTACTTCGAGGGCGGCGTTTCCTCCTACGTCCGGCACCTGAACCACAACAAGGAAGCGAAGCACGACAACGTGTTCTACCTCGCGAAAGATCACGATGGAATCGGAATCGAAGTCTCGCTCCAGTACACCGAGGAATACAAGGAAACGCTCTTCGCGTTCGCCAACAACATCTACAACCCAGGAGGAGGCACTCACCTTGTCGGCTTCAGGACGGCGCTCACCCGCGTGCTCAACACCTATGCGCGCAAGCAGGGGTTTCTGAAAGAAAAAGACGAGAACCTCACGGGCGAGGATGTGCGCGAGGGGCTGACCGCGGTCATCTCCGTCAAAGTGAAGGACCCGCAGTTCGAGGGTCAGACCAAGGATAAACTCGGAAACCCGGAGGTGCGCACCGCGGTCGAGGCCGCGTTCGGCGACGCGCTCTCCATCTTCCTTGAAGAACACCCGCGAGACGCGGAGAAGATCCTCGAAAAATGCGTACTCTCCTCCCGCGCCCGGCTCGCCGCGCGTGCGGCGCGCGAAACCGTGCTCCGGAAGGGCGTGCTCGAGGGGCTCACGCTTCCGGGAAAGCTTGCCGACTGCTCGACCCGCGACGCGTCCCGCTCCGAACTCTACATCGTCGAGGGGGATTCCGCCGGCGGCAGCGCCAAACAGGGACGGAACCGCGAATTCCAGGCCATCCTCCCGCTCCGCGGAAAAATTCTGAACGTCGAGCGCGCGCGCCTCGACAAGATGCTCGGCAACAACGAACTCCGGAATCTCGTCATCGCCATGGGAACCAACATCGGTGAGCAGTTCGACATCGCCTCCCTGCGCTACGACCGCATCATCATCATGACCGACGCCGACGTGGACGGCGCGCACATCCGCACCCTGCTGCTCACCCTCTTCTACCGCTACTTCCTCGAGCTCATCACCACCGGACACCTCTACATCGCCCAGCCGCCGCTCTACCGCGTCTCCCGCGCAAAGGACATCCGCTACGTCTACTCGGAAACGGAAAGAGAAAAGGCGGTGGCCGAACTTCTAAAAATCAAAGAAGAAAAAACGACAAAAAAGAAAGAGGTGGCGAAAGACGAAATAAATGAACCTGAGGCCGGAGAAACGATGGCTGAGACGACCGCTGTCAGCGGCGTGAACATCCAACGTTTCAAAGGGTTGGGCGAAATGAATCCGGAACAGCTCTGGGAGACAACTATGAATCCGGCGACGCGGACCATGAAACTGGTAACCATCGAGGACGCGGAAAAAGCCAACGCGGTCTTTGACGTGCTCATGGGCGCGGACGTGGAGCCGCGGAAGAGGTTTATTCAGACGCATGCAAAAGCCGTGAAGAACCTCGACATCTAAGTGCTGGTACCGCAGTAGATACTAGCAAACGGTTACTGTAGGACCGTCCGCGGAGCTGGTCGTTCGTGTCGCTGTTGGATAGCAAACACCAGCTTCAGCCG
>MGDZ01000020.1 GCA_001791115.1 Candidatus Uhrbacteria bacterium RIFCSPHIGHO2_02_FULL_57_19
AATGCCGGGTGCCGCGCAAGGTCCCAAAAAAGGTGATGGAGACGATGTTCGTACTCGCGCTCCGGTGACCTGATTGCATGCTAGACTAACCGGTAGAGGAAGAAGCAAGGGGAGAGAGCGATGACACACCAGCGTTCTTGGGATATCCCGAATGAGAAGGAGTTGGAGGAGATGAGCCGAGTCATCCGCGTATCGGGTTCCTTGATCAACACTGTGTCGCTCTGGGCGCAGGCAGCCGCGATCCCGTTTCTTACAGCGTTGCTGTTTTTAAGCCGCTAACCCGCCACCCGGCGGGTTTTTCTTTGCCCATTGATTTTTTCTGATTTAGTTATATATTACTGTCCAGAGTTCCTTAAAAAGAAAGGCTTAGACCATGATCTCAGAAATAGAGGCGGTATTCGCTTCTGCGCCTAAACTGTCTCCAGTCGAGCAGCATAAGGGTGAAATACTCCGAGCAATCAAAGATCGTGATGTCGTCATTGTGGTTGCTCCGACCGGAACCGGTAAGAGCACCCAGATACCCGTCATGCTTTTGGAGGTTGCTGAGTTAGTCGTGGTTACGCAGCCGCGACGGATTGCAGCAGAGTCTCTAGCACGACATGTCGCAATGGAACTGAAGACTGATGTCGGCAACATTGTCGGCTTTCAGACGGCATTCTCTGGCGAATTTTCGTCGAGCACCCGTATCCTCTATTGCACCGACGGCATTGAGATGCTGCGGCAGTTGCATGGTGCTCGGAACCCAGGGAGCACCATCTTTGTTATCGACGAAGCTCACGAGTGGAGTCTCAACTTAGAAGTGCTTGTCGCTTGGTTCAAGAAGCAGATTACCGATGGTAATCCAGTGAAACTGATAATATTATCTGCAACCATCGAAGCGGATCTTCTTTCAGCATTCTTCAGCGACGCTGAAGTAATCAACTGCGAAGGGAAATCGTTTCCGGTCCAGGAGATTCCTCATGCTGGAAACGCCATCAGTGCTGCTGTGCGATTGCTTAAGCGCAATCTGAATGTTCTCGTGTTTGTCCCCGGCAAGCAAGAAATCCGGGAGACAATCGCGGGCATTACGAAATCAGGTGTGAAGGCAAAATGCCTTCCGTTCCACGCCGACCTCAATACCGAGGACATACAGTGGGTATTCGAGTCGTTCGATGAACCCAAATGTGTCGTTGCAACTACCATCGCTCAAACCTCCCTCACTATTCCCGACATCGACGCAGTTGTTGATGGCGGACTGGAGAGAGGAAGTGAGTATAAAAATGGAGTCGAGGGACTCTATACTCGGCCGGTATCACTGGCAGAACGTGAACAGCGGCGTGGTCGTGCCGGACGCACAAAACCCGGTTACTACATTGACTGTTCAAAGATTCCGCTCAAAGAAAGGAGTATCTTCTCGATTCCCTCGATTAAGCGGCATGAACTCTCTGGAATGGTTCTGCAGGTATTGGCTGCTGGGTACGAGCCCGAAAAGCTCGCATTCTTCCATCCGCCAAGTCTGCAGCGTATCAACGAAGCTCGCCAGACGCTCATGAATATCGGGTTTCTGGACGCCGAGCAACGTCTAACCAAGATGGGCAGACAAGCGACATCGATACCCGTTCAGCCTCGCGCTGCGAAAATGCTGCTTGAGGCTGTGAACCAGAATGGTGTGGTTGACTATAATGCAATCACGCTTGCAGCCGTCTTCGACAGCAAAAACTTGTGGTTCAGAACGGAAGAGGGCCGTGCGCTCATCGCAGGAAACTACCTCGAGCTCGGAGTTTCTGACGCGTTTGAAAAAATAAAAACGTTCGACGCGGCATCCCTTCTTCCGGTTCATAAGCTCACGGAGTATGGCATCGAGCGTTCTTCATTCGAAAGGTTGAAGGAGCAACGTGTCCTGATCGTCGAGCGACTGAACCGCCTTGGATACAGCGAGGGTAAGCAAAACCGCACGCTGCATGCAAAGTTCATTGTTGCCGGCCTTTCTGACTTGGTCTTCACGCGATCTGCTGTGTCCGGTGACTACACCGGCATTCACGGATCAACGCCGCGTAAACTGTCGCGTGGATCAACCATAACTGCCGAGAAGGTCGTGGGTCTGCCGTGGAATTTCGAAACCCATACAGATTTGGGGCCAGTGGTCAGACGAATGCTGCTTTGGGCGACTGCTATACCTAACTAAACACCCAGAGCAGAGAAAAATAAAGAGGGCCGCCACCATCGCTGGTTGCGGCCCTTATTCTTTTCAATCTGCACTTACGCGTTTGCCAGCGAGCTTTTCAAGCTCTCCGATGCGTGCAAGGTCTGTGAGAACGCTCTCATGGTCCATGTCTAGACCAGCGTGTTGAATTTTAACCCAACAGGCTCCAACCACTTGTCGGACGAGCTCTCGCGTTACGCCATACCCTTCAGCGACGTGCTCCAGAGTCTTTTTGGTAACTGACCCGTCAAGCCCGTAGAACCGGACGAACATTTCTCGATTCCTTTCGGAAATCGACTCATCTTCGTACAGCATTTCAGTGAGACGGTTGAGACGCTCACATGCGCCATCCAATTCTTGTTTAGCTTCCAGCGCTCTGTCGGGGCGAAGGAACGCTTCACAAGCGATGAACTCGTGCCTCTCCGCTTCACTTGAGTCATCGGTAATGATCACATCGTTAAGCGAGACCATCGATGCACTCACTTGAGCAACTTTGAGTGCTTGGCGCACTTTTTTTGGATCTTGCTCAACCGCGATGCCTATCTCCTCTATGGTAGGAGGCCGACCTTCACGGAGAGCAATCTCGTTCATTGCCCGGCGGACCTTTGATATCAGTTCGCCCATATGAACGGGGACGCGGATAAATCCGCTATCCAGGATCGCCCGGCTTATGGTTGACCGGATCCACCAAATCGCGTACGTCGTAAAGGCGAACCCTTTTCGTTCGTCGTACCTTTCCGCTGCAATCATGAGCCCCAACGTACCTTCCTGTACTAAGTCGGAAAGTTGGAGTGACGACCACTCTTTTTTCTTTGCGATGGTTGCCCACAAATGCTTGCGAGCGATCCATAGCACGAGACGAAGGTTGTGCAAAATGAGGATATCTCGCGCCTTCATCCGGAGCTTCTCGTCCTTTTCCTCGCGTACACTCCGCCCGAGTTCAGTTTGTTCGTCTCGAGAAAGAAGACGGCTGTACCGCTTCATATCCCGATAGAACGGGTCAAGTGGGTCTTTATTGAGGCGAGGGGCTTCCTCGTTGACCTTATCCAACCACTCATGATCAGGTTCAAAATCCCGACCACGTTTTTGAGGTTGTGTCTCACTCTTTTCTACAACCTTCGGCTCGGGCCTTGGGTCTGGTTTCAGCGAGGCGTTTTGTACTCGCATGGCGGCGTGTATGTCCGCCAACGTCTTTTCGATGCGCTCGTGCGCGGCAGCCGAACCGTTGAGCGATTCAGCAAGCAGTTTGCGGAGCGAGTCGGTGTTGTGTGCGGTGAGATCGGAGACGCTAGATACCCCGATCGCCCACAATTGCATCAGCGTCGTACCAGTAAGACCCAGGGACTCAATACTTGTTTGTTCCTGAGCATCTGGCGGGGCTGATGAGAGCGTCGCGGTTTGCATCTGTCTCTCCTTGCCAATGAACCTCTACTTCTGTCCAACACGATATCACGCATAAAAGTTCTTGACAAGACCCGTCGCTTTTCGTAGTATCAGCACAGATTGTCCCCAAAAATTAACTCCTGAGGAGAACGCCCGTGACCGATATCTCAACTGTGGAAGCCGGCAACGCTAACGTGTTTTGCCAAATCTCGGGACGAGACATCAGTTCCGAGTCATGCTCAAAAACTCAAGGCCAAGAAGGCTGTTTCGGGTGTGCGGCGCACACGCGATTGTGCGAAAGCTGCCACACCAACTTTGTTGTGGTGGCAGCAACGGGAACCTGTTCCCAATGTACCGCTGCCTCAATCGAAGAGGAAAAAACCGTCAAAATCTCTGCGCCACCCAAAAAGGTGGAGTGCCAGCTCATGAAGCGCCCCATCGGGGGCTCCATGTGCCGGAGCGTGCAAGGACAAGACGGTTGCCGAGGCTGTGCCGCCACTTCCCGCATATGCGAGACATGCGGCAAACACCCGGTACGCTTTCCGCAGTACGGTTCGTGCTTTACCTGTTCCGTCGCGGAGCTTGGCGAAGGCTGGGAGCCTGGTATACAAGACCGAGCTGCTAGTTACCCTCCGCTCCATGTGATTACCGAGACTTCCTCGGCAACCAAGGAAAAGGGGCGTGAGATTGTGCCGCTTGCGCAAGAGTTTCGGCGCATTCCGCTCGCGAACATCCGTGACCCGGATGATCCGGTGCGCACTGCCAAGCCAGACGAGGAAGAGCTGTTCAACCTCGGCGATTCGATGCTCAGCGACGGTATGATCTATCCCGTCCTGCTCGAACCGGTCGGCGAGAACTTCTTCGAGGTGGTGATCGGTTCGAGACGCGTCCGCGCGGCGAGGTACCGTGAACAGCTGGACATTCCGGCGCTCATTCTAGAGCCCCAGAATGCCCTCACCAGGCTCTTGCTGGCGCTCGCGGAAAACATCCAACGCGTCCAACTTGAACCGTTTGAGGAAGGAAGGAACTTCCTGCGCTTACTGCGCGAGTTTGGACTCAGCACTTCGGATATCGCTTCCAAGGTCAATAAGCCGACGGCGCACGTCAAGGAAAGAATCCAAATCCTTTCTTTGCCGGACGATGTCAAAAAAATGGTCATGGATGGCGAAATCTCGATCCGAAATGCCGCTATGCTCGCTCGAGTCTCGGACAATGAACGCCAAGAGGCGCTTGCCATCGAGTCGGCTACTCACCGGCTTGCGAGCGGCGAACTCCGGCGGAGGGTCCATGCCGAAATCGGCGTCGACGGAGAGTCTACCAGGGTTATCCCATACAATGTCACGCCGGAAAAGTTTGCGGCGCGGACCGAAGAATTTGCCCGTTGGTTCAAACGGGCGATCCCTCGGCTGAAACTGGGCGAGACCAACCTCGGTGAACGCACGCTGATGATCGACGCACTCAATGTGCTTGAGGAAAAAGTTCGCATGATCAAAAGTTTGATCAAGCATCAGAAGACCTCACACCGGAAGAAGGCGTAAGAAAATAGGCCCGCAGTGGTTGTTACCATAGCGGGCCTTTTATTTTGAACAACTTCGCGCACTTACGCGGCGGAAGCTCCGATGCGCGGCGGTTTGCCGCTTTTGCTTTCGTCCTTCGGCGCAACCTTTGGCGGGTCGCGCAGGAGCGCAGTCTCGGCGCGAGCCAGACTCTGGCGGACCAGCGACGCTTGCTTGCGCAGCATTTCGCGGTTCTTCAGACCCTTCTCATCGCCGCCAAGGTCGTCGAAGTCGAAGCCTTCGAGGGCCTCGTAGACCGAGACGAGCGACGTCGAGAGTTGCTTGAACGTGGCGGGCTTGCGTTCGCCGCTCGGTTCCTTCTTGCCGCTCCCGTTCGTGCCCGCGCCTTTCTTAATGTGCTTTTGCAGCCGGCCGCGCAATTGAGTCGCAGTCAGCTGAAGCTTTTGCGCCAACTTAGCACCATCGACCTGCTTGTCCGCCTCGACCTCGAGGATGACGCGGGCCTGCGCCTCGTTGATGATCCCGGCTTCGAGCATATTCTGCACTTCGCGCGGAAGCGTCAGGAGGGCAAGCTTATTGTCGACGTAGGTGATCGACTTGCCGATGACGCGAGCGGTCTCCGCCTTATTGCCGTTATGAGCGGCGATATGGTCTTGGATGCCGCGTGCTTCCTCCATGGGCGTAAGATCGGCCCGTTGGAGATTTTCGACGAGCGTGATGTCGCGGGCTTCATCGTCGGTCAGAACCTTGATGATGCTGCGGATCGTCTCGAGGCCGGCCTTCTTGCTAGCCCGCAAGCGCCGTTCACCCATCACGAGCTCGTATGGCGTTGCCTTGCCCTCGACCGACCGAATAGTAATCGGCTGCAGCACGCCCTTCTCCTTGATGGAGGCGGCGAGCTCGTCGAGCCGGGCTTCGTCGAAGTGAACGCGTGGCTGGAAGGGGCTGGGACTGATATCGCTTAGCGCTATCAGCACGACTTGGTCGTTAGAGGCATTCTGGTCCATCTGTAGGCTCCTTTGGTGGACGGGCTGAATTGGTACTGCCAATCAGCAACATATAACAAGGGTCATTTTCTGTCAATCGTTTGACAAACTACTCTTTTTATACTTATCTATCTAGTAGAGTACATTCAAACATGGAGAAGAAGCCATGCCCCGTAAATGGAGCAAAGAGATTGTGGTTCGCCACATCTTAGAGCGACATCGGGGCGGCAAAAAGCTTAGCTCCGATTACATGCAGAAAAATAGCCTTCCTCTCTATATGGCCGCAGTTTGGTATTGGAGTGGATGGAGGCAGGCTATCGAGGGCGCTGGCCTTAACTACGACGATGTGCGGATCAAGACTCCTAAGCGCAAAGTTGTTTGGAACGAAAAGATTATTGTGCAAACGATTCTTTCGCTCCATAAGCAAGGAGAGCCGCTGAACTCCAACCACGCCCAGACGAAACACCCGCTCCTCTATCGGGCGGCCTACGTCTACTTTGAGGGTTGGGCGCAGGCGGTAACCACCGCCGGGCTTGACTACGGTTCAGTTCGGAAGAAAAAACCGATGAGAGCTTGGTCAAAGAAGGCAATCGTTGCCGAGATACTCCGCCGATCCGCAGAAGAATTATCGATTCGCGGAGGTAACGTTGTATTTCAAGATCGCGGCTTGTATCAAGCGGCAAAACGTCACTTCGGCTATGGCGGCTGGGCAAAAGCAAGAATGCTTGCAGGCTTTCCACCCGTTGACCCCCTGCCGTGGGAAGTCTGGAGCAAAGAAACGGTGGTGAAGGAGATTCTCCGGCTTCACAAAAATGGAGTTGAGCTCAACGCTGGCGCACTTGGAGAAACCTACGGTTATATCCGGAGCGCAGGCGAGAAGTACTTTGGGTCGTGGGGTACGGCTATAGAAGCAGCCGGACTCGACTACTTGAAGATCTGCAAGAATAAACCGAAAGGCTGGTGGACGAAGCCGCGTCTTATCCAGGCGATACAAAGTCTGGACAAGCAGGGTATCCGCCTAAGCTCTAAAGCGATACAAAAATCGCACGGGGATATCTTTGCCACGGCTATACGAAAAGAGAAGTTCGGAAGCTGGAGCCAGGCAGTGGAGGCGGCAGGAATCGACTACCGCAAACACTGCCAGATCTGGTCAACCAAAGCCTGGCTGCGGCGCATGAGCAACCGGGACTACAAAAAAATACTCAGAGCAGATTGAGCCACTCCAAATCGGAGTGGCTTTTCTTAGGTGGATAACCCCGTTGACCGCCTCTGCTGCGGGCGTATCATTGCGGCGGGTGTTGGGGTAGGAGAAGCCACATGATTCTGACCGTCGCGCAGAAGCTTTGGCTCGCCGCCGGAGTTCTGCTGTTTTCGGTAGCGCTGCTGCCGTGGTAAAGTCCCGCCCGTCACACTGTTACAGTGTGCCGGGCGGTTTTCATGTAAGAAACACGTACGTTGTGCGTATATATAGGTATGGCAAGGATTTTTAGACACATGAGCCGGCAGGCCGAGGTGCTCTCGGTCGTCTCTTTGGCGCTCCTGGTGGTCGTTCTCTACTCGGTGTGGGGAGCGAGCGTTTTGCACTAAATTTATACAGTACAATAGAGGGATGGCGGAGAGCTCTTTCCTTAATCCCGGCGCCGCGCTTATCGCGGCCAACGTTGCGGACGGCATGCGCGTGGCCGACTTCGGCTCGGGGTCGGGCTTTTTTACCCGTGCCGCCGCGCGGCTGGTGGGCCAAAGCGGCTTGGTGTGGGCGGTGGACGCGCATCAAGACATGCTCTCGCGGGTCAAAAACTTGTCTTTGCAGGAGGGCCTGCACAATGTCGAGGTGGTCCACGGCAATGTGGAGAAGAAGGGCGGCAGCCACTTGCCCGACGAAAACTTTGACCTGGTGATCATCGCCAACCTCCTGTTTGCCGCCGAGCACAAAGAGGTGTTGGCCAAAGAGGCGCACCGTGTGCTGCGCAAGGGCGGCCGCGTGCTGGTGATTGACTGGACGGAGTCCTTTGGCGGGCTTGGGCCCCACCCCGACCACGTGGTCTCCGCCGACCACGCGCAGACGCTTTTTGAGCTCAACGGCTTTACCCGCCTCGGCGC
>MGDZ01000021.1 GCA_001791115.1 Candidatus Uhrbacteria bacterium RIFCSPHIGHO2_02_FULL_57_19
AGTAAAGAGACGCGCTGCGTAACATACAGTAATCCCGCCACTCTCCCGCGGCGGGATTGTTAACTGACACAAAATATCGTTCGCGTTCGCTCCGAAATTTTGGTCGTTAACAAAAAAATTCGTCCCGTTCCCTGTGGGGGCGGGACGTTGGCGTTGAGGCGAGCGTAATGGCTAGTGAAGGAGCGCGCGTTTGCGCTCGACCTCGCGTCCTCGGCGTTCTTCGCGCCACTTCAAGCGGGCGGTCCGGGAGACCAAGGCCACGGCGCTGCGCAGCCAATGCATATCTTTGAGCGATACGCTCTGGCTGGCCGCCGCGTTCTGGATGGCTTCGAACAGTCCGGGCCATCGGTTATCCAGGAAAATCTCCTCGGCGTTGAGGAATCCCGCGATATTCCGCCGGCGTTCGGCGTTTTGCCGGCGAAAATCCAGATCGCTCAAAAACGGGAGCGGTTCCATGGCTTCGATTGCGGCCATGAGGATCGCGGCCGTCCTGTCGATGGGTACGGAAGACTCAATGTCGTAGGCCACGAGCCGGGTGACCGAGTCGAACAGTTCGGGATTGTCCCCCTTGAGGCGTTTCTGGCCCTCCTGGAGGATTTCTTTCACGGCTCCCGGCTGACGTTCCCTGAGTCGTTCCAGGTGTTCGTAAAATTCCACCGCCTCCTCCTTCCTGCCCCGCTGTGGCGGGGTTGTGGAACAACGATGGATGATAGGGAGTTTATCTGAGTTTGTCAAGGAGAGAGCGTGTTGGTAGGATAGGTTTGTTTATTTCCTGAGCGGAGTCGAAGGGCTGCCATTTATGCGATATTCCAAGTTGTTTGGAAAATCAAGAAAATCGATCCCGACCGACGCCGAATCGGCTAATGCCAAGTATCTGCTAAAAGGCGGTTTTGTCGAACAGCTTTCGGCTGGCATCTACACTTGGCTGCCGCTGGGTTTGCGCGTTCTGCGCAAGGTGGAGAACATCGTTCGCCAGGAGATGGAAAACCTGGGAGCGCAGGAGCTGCTCATGCCCGCGCTTCATCCCAAAGAAAACTGGGAGAAGACCGGCCGCTGGAAGACCATGGATGTGCTTTTCAAAGTCAAAAGCCAGACCGGAAAGGAGTACGCTCTGGGGGCCACCCACGAGGAGGTTATCACCCCGCTGGTCGCCAGATTCGTCCAATCTTACAAAGATCTGCCGGTCCACCTCTATCAAATCCAAACCAAATACCGCGACGAACTGCGAGCCAAGTCAGGCGTGCTTCGCGGCCGAGAGTTTGGAATGAAAGACCTCTATTCATTCCATCGCAATCATGAAGAACTGCAGGCGTTCTACCCCGAAGCCATCCGCGCCTACAATGAAATCATGAACCGCATGGGGATGGAGATTCGGGTGACCGAGGCCTCGGGCGGACCGTTTACCGAGAAGTACTCGCATGAGTTTCATATTCTCACTCCGGCCGGGGAGGACGCGTTAGTCATCTGCGGCTCTTGTGATTTTGCGCAAAATAAAGAGATTTCAAAATTCAAAAAGGGCGGCGAGTGTCCGAAGTGCGGAAAGACGCTCTCCGAAGCCAAGGGAATCGAGGTAGGAAACATTTTTGATCTAGGGACGAAGTTCGCCGACACTTTCGAGCTCTCCTTCACAGATGAAGAGGGGAAAAAACAGAAGGTCTGGATGGGGTGTTATGGATTTGGAACGACGCGGATGGTTGGCGCGGTAGTCGAGGCATCGCACGACGAGCGGGGGATTGTCTGGCCAAAATCAATCGCGCCGTTTGATGTCCAGGTGGTTGAAGTGAAGAGCAAGAAGCCCGAGGTCCGTGCCGCCGCCGAAGATCTTATCCGTGATTTGGAACAGCATCATGGAGTGGATGTGCTCTACGACGACCGCGATGACGCTTCGGCCGGAGAGAAGTTCGCCGACGCGGATTTGATCGGGATTCCGCTCCGGCTGGTGGTTTCCGAGAAGACCCTTGCCAAGGATTCGGTCGAATGGAAATTCCGCGCGCAAAAGGAAGCGACTCTCTTTCCGTCTAAGGAAGTCGTAGGGAAGGTTGTCGAGTGGGTGAATGCGTAATGAAAAAAGAAAAGACCGCGCCGTGAGGCGCGGTCTTTTGGTTTTGAGAATTATTTCAGCGCATCCTTTAACGTCTTCCCCGCCTTGAACTTGGGTACCGTCACCGATGGAATCTGAATTTTTTGAGTCGGATTCTGCGGATTAACCCCCGTCCGTCCTTTGCGCACTTTGGCGCTCCAGGCGCCGAAGCCGGCAATGGTCACCTCGCCGCCGCCTTTCAAGATCGAGACTACGGTATCGGTGAAAGTTTCTATGGCCTTTTCGGCCTGGGCCTTGGAGATGCCTGCTTTTTCCGCGATGACCGAGACGAGTTCGGCTTTATTCATAGCACTACTTGCGAACTACGAACAGGTACGAAATTACAAAATCAACCAGTTCGTATTTTCGTATCTATGTTCGTAGTTCGTTAGTAATTATCGAATTTCAACGTACCTCTGAATCCGTTCGACGGAGGTCGCTTTCCCGGTTTTCGGGTCCGCTTCGACGAGCAGGGCATTGGCTACCGCCGGTCCTTCATCCGGGAGTTCGTGGACAACCGGGAGAGCGGTCTGCATGGTTTTGATCGGTCCCTCTTTGGCTACCCCGATGACCCCGCTGGCGAATCCGGTCATCCCCACGTCGGTTTGGAAAGCGGTGCCGCCGGGCAGGATGCGCTCGTCTGCCGTGGGCACGTGGGTGTGGGTGCCCCAGACGGCCGTCGCCCGCCCATCGGCATACCAGCCGAAGGCGTTTCCCTCGCTGGTGGCTTCACTGTGGAAATCAACCATTACGATCTGCGGTTTGGCCAAAGCCGACGCCTCGGCGAGCAGGCGGTCGAAGGCGCGCAGCGGGTCATCCACAGCCGCCTTCATGAACACCCGACCCTGCAAATTTATCACACATACCCGCCGCGTTCCAACTTCCTTCGTCGCGAATCCAATACCGGGAACGCCCTCGGGATAATTCCCCGGGCGGAGGATCCGGCCGCGGTAAAGCGGATCCCCAAGAAGAAGCGGACCCTCCTTTCCTTCAAAAGTATGGTTGCCGCCGGTCAGGATGTCCACTCCAGCGGCGAACATCTCGTCCACTGTTGACCTGGTGATGCCCTTGCCGTGGGCCAAGTTTTCTCCGTTGGCGATAACCAGATCCGGCTGGTGTTTTTTTCGCAGATCAGGAAGAACGGCGGAGAGCGCGCGGCGGCCGATTTTTCCGACAATATCTCCGAAGATGAGTATCTTCACGTTAGGGAGTAGTGAGTAGGGAGCCTGCCTGCCGGCAGGCAGGTAGTGAGTAGTTGACGCTTAGCGCGCGTATTCGATGACGCGCGTCTCGCGGATGAGTGTCACCTTGATTTCGCCGGGATAGTGCAGCTCGCCTTCGATGCGGTTGGCGATGTCCCGGGCCATGCGGTAAGCGGCAAAGTCGTCCACGGCCTTGGGGGTGACGAAAACGCGCAGTTCCCGGCCGGCCTGGATGGCGTAGGCCTTTTCCACTCCGGGGAACGAGGTGGCCACGCCTTCGAGTTCCTCCAGGCGTTTGACGTACTGCTCGAGCGTGTCTTTGCGCGCACCGGGCCGGGCGCCGGAAATGGCGTCGGCGGCTTTGACCACGCAACCCTCGAGGTTTTTGGGTTTGTCCTCGTGGTGGGCGATGGACATGTAGGCCACTTCCTCGGGCAGTCCGAATTTTTTCATGATGTTGTAGCCGATCTCCGGGTGGGCGCCCTGGACATCGTGGTCCACGGCCTTGCCGATGTCATGGAGAAGCCCGCCCTTCTTGCAGACGGCGACATTAGCGCCGATCTCGCTGGCGATGAGCCCGGCCAGATTTCCCACCTCCATGGAGTGGAGGAGCACGTTCTGGCCGTAGGAAGTACGGAACTTCAGCCGTCCAAGGATCTGCACCAGTTTGGGATCGAGACCGGTGACCCCCAGCTGGTACATGGCCTCGTCGCCGGCCTTTATGATTTCCAGAGACAGTTCTTTTTTGGATTCCTCGACCGCCTCCTCGATGCGCCCGGGATGGATGCGCCCGTCCGAGAGCAGTTTGTCCAGCGCGCGCTTGGCGATCTGTCGGCGGATCGGAGAGAATCCGGAAATGGTGATGACGTTCGGGGTTTCGTCGACGATGATCTCCGTGCCGGTCAGGTTCTCGATGGCCTTGATGTTGCGGCCCTCCTTGCCGATGATCCTGCCTTTCATGTCGTCGGAGGGCAGACTGACCGAGGTGGTGGTCGTTTCCGCCGAATGGGAGGAGGCCATCCTCGAGATAACCGTTCCCAGGATTTTTTTGGCCTCGCGCTGATATTCCTCGGAGTTTTCGTCCCCGACTTTCCGCAGGCGGTTGGTCAGCTCTTCCTTGGCCGTCTCTTCGGTCAGACGGAAAAGTTCGGCCTTGGCCTCCTCGATGGACAGGCTGGCCACGGTTTCGAGTTTTTTCATTTGCTGATCCTTGATCTCTTGGATTTCAGCCAATTTAACCTCTACCTCCTTGGCTTTCTCCAGTGCCTTAGTCTGCTTATCCTGAAGATCGAGAAGCTTGGTATCGAAAAGCGCCTCGCGTTTCTCGACTCTCTTTTGCGATTCCTGGGTTTCCTGACGGCGGGCCGTTTCTTCCCGCTTGGCTTCTTCGACGATCCGGATTCCTTTTTCTTTGGCTTGAATCAGAAAATCCCGCTCGCGGATTTTGGCGTCGGCCAGAATTTTTTCCGCCTTGGCCTCGGCGGAGTCAACTTTGTTTTTGGCCAGGGTTTGGCGGATGAGATAGCCGATGGCTATCCCCGCGCCGCAGCCGATGGCCGCTGCCCCGGCCAGCATGATAATACGCAACATAAAACGCTCATGGTTCGCCGAGAACCTCGAGCGCTCATTCGCGAGTCGTTGGCTGGGCTTTCCTTACCTCCGGATATTGATGGACAGGAAATCGCCCCCGCGGATGCAGGGGAGGGAAGTTTCGAGGAAATTATTTCTCTTACCGGCCATAGCGACAATCTTGATGAGCATTCGGATTTCTGACGAATCGGTAATAAAATTAATGCTGGTGGCACCGTATCACAGGCGTCTCAGTTTGGCAAGGCGGGCGCAAAGGGCCTATTACCCCTGCTGTTTGATAGCCCAGGTGACAATGAGGAAAACCAGGAAAACGAGCAGTCCGGCGCCGATGGTGAAGGTCATTTCGTAATTCGTAAAAGGTTTTATGACAATGCAAGAGAATCTACAACAGTGCCGGAAAAAATCAAGATGTGGATAAATCAATGAGGCGTTTGGTCCATGTTTGGCGGTCGAGATCGCGCGGGTTGACGGCGTCTTTGGACGAATACGGCCCGATGAATGTCCGGACGAGTTCCTCGAGCAGGCCGCCGACGCCCAGGGTTTCCCCGATATCGCGGGCCAACGCGCGGATATAGGTGCCGGACGAGACCCGGGCGCGGATTTTGGCGAGCGGCCACTGATAGGAAAGCATTTCAATCTGATGAACGATGACACGGACTGGTTTTCGCGGCGGCTCGATCCCGCGCCTGGCCAGCTCGTACATCTTTTTTCCACCCACCTTCTTAGCCGAGTATATCGGCGGAAGCTGTTCGATGGCGCCAACGAACTTCTCGAGTGCCGTGCGGACATCGTGTTCTGACGTCTTTCGTCTGACATCCGCAGTCTCGATTCTGCCCGTCCTATCATCAGTATCACTCCGCGCGCCGAGACGAATGACTGCCTCATATTCTTTTTCTAATCCAAGAATCCGGCCGAGTTCTTTTGTTGCCCGACCAATACCTATTATAAGAAGCCCCGTGGCCAGCGGATCCAAGGTCCCCGCGTGTCCTACCTTCCGCGCACCCGTAAGTTTACGAATGTAGGCCACTACATCGTGCGAGGTCCAATCGGGTGGTTTATTTACAAGCAAGAAGCCGTCCATAGGCGTTCATATAGTACCACTTTCCGTTGACGCAGAGCTTCGGATCATATAGAGTGGCCACACTAAAGACTTATGAACGTTACCGAACTCGCCCGAAAACTGCGCATGCATCCGGAAGAGTTGAAGACTCGGCTCCCCGAGCTTGGTTTTGACGTCGGCATGCGGGCCATCAAGGTGGATGACCGCATCGCCCAGAAGATCATCCAGCAGTGGCCCATTCTGAGGCGCCAGATAGAGAAAAAGCGCCAGATGGAAAAGGAAGAAAAAATAGCCGAGGACGTGCGCAAAGTGGCCGAGGCCGCTCCGCCGGTGAAGATCCCGGCGGTGGTCACGGTGCGTGATTTCGCGCTCCGGCTCGGCCTGCCGGTCACCCGGGTCATCCAGGAGCTGATGAAGAACGGCATCCTGGCCTCGCTAAACGAGCGGTTGGATTTTGAGACGGCTTCCATCGTCGCCGAGGATCTGGGTTTCCGGGTGGAACGGGAAGAGGAAGAGTCGGGAGTGGCTCTGGTGGTAGAGGACCGCATCCGCGCTCTCGTTGAGGCCGAGGAAAAGGATAAACTGGTCGCCCGACCGCCGGTCATCGTGGTCATGGGTCACGTGGACCACGGCAAGACCAAGCTGCTCGATTTCATTCGCAAAACCAATGTCATGGCCGGCGAGGCCGGGGGCATTACCCAGCACATCGGCGCCTATCAGGCGACCAAGAACGGCCGCCTGATAACCTTCGTTGACACCCCCGGGCATGAGGCCTTCACCGCCATGAGAAGCCGCGGGGCGCGCATCGCGGATATCGCCATTCTGGTGGTGGCCGCCGACGACGGCGTCCAGCCGCAGACCAAAGAAGCGGTAAACATCATCAAAGCCGCCGGCATTCCCTTCGCGGTTGCCATCAACAAGATTGACAAGCCCGATGCCGATCCCGAACGGGTCAAGCGTGAGCTCTCCGAGGTCGAGGTCATTCCCGAGGAATGGGGCGGAAAAGTATCCATGATCCCCATCTCGGCCAAGACCGGGGCCGGGATCGACAAGCTTTTGGAAATCATTTTGCTTATCGCCGATTTGGAAAAGGAAAAGATCGTGGCCAATCCTGAGCGCCGGGCCGTGGGCACAGTGATCGAGTCGCACGTGGACAAGGGCGAGGGACCGGTGGCCACGGTGCTGATCCAGGCCGGGACGCTCCGCGCGGGGGAGGACCTCGCGGTCGGGAACTCGCTCTACGGCCGGGTGCGGGCCATGAAAGATTTCCGGGGAGCGATCGTCAAGTCCGCTCTTCCCGGGACACCGGTACGCATCATTGGGATCAAGGTAGCCCCTTCGGTCGGCGACATTGTTGAAGTTCCGGAGAACGCCAAGGAGCTCGAGCGGGTCAGGCCGGCCAAGGCGGCCGGGGAGAAGATGGCCACCGTCGAGCGCCGGGCCGCTGTTCTCGAGACCGAGGAAACCAAAGCTGTGGCTACGGTGAATCTGGTCCTTCGCGCCGACGTGCTGGGATCGCTCGAGGCGGTGATTACCTCGCTTGAGAAATTCAAACATCCAGAGGTGGCGCCGAACGTGGTCGGGAAGGGGCTTGGGAATGTCACTGAGGCGGATGTGCTCCGGGCCGAGGCGGCCAAGGCGACGGTTTTGGGTTTCAACGTGCTCATCCCGCAGCCGGTGGCCAACCTGGCCGCGGAGAAGGGCGTGGTTATCAAGACTTTCAAAATCATCTACGATCTCTTGGAGGAAGTCCGCGCGGCGCTAGAGGCCCTGCTCCAGCCCGAGGTCATCCGGACGACGCTGGGCAAGATCAAGATTCTGGCCATTTTCAGGAGCGAGAAGGACGCGCAAATCGTCGGCGGGCTGGTGGCCGACGGCAAGGCGGTTTTGGGCGGCCGGGTGCGCATCATCCGCGGGGAGGCCGAAGAGGGACTGGGGGAAGTCGCCTCGCTTCAGGCCGGAAAACGCGATGTTCCCGAGGTGCGGGCAGGAACCGAGTGCGGGATGAAGATCAAGACCAAAACCGCGGTTCAGGTCGGTGAT
>MGDZ01000022.1 GCA_001791115.1 Candidatus Uhrbacteria bacterium RIFCSPHIGHO2_02_FULL_57_19
TGGTGTTTGCTATCCAACAGCGACACGAACGACCAGCTCCGCGGACGGTCCTACAGTAACCGTTTGCTAGTATCTACTGCGCCCCCCGCTATACCACTCCCAGGAGTCTAACGATTCCTCGTACCACGCCGCCTAATATTACCGAAAAAATACCCAGGTTCAAAAACATGTCGGCGGCGATCAGTCCCAGAAGGATGATCGGCCCGCGGGTTTCTAGATTTAGACGAAGACGGTCGTATTTGGGAGCCGAAAGAATGGAAAAAAGAAGTTTGGAACCGTCGAGCGGCGGGATAGGAATGAGATTGAAGACCATCAGAGCCGTGTTGATGGTCACGGAAAGCACCAGAAATCCAGTGAGCAGATTTTCGGGAGACGGAGAAGTGGTCAACCAGAAACGGAGAATGACGCTGAATAGAATGGCCATTAGCAGGTTGGAAAACGGCCCGCCCAAGGCAACGAAAGTCGGCCCCCAGCGCTGGTTGCGAAGATTGTAAGGATTGAATGGGGTTGGTTTGGCCCAACCAAAACCGCCGGTAACGATGATCAGGAGCAGTCCCATGGGATCGATGTGCGGGATGGGGTTTAAGGTCAGCCGCCCGGCAATCTTGGGAGTGGAGTCGCCTAAAAGCGTGGCGGCGCCGGCGTGAAAAAACTCATGGACGGTCAAGGCCACCATGATAGCCGCCAGTACGGCGACGAAAAGCATTGGCTGGACGAAAAGGAGGTCGAGCATAGGATCTTGATGCCGATTATACCATATGATAGGATGCGTGCACTATGATCAGGGCTTGTGAAAAATGCGGACGCGGATGGATGATGTCCGCCAGCCGCTCCCACTCGAACATCAAAACTAAGAAACGGCAGTTTGTTAATCTGCTCACCAAACGAGTGGGCGGAGTGCGTATGCGCATCTGCGCCAATTGCCTGAAGGCGCTGGCGAAATCTTCATAATTTTTTATGAAGCCATCCGATCTCAAACCCGGGGAGGGAGGCGTGATCAAGGTCGGAAACGACGAATTGGCCGTCTACAACGATGATAACGGCCAGGTGAAAGCCGCGTCAGCGGTCTGCACTCACCTGGGGTGCGCCGTGGAGTGGAATGCCGGAGAGAAGACCTTTGACTGTCCCTGCCACGGATCGCGGTTTGGCGCGGACTTCTCGGTCAAACAAGGGCCTGCCAAGCGCCCGCTTGAACCACGCGATCTCCCGAATCCCTAGCCCCGTCGATGACAAATTACGACACCATTATCATCGGCGCCGGTCCGGCCGGAATCCAGGCCGGTTTGTTTTTGGGCCGTGCTCAAGTCAAAACGATTCTTATTGGAATGCCCGAGAAGGGCGCGCTGGCCTACGGAAAAATCATCAGCAACTACTTCGGATTGCCGGACGATCCCCCGGGACTGACGCTTCTCCAGAACGGCGTTGAACAGCTCAAACGCTGCGGAAGCGAATTCTTGCGGGATGAAGTGGTTGATCTCAAACAATCGAAGGATGGTTTTGAAGTTACCACGGCCACGCTCAAAATTTTCAACTCAAAAACCGTGATCATTGCCACCGGCGCTTACATTCCTTCAGCCGGTATCCGCGGAGAGAAGAATTTTCTGGGCAAGGGAGTACACACCTGTGTCGCTTGCGACGGTCCTTTGTTCAAAAAGAAAAAAGTCGCGGTCGTCGGCAATGGCCCGCATGCGGCCGAGGAAGCATTGGAACTCGCGACCTTTACCGATAAGATCACCATTTACTCGCAAGGATCCCCTTGGGAAATCGGCGAGGCGCTTCTGGCCAAGCTGAAAGAAAAAAATATTCCGCTTTCTGACAAACGAATAACGGAAGTGGCCGGCGCGCCGCTCCTCAAATCGGCGAAATTTTCCGATGGCGCAGAGGAGGCGTTCGAGGGCTTATTCCTGGCCTTGGGTACGGCCGGAGGCACGACTTTCTCTAATAAACTTGGATTGGAACAAAAAGATGGTTTTATAAAAATCGACAAGGATGGCAAAACCAGCGTCAAGGGCGTCTGGGCCGCGGGCGGAGTTACTGGCGGCAATCTGCAGATCTCCAAATCCGTCGGCGACGGCTGCAACGCGGCGATCTCAATAATCCGGACACTCAAAGGAATCGAGAATTACGTGGATCAGACGTAATTCAAAACCCCCGCCGAAAGCGGGGGTTTTTGGTTATCTGATCTGCTTTTTTACGTCTTCTAGCACGTTAAGTAAATCTTTTCTTAATTCCTGGAATCCCTTGTACATTTATTGATATTGGGCCAATTTTTCTTTTTTGATCAGCCGGAAAGGCTTTGGCCTGTACCCCATACACTAGACACATCTCCCAAGCAGGCGACCTCATCTCTTCGTTCAAAACTTTTTCGGGCCAGGGGGACTCGAACCCCCGACCTCATCTTTCGTCCGGTCCTCGGTCGGGCTAGCGGGACTCGAACCCGCGACCTCATGCACCCCATGCATGCGCGCTACCAACTGCGCCATAGCCCGACCGAGTCCCCGACGAAAGCCGGGGTCTCGCTGTTTTTTCAAAACATCACTCGACCCGTCTCATTGGGCTCGGAGTAAAACAGTTTGCTTCTCGTTCCAACTCATCTAAGGTCCTTCTCTCCTCGTGGTTCGTCCACTCGGAGAGAAGCCCTGGGTTCGGCGGTTTCGACGCAGTACAACTGCGTCTTAACATCGCCGAACCCGTCTCGCGGGGTTCGCCGTGAAGCAGTTCACGGCTCACTCCTGCTCGACCCCCATGCACCTACCTGCCGGCAGGCAGGTGCGCGCTACAACCCAAGGAGCGAGTAACGTGGTGAAGCATTTCGCCACGTTCGAGCGACGAAGGGTTGTATCTCGTGAAGTGTGGATACCAACTGCGCTATAGCCCGATCGAGTCCACAATAAATAAACTCTAGCAGAGAATTCTATTCTCCACAATCGAACAAGAGGCCGGAGGAAAAATTAATATCTTCACTCGGTTTTATAATACGCTATAGCGTAATATAAAACCAACGAATTCTAAACAAAAAAAGAGGGTCTTTAATCAAACCATCTTAGTGGCCAAACCGATTCAGAGAGCGCTATCTCTCTCGAATTTGTTTCTTCATGTGTCTCCGAATGAACTTCAGGGCATTCTCGATCCACTCCTCCTGTTTTTTGGTGGTCGGCTTCAAAACCCTCCTTGTCAGTCGCTGAAATCTATCGAACGCTTCTTCGAAAGTCTTCTTATCACGATCCTTGGGTATGAATCATCTCCTTGCGGGTTCTTCGACGATTGTCCCCATTCCCTTGTTGCGATTCCTTAAGGAAATTTTTACTGAACAACCTCAAATGCTCCAATATCCATGGACGCGCCTTGGGGGCGGGTTGCGCCAAGATAATCGCGGCTGATGCCGGTATTCATTCCGGTATTTATGGCCGGGCTTCCTATTTTGGGACGAAAATCCGTCGAGCTCCTGTTTGTAAATTGCGGATCGGCGTTAACGCATCCCGATTCCCAAGTCGGACATCCGCCGGCGTTGTAGACAAGGTTATTGCTGGCGTTCAATACCGAAGAACTCACTCCTGGCTCAAGTTGGTAATAAGTCTCTCCAGCTTCAGCGTAGATAATATTGTTTTGCACCGTGATTCGTCCGGCGCCGGCATTTTGAATGTAGATCTGCGCGTTACCGTCGTATCCCGACAAGCCATTGTTATAGAATGTGTTGTTTTGGATATAAACCATTCCCTGCGGATCATTGATGCGCAGCCCCTGATCATCCCCGTTGGCGATGATGTTGTTATAAACATAGATGGTGCCTATCACTTCAGTGCCGCCGTCGCTTCCGCCAAGAATAATATTGTTGCGCACCGAACCGGAAATCAAATTGTCGTGAAGGCGAATGTTGTCCATCTTGTCGCCGGCCACGTGTCCGAAAAGTTGAATGGCCCTCCGGCCGCGCTGGTCTTTAATCTGGTTCCACCCAAAATCAATATCTTGGTTGGTTCCAAAACCTTGGATGTACAAACCATGGCTGGATAAACCTTCATCCGTTCCGCCGTTGTCGCGCAAGTAATTGCCGTAAATCTTCAAACCTGAAGTATTTCCAGTAACCCCGATCACGCCCCCTTCAGAGTAATTGAGACTGTCATGCGTATAGTTGCCGATCGCGCGGTGACCAGTGCCAGCCAACCCCAATGTGGCCGAATCTCCCGTAAACTCAAGATTAGCAATTACATAATAAGACATCTGATCCATCATAATCCCCCGACGATTTGATGATGGACTGGAGAGAATCGGCCGGTCTCCGGGATAACCGATGTAAGAGACCGGGCGATCAGAGGTGCCTTGCGGGTCGGTGTCAGACGATAGAAGCAATAGGGCATCCCACCCCGGATGATCTGGGTCTGAAGAGCTGATTGTCCCGCCCTTGATGTAAACAATGTCCCCAGCTTGCATTACCCTTCGCGGCTGGTAAATGGTTCTCCAGGGCGAGGTGTAAGAGCCGGTGTTTGAATCGCTGGCGCCAGTCGCGCCGGGAATGACAAAATAGATATTTCCGCTGCGCACGGTAAATGGCAATGTGTTGCTTGCCCGCCCACTGACCGTGACAACGATGTTTCCGGAAGCCGCGTTTCCTCCAGGCTGAACCACAATCATGTCCAAACCGCGAGCAATAGCGTTGTTTTCTCCCCAATTCACGTACTTGGCCACTTCCCGACCGCCGATAGTCACCGTGGAACTTCCCCGACTTCCGCCAAACCCTTCGCCCCAGATGGTGATAAAAGCGCCCAAATTATCTTGGCCGCCGGTACTGGGTCCGCTAACTATGTCAGTAAAAAGGATGGCTGGCCCGCCGGATGACGCCTCGGGAGTCGATTGGACCGGCGTCTCCACCGAAACCAGACCTTTGTCGAAGTTGATGGAAGTAGCCGAGTTTGTTATTGCGCTTCTGTCGAAATCAGACGACGAGCTTATCGCATTCCCTGTTTGGTAATTCACAAAAAACGCGTCCGGCACGTCTTCAATCTGCTGGTTCCAGTTTGAACCGTAAAGAGAAACGGCGACTTCTTCGCTGGCGATCCAGCGCAGCAGGCCGCCACTCGTCACCGCGTAAACTTTGGGGTCAGTGGTAATCTTCACCATTTTAACGCCAGGCCGGTAGGTCGCGTTTCCGCCAATAGCAATGGCCGCCAGTTCGGCGTCAGTGATTGTTTTTACTCCGGAAAAATCCGAGTACCAGGTTTTAAATGTTCTTTCGTTGGGAAAAACATAGCGCTTGCTATTGGCGCCGTAATAATACACCGAGGAACTCGACCCTTTGATCAAATCCCCGGAGTAGATGGTGGCCGCTTTTGCTCCCGACATTAAAAAAAGAGCCGTTGACCCGATCAACAACGCTCCAATAACCGCGCTAATGATTAACGCTCGTTTTTTCATGTACAAAGTCGAATTGAAGATCATCCAACCTCAAAGGCCTCATCGCGCTCGATTGATCGGTGTTCTGGCTTTTTGACCAGGTGGGTGCCCGCAGTATCGAACCCACGGGTTCGAACGATATAAGGCTGGTCCGTTTCCGGACCCTTCTGCTTTGTTTCGGATACCGCGGGCAAGCTCGCAGGCACCGTTTGGAAGCAGACTCCCTATGTGTCAGATTAGTCCAAAACCTGACATCAATTGAGCGTATGAGACCTACTGTGAGCGTAGCATCTAAAACAAAAAAGTCAAGTGGATAAATAGTGGATAAAAATCGGTAGATAAACAAAAAAGAGGCCGCGGTGGCCTCATTTCCCCCAATGCTTGTTTCGCCTGTCTAGTGCGTCGCGCCGTTACGGAAACGGTGGGCGAAGGCTAGCGCCAAACGAATGATCTCTGCCGCTTCCCTGGAGGCGGCTGACTTCTCGTCGGGATTCAAGCTCCAGACCGTGTCGCATTTCCGGCTAAGCATGATCCGGCTGTTCAACAGCCACTCAACAGCGCGGTCGTAAGCCGCTGGGTTGTATCGCTTCCCCAGTTTCCGCCGAATTATCTTCTGGACATGCTCCAGCGGACAGTAATTCTCCCCGATGAAAAAGCCGCTTCGTCCGGGCCTGATCAGACCCTGAACGATAATGGCCTGGATGTGTTCGAGGTCAATCCCCTGGGGAACGAAACCCTCGACCTCCAGTTCACGATGAACCAAGGAGACGTCGGGTGGGGGCTGACTGGCTCTCTCTGGCGGTTGGCTCGGCCGGTCATTGTCTTCAACAACCGCTCGCCCAATCCCCTGCCGCTCTAGAAGCGGCTTGAGTTTTTTTGCTCGACGCTCCATCACGGAATTTAACCGCCAAGGAGCGGCTTCCAAACGCCGCACCCAACGCGGCGAAAGGATCTCGGCCAGCGCCATGGAGAACGGCCTGGCCAATGGTCCGGCCTCGATCTTGATCGCCCGCTCCAAACGCAATGCCCGGAGAAAAGCCGTCAGCCGAAGCCGTTTTTGGGCTTGGTACTCTTCCAGCAGCAGGAGCGCTTCCTTCGGCTCGACTGCCAAAACTTCCACGATGCGCGTCAGTCGCAGGTAGTCCTCGGTCCTGACGCTGATGCCGGCGCGGAGAATGGACAAGATCGAGTTCCTCTCCACTCCTCCGTGTTCAGCAGGCAGAGACGAGATCACCGCTTCTTCCGGAGCGACATCAAGGTAAGCGGCAATGGTCGTCCAAGAGGCCTGGGGTGAGGCGCGGCGCACTTTTACCATCGCCCGCAGCCGGTCGGCTGAATTGGGAAGCTCGCCCAGCGACGCGACAATCTCTTCGACGGTGGCGAAGCTGATCCCGTGACGGGTTTCGCGAACCACCAAGAGGTGTCTTGGGTCGCGCACCCAGATAATCATGGCCGGAATCTTGGAGAGCGGCACGACTTCGGCGATCTTCAGAAACAGGCGGAAGTCCAGCGCTTGGCTGACGCTCCGATAGCGGCGAAACACCTCGGCGCGCGGCACCTTGGACCACGCCGCGGCCGCTTCCACCAGGACCAAGTCATCTTCCGTGACCGAAAGACCGAAGATGAATTCCCGAAATTCCTCTGGTTCCAATTCCCGGGTAAACTTCAGATGCTCGACGAAGGATATTCTTCGCGGGCTTCGAAGATAACTGGGAACTGCCCTGGAAATCCACAAGGAAGAACAGCCGGAAAAGTCCCAAGATGTCTCTAGTACCGCCTGGAGATCCTTGCGGTTGAGAATTGGATCCGCGGATTCGGCGAGCTGAACCATCGCCATGAACCTCACCGCCTCGCTGATTCTTTCCAGATCGCGATCTTTGAGACCGCGAGCGAGAAGTTGGCGACAGCCGCGCAGACAGTCGGAGACGCCCAAACCGTACGGCGCGCATTTGGCGGCCAACCGGAAGAGCGTCAGCATCCGTCCCGGGACGCCGCGGAAACCGTCGCCGTCCCGTTCGAGACAGACGATGAGCGCGGACAGAAACTTTCTGGCCGCCTCCGCTCCCTCAACTTCTTCTTCGGCCGCGGTCACCAATCGTTCCGTTTCGCAGATGTTCAGTCCCAGCCGAAGAAGCCCCTCGACAACGAGCGGAAGGCCGGCTGGCCGGCCTAAACAGACTCGAGTCCGGTAAATCACCTCCCCGATCTGCGTTACTCCGGACGCCAACTGCTGTTGACCGATGAGATCGGCGATGGATTCGGCGATCCATTCCTGACAGTACTGACGCAGCTCGTGGAGAATCAGATCATGATCCTTTCCGCGAAAACCAGAGACTTCCGACGACTCCACTACATTCGCTTCCATGGCGATCTCCTTTTTGCTCTGATGAAACCGCCTGGCGGCGGTTGATGTCAAACAACATGCCTAGTCGAACCCGATGTCCGGCAGGCAACAGCCCAAACTAACTTAAAAACACCCCCGCGTCAAGTAGCGGGGGTTCTTGTGTCTACTTCCGCTATTTCTTAGTCATCACCCAGGCGCCGTCCCAGTCGACGGGCGGCGGGGATTCGATAAATGACGAACAGCGGTCGATGAAAATTTTTACTGAAACTTCTTGGGGATGAGTGTGCGCAAGTTCGTGGAAAAGCTCCCTGGCCTCGGTGAATTTCCGTTCCTGATAGAGCGTGAGCGCGCCTTCGAAATGTTCGACGAACCGGAGAGCGTCATCGGCCACAAATCCTTTCTTTCCGACGACTTCAAAGATACGGACCGGCTCTTTCTTACCCTTGACCGCGACGGAGTCGAGTTCGCGGAGAACGAACTCGCCGCGGACGAGCTCGGAGGTCGACTTCGAGACGATGGCTTCCGTGCCATATTCCTTGTTCAATCCCTCAAGCCGGCTCCCCAAGTTCACTGTGTCCCCCATCACCGTGTAATCGAAGCGCCGCCTACTGCCCATATTGCCAACGACCATCGGCCCGCTGCTGATTCCCACTCCGAGGCGTAGTTCGATGCCCGACGGCCAGCGTCCTTCGCGGTTCAATTGGTGCAGGCGGTCACGCATGCCTATCGCCGTCCGCACCGCCCGAAGCGCGTGATCCGGGGCGTCAATCGGCGCGCCCCAGAAAGCCATCACCGCGTCGCCGATGTATTTGTC
>MGDZ01000023.1 GCA_001791115.1 Candidatus Uhrbacteria bacterium RIFCSPHIGHO2_02_FULL_57_19
CATCGAGCGCGGCGTGACGCAGCACAGGGCTGATGCGCTGCTCGTCGCTTGCGGCGACTACCGCTTCGTCGACGACTGGCACAAGTTCATGTGCGAGAAGGGGCTGAACTACAAGTACTACTGCTACACGCCCCCGGGTGCGACCAAGGGGATCATCTCGCCGCGCTCTGCCCTCAGCGATACGAGGCTCGATGACATCGCCACCTACTGGCGGGCGAGCCAGGGCCAGATCCGCACAGTCTTCGAACTCCACCACGAGGACTGCGCCGCCTACGGCCGAAGCTTGGCCTTCACCTGCGCCGAAGACGAGCGCCGCCGCCACTTCGAGGACATGCGGGTGGCGCGTCTGGCCATCGATCGGCGGCTGATGATCGAGCACGAGAGGATGAATCCGATCGCGCCGTTCGACGTGTCGTATGTCCTGGCCTACGGCCACGTCAAGCCGAACAAGACCGACGACTACGACTTCGAGATCCTCGAGGACATCGACGGCGTCCTGGGTAGGCCCACCGCGCCTCCTGACGAGCGGCCGTTCGCGGCCCTCTGACGAAACCGGAAATCGTCCGGCTGATCGCACCCCGTCGCGAACGAACATTGTTCGCGACGGGACTTTTTTATTCTTGATGAACGAGCCGGTCTGAGGTACAGTCGTTTCACTCATTAGTCACTATTTACTATCCACTATTCCCTGACGTTATGGCCCACCATTGCTCCACCCTTGTGCTCCACTGCATTGACTTTCGCTTCGGCAAGACCATCAAAGAATATCTGGAAGGGAAGGGATTGCTTGGCGACGCGGATATCGTCGCGGTCGCCGGCGGGGCCAAAAACATCGCCGATCCCAAGTTCCCGAGCGACACCGAGTTCCTCCTCCGGCAGATCGACACCTCAAAACAGCTTCACGACATCCATCACGTGGTGCTGATGAACCATACCGACTGCGGGGCGTACGGGGGACGAGCGGCGTTCCCGGACGCGGCCGCGGAGCGCGCGCGGCTCTGTGCCGATCTTCGAAAGGCGGCGCTGGTCATCCAGACATACAACCCTCGTCTTGAGGTATCCCTTTCGCTGGCAGTCATTGATGGCGAAACCGTACGCATCGAGGAGATTGAGTGAAGTATGGACCTCGCGGCGCTGTATCAACGGCTGTACTGGCATTTAGGCCCTCAGGGCTGGTGGCCTGTCCAGAAGCGGGGACGAGATCATAGATTTGAGATAATGGTCGGAGCGATCCTGACACAAAACACGGCCTGGACCAATGTCGAGAAGGCTCTGGCTAATCTTCGCTTATCCGCCGCGATGAATCCAAAGCAAATCATCAAGATGCCTTCTAAACGTCTGGCGGCGCTTATCCGCCCCGCCGGATATTTCAACCAAAAAACGAAAAAGCTGAAGATCTTCTCGCACTGGCTCGTCAAAAGCGGGGGATTGAGAAGTTTGAAATCCTTGCCTACCAGTCAGCTGCGTACGAAACTTCTGTCTCTTTGGGGCATCGGCCCGGAAACGGCGGATTCCATCCTGCTCTATGCGCTTGAAAGGCCGGTCTTCGTCGTTGACGCTTACACCCGCCGGCTCTGCTCCGCCGCTGGCATCGATGCCGGGGACTACGGGTCGTGCCAGCGTTATTTCGAAAGCCGTTTGCCGAGGTCGCGGAAACTGTTCAACGAATATCACGCGCTCATCGTCGCCTGGGGCAAGCTGTACGGAAATAAAAAAACGCGCGGCGAGGCGTTAAATCTCGTTCGCGCGTGAGCTACCTCGGATTTCCCAGCAATTCAAGGACCGCGGTGAATATCTTTGCCAGATCCGCCGGCTTCTCGAAAACCGCGTCGGCGTTGTGCGGTCCAAGTCCGCTAAGGAGACCGGTGAAGATGAACACCGGAAGAGTTGGCTCGACCTCCTTGATGATGGCCGTGAGTTCAACACCTTTTCTCCCGGGCATGTCATTGTCAGTGATCACCAAGTCGAGCGCTTTGTCGGCGACGAGTTTCATCGCCTCCATGGCGCTCGACGCTTGGAAAATCTCGAAGCCCATCCGTACCAATCGCACGCTGACAGCGTTTCTGATGAGCGGTTCGTCGTCCACCACCAAGATTCGTCTTTTGGGCATTTGTTCCTCCTGAAATCCGAATTCTAGCTTATTCTAACGGCCATGTCAAGCATCGAACACCTTTTAACCGATCTAAATCCCGACCAACTTCGAGCCGTTACCCACGGTTCCGGCCCGCTTTTAATTGTGGCTGGCGCTGGGACAGGTAAAACAGCGGTAATCACCCGAAGAATTGCTTGGTTAATCGCTTCGGGGCTGGCCAAACCGGAAGAGATACTGGCTTTAACTTTCACTGAAAAAGCGGCCGGGGAGATGGAGGAGAGAATCGATCGTCTTTTGCCCTACGGTTACGTTGATCTTTGGATTTCAACCTTCCATGCCTTTGGCGAACGTTTGCTTCGTACTCATGGACTGGAAATCGGCTTGCCTAACGATTTCAAAATGCTGTCCGAAACCGAACAATGGCTTCTGCTCCGCCGCCATTTTTCGCGGCTGAATCTCCAACACTACCGCCCGTTGGGCAACCCAGTTCGTTTTCTCTCCGCCTTGGTGAGCCACTTCTCCCGGGCAGAGGACGAGATGGTCGCGCCGGAAAAGTATCTTGAGTACGTTAAATCGCTGCGGCTTAACTCGGATTCACCGGACCTGCCCGCCGGACAGGCGGGTATTCCTGTCGAAGAAATCGGCAGATTGGATGAGGTGGCCAACGCTTTTCATGTCTACAAAACCATCCTGCGCGAGGAGGATCGCCTGGATTTTTCGGACCTGATCAACGAAACCCTGCGACTTTTCCAAAGCCGGCCCGCCCTGCTTGCTAATTACCGCCAACAGTTTAAATACATTCTGGTTGATGAGTTTCAGGACACTAACGCCGCCCAGTATGAGTTGGTCAAAATTCTCGCGGGTGGTCGTCGCAATCTGGCCGTAGTCGGCGACGACGATCAGTCCATCTATAAATTCCGCGGCGCGGCCATATCTAATATCATGGATTTTCGCCGCGAATACGCCGACGCCGCCCAGATTGTGCTCAAAAAAAATTACCGGTCGCGGCAAAATCTCCTGGGTTTCGCCTACCGCTTCATCCAGCACAACAATCCCAACCGGCTGGAATCGACCCTGGGCCTTAAAAAAAACCTCGACGCCGCGAGAGAAGGGGAGGGGGTCGTCGAACATCTGCACGGCGCCTCACTGGCCGACGAGGCCCGGCTGGTCGTTGAAAAAATTCTAGAATTGCGCGATTCCGATTCCGAATCCAGCTGGAACGACTTCGCTATTCTGGTGCGAGCCAACGATCACGCCGAACCGTTTTTGAGGGCCTTCGCCCTGGCTGGTATCCCTCACGACTTCGTGGCCAATCGCGGGCTGTACACCAAACCAATCGTTCTCGATATCCTGAATTACCTTCGCTTGTTGGATGATTATCATGAAAGTCCGGCAGTGTATCGCACGCTGAACACACCCCTAATCAACATCCCGGCATCCGAACTGGCTATTATGACGCATTACGCCGGGCGCAAGGCAGTCTCCCTGTTTGAGACGCTCCGCCTATGCCCGGCAATTCCGGGAATCAGCCAGGAAACCGCCGGCCAGATCAAGAACCTTCTCTCCAAGATCGAAAAGCACAGTGAAATGGCCAGGCGCGAACCGGTGGGCAAGGTGGTGCTGGCCTTTCTGCATGAGACCGGATATCTCAAGGCCCGGCTTTCCGGCGACGAGGAATCGGCGCGCAAGGACGCCCTGATTCTTAATCGTTTTTGGAAAACTATTGAATCGTTCGCTGCCGATGAGGAACAGCCGACCGTCGGGCGTTTTCTGGAACGTGTCCGGCTTGAACTGGCCGCAGGCGACTCGGGGGATTTGCCGACCGATCCCGATGCCGGACCGGAAATGGTCAAGGTGATGACCGTCCACGCCGCCAAGGGTCTGGAGTTTAAAAACGTCTTTCTGGTCAACTTAGTTGATCGCCGTTTTCCAACTTCCGAAAGAAAGGAGACTATCCCGCTGCCTGACGTTTTTGTCCGCGAAGCTCCCACGAAAGGGGACGCGCACTTGGAGGAGGAACGGCGATTGTTCTATGTCGGATGCACGCGGGCCCGCGACCGGCTATATCTGACCAGCGCCGAGGATTACGGCGGGGCGAGAAAAAAGAAACCGTCACGGTTCCTCATCGAATCGGGGTTAGCTACAAGCTCGCCCTCCTCAACTGACATATCCGGAGGCCAGGCCTCCGTACACGACGGAGGCCTGGCCTCCGCGGAATACCGTCTTCCGGACAAACTCTCCTTCACCCAGCTCAAGGCCTTCGAATCCTGCCCTCTGCAGTATAAATTCGCCCATCTTCTGCGAATTCCGGTCAGGGGAAAACAGGTTTTCAGTTTCGGCAAATCAATCCATGGCGCGCTCCAGGCCTTCTTCAATTTAGCCCGAGAACGTCAAGCTCAAAGCCAACAGACGCTTTTTGCCGAAACGGACGGCCCGGTCGAACTCCCGACTTGGGATGATCTTGATCGTTTGTACCGAGAACGATGGATCGACGACTGGTATGAGTCAGCCGACCAGCGCCAAGAACGCTTTGAGAAAGGCCGGCTGGCTCTCAAAAATTACTGGCAAGAGATCAGCTCCGATTTTCCGAGAGTAACGGCCGTGGAACAGCCCTTTGTCGTAAAAATCGGAGAGGTATCCTTAAAGGGGGTTATTGATCGCGTTGACCGGCTTCCGGACGGAACGACGGAAATCATCGACTACAAAACCGGAGGGGCTAAAACCGAGGAGACCGTTGATTGGACCCAGCTTCTGATCTATCAGATCGCCGCTCTGGAGGTTCTGGGGCTTAAACCATCCAAACTGACCTACGAATACGTTGAGGAAGGAAAGTCCCTTTCCACCATCGGTTCTCCGGAACAGCTTCTGCGGGTGAAGGAAACCGTCGCCGCGACTGCCGAAAATATCAAAAACAGCCGATTCGATCCGACACCAGACAAGAGACTCTGTTCTTCCTGCGATTTTCGCGACATCTGCGAATTCCGCGCCGTGTAAAATATGGCCTGGACAGGCATAAAAAAAGTGCTCGGTTCAACGATCCGGTTGCATAAAATAGCCGGATCGCTGGAAGCCGTTCGAATCGTCGAGGCCGCCAACCGTTTTTTTGGCGCGCGTTTCGATGATAGTACTCAGCGTCTGGTCAGAGCCGTTTCCTTCAGCCAGGGTATTCTGACCGTGGCCTGCCGGAGTCCGGTTTACGCCGAGGAAGTGAAGCTCTCTCTATCTGAACTCCAGACCGAGCTGAAAAAAATTAACCCGCCGGTCGAACTAGCACGCTTGAAATTCGTCTTCGCTGACGATATGCTTAATGATGCGCAATCCGTTCTATGACCTTCAGACAATATTCGATTGTGATGAGTTTGGTCTCGCTTGTCGCCTGGGCCGGTTGGATCGCGGTTCTTTTTTTGGTGGATCCTCTTTCCGCCGGATCTCTCGCTCTATTGCTTTTTTACTTCAGTCTGGCCGCGGCGCTGGTCGGAACGCTCTCACTCTTCGGCTTGTTGATCAGACTGGCCGTTTTCCGGCGCCGAGATACAGTGCTTTCCAAGGAGGTATCCGCGGCCTTCCGTCAGAGCATGATGATCACCGCTCTCCTCGTCGGATCTCTCATTCTTCAGCGCTTCCGTCTTCTGACCTGGTGGAACAGTCTTCTATTGGTGTTAGTTTTTGGCTTAGTTGAGCTTTTTTTATTTACAGCCGGGACGTCTCGCCGTACCTTGCCTGAATCAGACGGTTCGTGCTAATGTAGGCGTCTTGACAGGAGCTTGGCTCCAGAGGGACGTCTCATATGTTCCAGCGACTGCTGGGAAAATTTTCGCGCGACTTGGGCATTGACCTGGGAACGGCCAACACCCTGGTTTATGTCCGCGAAAAAGGGATCATCATCAATGAACCGTCGGTGGTGGCCTTAAACACGCGCACTGGCCAGATTTTGGCCGTGGGCCGCGGCGCGCGGGAGATGGTCGGAAAAACGCCGAGCCACATACAGACCGTGCGCCCCCTGCTCAAGGGGGTAATTTCAGATTTCGAGGTCACGGAAAAAATGCTCCATTATTTCATCGACCGAGTGCATGCCGATGCCAAGGGCATCACCCCGCGGCCCCGGGTGATCGTCGGCGTTCCGCTGGAGATAACTGAGGTGGAACGCAAAGCCGTGGAAGACGCGGTTCTCTCAGCCGGCGCCCGAGAGGTCTATCTCATCGAAGAACCGATGGCCGCGGCCATCGGCGCGCGCCTGCCCATTGAAGACGCGGTGGGAAACATGATCGTTGACATCGGCGGCGGAACCACGGAAATCGCCGTTATCTCGCTCGGGGGGGTAGTGGTCTGGAAATCAATTCCAGTGGCCGGCGACGAAATGAACAAAAATATCGTCCAGTACGCCCGCGACAATTTCTCGCTGGTGCTTGGCGAACGGATCGCCGAAGACATAAAAATAAAAATCGGTTCGGCCGCCGAACTTGAAGAACCCCTGGAGGTGGAGATGAGGGGACGAGACATGATTAGCGGTCTGCCGCGAGAGATCATCGTCGGCGACGCCCAAATTCGCGAGGCCTTGGCCAAATCGGTCAATGCCATAGTGGAAAACATTAAGTCCACCCTGGAAATTACCCCTCCGGAACTGGTGGCCGACATCTACGAGCGGGGTATGATTCTTAGCGGCGGCGGGGCATTGCTCAAGGGCCTTGACCGGAGAATCGCCCAGATCACGCAGATCCCGGTGCGTATTGCCGATGATCCGCTCACCGCTGTCGTTCGCGGCACTGGCATTCTTCTGGAAAATCTGGATCTTCTCAAAACCATCGCCATTCCTTCGGCGCAGGATGATTCCAGACGCAGATAAACTGATGGAGCCCTTTGTGGGGCCTCTGACCCTTTGTGAGAATAAAGAGCATCGTTGCCGCCGCCGCCACTCTGATCGTCATTCCTGTCGCTCTAAGGATGATCTGGGGGCGATCCTTCGATACGGCGCTCGGAACCATCGCCGCGCCCGCCCTCGGGAGACTGGGGTCGTTAATTCGCTCGACGATCGTCAGCAATACCGTGTCATCACCGGAGGAGTTTGAACGACTTCAGAGCGAGGTCAATCGCCTGACGGTAGAAACGGCTCGCCTGCGCCATCTGGAAATAGAAAATCAGGAACTGCGGAAAACGCTTTCTTTTGTTAAACGCGTTCCATATTCAGTTACTCCGGCGCAAGTTATCGGCCATACTGTTGACCCCGAACGTCGGGCTATAATCGTTGATTTCGGACTGGCCGAGGGCGCTACCCCGGGCCTGCTCGTGGCCACCAGCGACGGCCTGGTTTTGGGAAAAATTTCCGCGGTCCGCGGAGAAAGATCGATAGTCGTTCTTCTTACTGACGAAGAGAGCCGGATTTCCGTGGTCGTCGAGCGCGGAGAACGCGTCCTGGGCTTACTCGAAGGAGGATACGGCACCGGCATGCGCATGCGTCTCATCCCAGCCCAATCGACGATTGAAACGGGTGATCTGATAGTCACTGACGAGAGCGACCCCGCCATTCCCGCCGGACTGATCGTCGGCACCGTGGAATCAGTGCGTGATGAGGAGCACATTCCTTTTCAGGTGGCGGTTATTCGGGCAGCGGCCGATTTCGAAACTCCGACGATTGTTTCGATCGTCAGGCCCGAAGGCGATCTATAGATTATGAAGATACTCCGTCTAGCGAGCGTCCTGGCGGCCGCCTGGCTCTCGGTTTTTATCGAGACGGCCATCATCCCCATCCGAGGAGGTTTCTTTTTTCTGCTTCAGCCGGCGCTTTGGACGGTTTTTCTGTTCAGTCTGCGCTTAGGACCTCATCAAACGCTGGCTCTCTCGGCAGTGGTCGGACTGCTTCTCGATTACTGGTCGATTCTCCCGTTCGGAATCACGCTTTCTGCGCTGGTCGCGGCGGCGGCAATATCAAGAACCGCCGCCCTTAGCTGGTTTTCACACAAACCGTCTCTGGCCGCGGTTTTGGCCGTCTCCTCCGGTCATCTGATTTTCCTTTCTTTACGCGACCTCTTCGGACTGATCCTAAAGATTTTCGGCGCCGAAACCGCCTGGATTATCGAGCCGCGAGCGCTAGCCATACAGTCAACGGCTCTTTTTTTCAACGTTTTGACTGCTTCCTTCGTGATAATACTGGCTCTTCCGGTCAAACTGGCGCTCCGCCGCTGGTTTCGTTTAAAATCCCTAAAATATGTCCGTTGAAATTTTTCATGATAGCTGAATAAGAAATGAATCTCCGCGCAGCAGAGCTACGCGGAATTAGCAATTTAAAAGGGTGAATTGCGCCCCCGCCAATCTCGTCGCTATGAATTGGCAATATAGTGGGTTGCTTTTCCTTTGCCGACAGGTTTGATCATTTTTATTCTTTTGAGTTTTTGCACATGCAATTGAGCTGTGCGTTTGGGACACGATAAAACATCCTCAACATCTTTGGCGGTAATTCTCCCCATCTGATCCAAGAAATCTATGATTTTCAGTTGTTCAGGGGTCAGATATATTTGCGATTTTATATCTCCCTTTGCTGAGTGGCGAGCTAAAGGAAGAATTTTAGATTTGACCTCGTCAATTTCTTTTTTAAATCCTTTCACAAAATATTCCAACCACGAAGTGAGATCGGTTCGTCGTTCATCATAATTTTTTCCCACATTTACGGCCTTGTAGTACGCTTGTCTATCGGTATTATAATAATCTTCCAGGACAAACAAACGGCGGAAATCGTAACCGCGTTGGTATAGTATTAAAGTGGCTAAGGCGCGGGCCGTGCGGCCATTGCCGTCGTTGAAGGGGTGAATGGCTGCAATTTCAAGATGAGCAATCGCGGCAACAATCACAGGGTTTAATTCTTTTTCCTCGCTTTCTTTGAGCCAAACGACAAAATCTTTCATCAATTGCGGCACTTTTTTGGCATCTGGCCCGGTGTACAAAGTTTCTTGCGGCATGCCAAAACGGCGGCGCACAACATAAATCGGCCTTGGTCGGTAGTGGCCGCAAAATTGCGGAGCCAAAGTTTTATCAGTAACTAATTTGTGGATTTTTAAGATTGCTTTTTCAGTGACCAGCTTCTTTTCAGCTACGATTTTTTCAATGTATTTTAAGGCATTGAGATAATTTTTTACTTCGTAAATATCCCTGTCTGCCGCGTCTACCTTTTTTTTTGCATAGAGCGCTTCAACCTGCCGTATATTCAATTTATTGCCTTCTATTTCCGTAGAGTGATGAGTCATGCGGATGATAGCTTGGCGACGAAGGCGCAGTTCTTGCTGGGGCAGAATTTTGGCACGATCAATGATACCCTTTGCTTCGGCAATGGCAGTGAGGTATTGCAGGATTTTGTCAGTTAATTTGTA
>MGDZ01000024.1 GCA_001791115.1 Candidatus Uhrbacteria bacterium RIFCSPHIGHO2_02_FULL_57_19
CGACTCTCTCCGCCTCGGCTGTCGGCAGTTCTTATTCCTGGGTTGATATAATTTTTGCGCCTTCGATTACGCTCAATGACGAAACACGCTATTGGATCGCCATTGACTCGGATTACAACGCCACAAGATACTACCAATGGGTCATTGACGCCCCCGGCTCATACGGGGATGGCAAGGGCATGACCTCGAATAACTGGAACGCGGCAACGCCGGTCTGGACCGACGCTAACGGGGATTTGGCCTTCAAGACCTATTACATGACGTCGGACAACGAAGGCGAGATTAAAAGCGTGACAGTCGGAGGCGATGCTTACGGCAATACCATTGAGGATTCAATAGTACAAGGCGACGCTTATTATCAGGAAATAGAGGACACCACGGTAAATGGAGCATCTTTCCCGGGCAGTCCAGATCCCACCCCCAAGGCACTTCCTATTACTCAAGCTCAAATAGACGCCTGGAAGGCCGAGGCGGTCGCCGGAGGCACCATTACCGGAAACTATTCGCCGCCCTCGAGTCAAACTGTTTATCTTGGACCAAAAAAAATCACTGGCGATCTCATTCTTGATAATAACCAAACTTTGGTGGTTACCGGCACTCTTTACGTGCAAGGCAACATTGACGTGGACAATAATGGCTCTATTCAACTCGATCCATCCTTTACATCTTTTTCCGGCGCGCTGGTTGCCGACGGCTGGATCCACATGCAGAATAACGGCGCTTTTCAAGGATCGGGAAATCCATCGTCATTTCTGATGATGCTGACCACAGCCGAGGACGGCACCCACCATGACGCGGCCATTGATTTGCACAACAATGTCGGCGAAGGAACTATCTTTTACGCCGCGAACGGTTTGGTTTACCTCCACAACGGTGTTGCCGCGGCCCAGCTTACTGCCGAGTCCCTTTATCTTAACAACCTTGCCACGGTGATTTACAACCAGAACTTGGCCAATTTGAGTTTTCTTGGCAACGCCCCGGGACTCCATGAATGGGAATTCATTCCGGGAAGTCGAAGCGAGTAGAAAGTGGTAGAATGTTTCTATGCCGCAACCGTCTTTATCAATCACCTCCAAGCCGCCCATCGGACTCGACCTGGGCGAGCTTTCCATGAAAGCCGTCTGGATCGATTCTCGAGGAATTCTCCAGGCCTCGGCTGAACTGCCGGTTGAGCCGGGAGTCTATGAACGGGGGATAATCCGCGACCCGACGGCCGCCCGCGGTGTCTTGACAGCTCTTCTGGCCAAACTGCGTATTCCCGGCCGGGTTTCGGAAGTGACGGTGAGTATTCCCGAATCCAAAGGATTTTTAAAAATCATCGAACTGCCCAGGGGTTTGAAACCCAAAGAGATCGGCCCGACCGTCAGAGATGAGATTCAGCATCATTTTCCGGTCAAAAAAGACGAGGTCGTCTTTGACTGGCAGATTGCTCCGATCCAGAAGCCGGAAAGCGAACTGGTGAGCGTTCTTATTGCCGCCGCCCCTCGGAGTGTGGTCGAGGGCGTTGTTTCTTTTTTGGAGGGATCCGGTCTGCGGGTTCGGGGCGTTTCCATCGAAACCGTGGCCGCGGCTAACGCCCTTCAGCCGGTCGAGGCCCCCTGGCAACCGTCCATCTTGGCCGACCTAGGAGCCAGTCGGACCAGTCTGGCCCTGGTCGCCTTCGGCACGCTGGCCATGAGCGTTTCCGTGCCGCTTTCAGGCGAGTTGATTACCAGGGAAGTGGCCGCCGCTCTGGGAACGGGAAAAGACGAGGCGGAAAAACAGAAAATTTCCTGCGGTCTTGATGAACGTGCTTGCCCCAAGGCCTACCCGGCAATTGAGAGTCTTTTCGCCGAGCTGGCCAGATCCATCAGCGAGTTGTCGGCTTGGAGCCAGCGCGCTTACGGAGAGAGGCCGAAGAAAGTCATCCTTTCCGGAGGGGGAGCGCTGACCAAAAAGCTTCCCGAGTATCTCTTGGAGAAAACCGGGCTTCCCGCCGAGGTCGGCAATCCTTTGGTTAATATTAAATCAACCGCCAAGAATGAGGTTATCGGCGAGCCGATCCGTTTTGCCACGGCCGTTGGCTTGGCTCTCTCCGGTGCGGCCTTCGGACATTAGTATGATCCTCTTAAACCTCCTGCCCTCGGAAAAACGGCGGGAAGTCAACCTTCAGCATTCCAACCGTCTGGTGCTGTCCATCGCCCTTATTTCGATGTCCGCGCTCCTGGCCAGTCTTATGCTCATCGGAGTGCGCACCCTGGTGGCCATGCGCATTTCCGCGGTGATCAGCGGCCCTTCAAATGCCGAGCAGGCCGAGGTGACTCCCAGGGTGGAGGAGGTCAACCGGATGGTAGCCGCGGTCGAAGAGATCCAGTCCAGGAGTTTCTTTCCCAGCGGGCCGCTGGCCGCGCTTTCACGACTGACTGCTCAAAAGGTGGTTATCGACAAGATCGGTTTTGAGGTCTCTTCCGGAAGAATAAACATTTCCGGCGCGGCCGAGAGCCGCGAGGCGCTGATCTCTTTCCGCGACGCTCTCGAGGCCAGCCCGGAGTTTTCTTTCGTTCAGGTTCCGGCCGAAAGTCTGGTGCGTCAGGCGCAGCTGTCTTTTACTCTCACGGCCGAAGTGGACGTGCCGACCCTTGGGCCGTAAAGGGCTCTCTCTGTTAATCCGCGTAATCCGTTCTAACCTGCCTGCCGGCAGGCAGGTCCGCGTAATCCGCGCCCTACGAAATTTCGCATAAAAAATCCGCTGGTAGTCCTGGTTGCCGTTTTTTTGCCGTCGCTTTTGGTGACCATCGGATTTCTTCTGGTTCCGTCCCTGCGAAGCATCTACGACCAGTCGCTCTACAGCCGCGGGCTGGTTGACCAGGTTTTTCGGGCTTATGTGGCCCGCCGGCCGCTCTACGGCTTGCTGCAAGAGGCCAAAAGAAACAAGGCGGCCATTGCTCCGATTTTCGAGAAGGCCGAAGTAAGGCCGGAAGACCAGCTGGAAGTGATCACTTTTTTGGAAAGCCGGGCGGCCAGCGCCGGAATCCGTCAAAAGATCACTCTTGATTTTGAAAAAAGCCGCAATGAAAGGGGACTCAGGGTGTCGCCGGTGACTCTCGAGATTGAAGGCCCGTTCCCGGAGCTGGCGGCCTATCTCTCGGAGCTGGAACGTTCCGATCGTTATTTTCAGATGGCCAATGTGGAGTTCGGCCGCGCGCCCGAGGCCTTTGGCGGAACCAGGATGACTGTCCGGGCGCTGTTTTTCATTCGATAATCCCGGAGGTCCAACCTCCGAAGTGCAGTATGGCCAGAATCTTCCATTGGATCGGGGACCGTTTGGTGGGCATCACCGTCTTTTTTATCGGGTTGGGGTTTTTGGCCTTGGTGGCTTTCATAGTTTTCGGCCTGACCAGCATCTTTTCCGATCTGCAGCTGGCTGCCAAATTTTTCAACACATCGCGTTACTACCCTGAACGGATTCTTGATCCCTCATTGGCCCTGCGCCGCCACGGAGAAAAAACGGAACTGCCGGTCATCGTCGCGGATGATGTGCCGGACATCTTCGTTATAAGATGAGACTGTAGAAGAACTCCATTTCTACTGCGATCACGCTGTTCCTGCCTGCCGGCAGGCAGGTCGGCTGCAAAATCGCCTCAGCTCCTCCGCTTATACTGCGTATAAACATCGTCGCTGATACGATTTTTCGCCCAGAAACAGCGTGATCTCGCTACCTGCCTGCCGGCAGGCAGGCGAAAGCGAGTTCTTCTACAGTCTCAAGATAAAAAATATCGTCTCTTAGAGACGAAGACGATAACGTCTCTAAGAGACGTGAGGTGCGGTTACAGGTATTTCTTGGCCAAAGCCACTACCTCGGCCAAACTTGTTTGGGATTTGACCACGAAATCCTTGACTCCCAGCGCCTCGGCCTTTCGGTAGTACTCGTCCTCGGGATAGTTGGTGATGACCACCACCGGCAGGGCGGCTAAACTGCGATCTTTGTGTTTGCGCAACCGCTCCAGGAGTTCGAAACCAAAAAGGCGCGGCAGAAGAAGATCGAGCAGGATCAAGTCCGGTTTTTGCTCGAGGATCATCTGATAGCCGGCTTCTCCGTCAAAAGCCAGTTCAACCTCCAGGCCCTCGTTGGACAATTCGGCGCGGAGGGTACGAGCCATGATCTTGTCGTCTTCGATAATCAGAATTCGTTTAGCCATATTTGAGAGGGTATAGGGGGTAGTGGATAGTGAGGAGTTGGTTTTCATGATAACATAACCAACAAGTTTATGTCAGCGCATCACTCTACAAAGGCCTACGTGGTGGCCGTGGACATGGGTTACGGCCATGAGCGGGCCGCCTATGCCCTGCGCCATCTGGCCGCGAACGGCGAGATCGTCATCGCCAACAACTACAAGGGGATACCCAAGCTCGACCAACTGCTGTGGAATCAATCGAGGCGTTTCTATGAGCTCGTCTCCCGTCTACAGCCCGTTCCGGTCGTGGGCAAGGCCATTTTCAAGGCGCTTGCCGACAACAACCAGCGGATCGCGCCGTTTTATCCGCGCCGCGACCTTTCCGAACCCTCGACCCAGCTCAAGCAGGTCATGTACGGCTTGGAGAAACGGGGACTACTTCGCGATCTCATTGAACGGCTCCGGGCCAAGCCGCTGCCGCTCGTTTGCACCTTTTTTCTGCCGGCCTTTGCCGCCGAACTTCACGACTACCCGGGAGAAATTTACGTGGTGGTCTGCGACGCGGACATTGCCCGGGTTTGGGCCCCTCGCGACCCCAAGCACTCGCGCATCAAGTATTTCGCGCCCAACGGCCGGGTGGTGGAGCGCTTGAAGCTCTACGGCGTCAGGGAGGAAAATATTTTTCTTACCGGATTCCCTATGCCCAAGGAGCTGGTTGGCGGGGAAAAGGCCGAGATCATCAAAACTGATCTTCTGGCCAGGATCTGCAACCTGGATCCCAAGCGCATCTTCTGGAGCCGTTACTCGAAGACCCTGCGGGCCGCCTTGGGGGGGTCCTGCCTGCTGACGAGGACTCATCCGCTGACTTTGACTTTTTCGGTGGGTGGAGCCGGCGCGCAGAAGCGGATTGCCGTGGAGGCCTTGCGGGCCGTGCGCACTCTGGTGCGTCGGGGTAAAATGCGGGTGGTTCTGGTGGCCGGCACCAAAAAAGCGGCGGCCAATTATTTTCAGGAGTCAGTAAGAGAGATGGGCCTTAACGGCGAACTGGGCCGGGGAGTGCACATCCTTTACACCAAAACGCGCCGTGAATACTTTCCGGCTTTCACCAAACTTCTCCGGGAGACGGACATCCTGTGGACCAAACCCTCGGAACTTTCTTTCTACACCGGTTTGGGCATTCCCATCATCATGGCTCCGCCCATCGGAAGCCAGGAGGATTTCAACCGCATCTGGATTTTCAACGTGGGCGGGGGCACGGATCAACTCGATCCGTCGCACATGGAGGAGTGGCTGATGGACTGGGTTAATTCCGGGGCCTTGGCCAGGATGGCCTGGAACGGATTTATCGAAGCTCCGACCCATGGCGCCTTTCGCATCGAGCAGATCATCACCGGCCGGCCGTACAAGCTGGAGACGCTTCCCTTGATTGTCTAAGGGTGGGAGGGGTGAATTTGGTCAGCCCGTCTTATCGGCGGGCTTTGTGATATAATGGAATTATATGCCTAACAACAAATCCAACAACAAACCGCGGATATTGATCGTCGAGGATAATCTGACGCTTTTGAATCTGATCAAAGAGAAGGTCAAAAGCGAGGGATGGACGGCACTTACCGCCGTGGACGGCGATGAGGCGGCTAAAAAGATCAGGACGCAAAATCCGGACCTGATTCTCCTCGATCTTCTGCTGCCTAAACGCGACGGAGTTTCGGTTCTCCGCGAGATGCGCTCAAGAAAGGAAACCGCCGACATTCCGGTGGTGGTGCTGACCAATCTTTCGGATGGGGAAACGGTGGAAGCGGTCATGGCCGAGGGCGGCACCGACTTCTTGGTCAAGACCGACTACACTTTGGACGACGTGATGGCCCGCGTCCGCCAGCGCTTGCCGATTAAGAAAGCATGAAAGAAACAGAAACAAGGGGGAAGCGGGAAACTGGGACGGCCAAGCCGGCCGACACCCAGCGCGCGCTCTTGAACGTGCTTGAGGATCTGGGAGCGGCCCGCGACAAAGAACGGGCCGAGTTCACCCGCACCAAGGTGGTCATCGAGACCATGGGGTCGGCTCTGGTGACCTTGAGTCCGTTGGGCGTGCCGGAGCTGGCTAATATCGAAGCCAAGAACATTTTCGGCTGGCAGAAGGGGCTGCCCACGCGCTCTTTGATCGCTCAGGATCCGTTTGGGGCAGTCATAGATCTTTGCGGAATGAATTCGGACAAAAACTGTGAAACTTCGTACGCGGCCGGCGGGAGACAGTACAAGACGGTTGGCCGGTCTATCCTGATCGACGGAAGAATCAATGGTTACGTGCTGGTGCTCACCGACATCACCCGCGAAAAGGAGCTGGATCGGCTCAAGACCGAATTTGTCTCGGTAACCTCGCATCAATTGCGCACCCCGCTCTCGGCCATCAAGTGGATCATCGAACTGATGCTCCACGAGGGCGCCGGCCCGCTCACCGCCGAGCAGAAAGAGTTCCTCACCCAGGCCAGCGACTCCAATGAAAGGATGATCGCGCTAATCGCCGACCTCTTGAACATCTCCAGGATCGAGGCCGGCCGGCTGGCCCTTTCTCCGGTGGAGGTTGATCTCTCGGTACTCACCGGACACGTGCTCCGCGAGTTCCTGGAGAAGATCAAGGAAAAAAAATTGGCTCTTTCCACCAGATTCTCCAAGGAGGCGAGGCCGGTGGTGGCCGATCCGAAATACCTCCATCAGGTGCTGAGCAACCTAATTTCCAACGCCGTCAAATATACCCGGCCCGGGGGGAGGATCACTATCGCCGTCCGATCGGAAAAAGGCGAGGTTGTCTGGTCCATTTCCGATACGGGCATGGGAATCCCGCGAGCGCAGCAAGACCGCGTCTTTCAGAAATTCTTCCGCGGTGATAATGTGATACGCGAAGAGACCGAAGGCACCGGCCTTGGATTGTATGTGGCCAAATCTTTGACTGAAGCCATGGGCGGGCGCATCTGGTTTACCTCTACCGAAGGAAAAGGAACGGCCTTTTTCTTCGCTCTGCCGTCCAAGATGGCATCCAAGAAATAAAATATGCCTGGAACGATCAAAACAGAAAGCGGAGCCATCAAGGTGCTGATCGCCGAGGATGACAAGTTTTTGAAGAATGTTCTCAAGTCCAAATTGACGGCCGAAGGATTTCAGATTTTGATGACCTCCGACGGGGTGGAAACCATGGAGATGGTGGCCAAGGAAAAGCCGGATATACTGCTCCTGGACATCATCATGCCCAGAAAAAACGGTTTCGACGTGCTGGAGGAGATACGCTTGAACGCCCAGATACGCGACCTGCCGGTGATCATCCTTTCCAATCTGGGCCAGGATGAGGATGTCAAACGCGGCCTGGCCCTGGGGGCCGTGGACTTCCTCATCAAATCCGACCACTCTCTTTCCGAAGTGGTGGACAAGGTCAAGCTCTACGCGGCAACCACTAAGAAAAAGTAACCGGCCGGTTTCCCATGCCGATCGATGTTGAACGACTGAAAAAAGCC